>JARLJF010000078.1 GCA_031291335.1 Pandoraea sp. | reverse complement strand
AGGGTCTCGACTTCTCGCGCATTTTCCATCAGCCGGAAGTGGACGCCGATGTGCCGCGTCTGCATGTCGAATCGCAAGATCACGGCCTGTCGGGCGCACTCGATCACGCGCTTATCGAAAAGGCGCTGCCGGCCCTCGAGAGGGGCGAGCACGTCTCGTTCATTCAGCCGGTGCGCAATCGTAACCGTACGGTCGGCGCCATGCTCTCGGGTGAAGTGGCCAAGCGTTACGGTCACGACGGTCTGCCCGATGACACGATCCACGTGCAGCTCAAGGGCACGGCAGGTCAGAGCTTCGGTGCGTTCCTCGCACGCGGCATCACGCTCGATCTGGTCGGCGACGGTAACGACTACGTGGGCAAGGGGCTGTCGGGCGGCCGCATCATCGTGCGTCCGACCAACGACTTCCGCGGCAACGCCGAAGACAACATCATCGTGGGTAACACCGTGATGATCGGCGCGATCGAAGGCGAAGCGTTCTTCAACGGTGTGGCCGGCGAACGCTTCTGCGTGCGCAACTCGGGCGCTACCGCCGTGGTGGAAGGCACAGGCGATCACGGTTGCGAATATATGACCGGCGGTACGGTGGTCGTGCTGGGCGAGACCGGCCGTAACTTCTCGGCGGGGATGTCGGGCGGTGTGGCATACGTGTACGACGCTGACGGCACGTTCGCCGCCAAGTGCAACACGGCGATGGTCGCACTCGATCCGGTGCTGCCGCACGGCGAGCAGGAGCGCACGGTGAGTCAGGGGCTGTGGCATCGCGCTCAGACCGACGAAGCACAACTGCGCGACCTGATTGAGCGTCACTTCCAGTACACGGGCTCATCGCGCGCGAAGGCGCTGCTCGAAGACTGGGACGGCGCACGCCGCAAGTTCGTGAAGGTGTTCCCGAGCGAATACAAGCGTGCCTTGGGCGAAATGGCCAAGGCGGGCGATAAACAAGCACTGGCGGCCTGAAGCCGCTTGCGCGGCAACGCCTCGGGGTGAGGGCCCCGCAGGCGTGCCGCGCGCGGGTGAGGCACGGTAACCACAAAACTTTCCGACTGAAGAAACATGGGCAAGGTCACAGGTTTTCTCGAATTCGAGCGCCAGAGCGAGTCGTACGAAGCACCGCTGGCACGCGTGAAGCACTACAAGGAGTTCGTGCTCGCGCTCTCCGACGATCAGGCAAAGGTGCAGGGCGCACGCTGCATGGATTGCGGCATTCCGTTCTGTAACAACGGGTGCCCGGTCAACAACATCATTCCCGACTTCAACGATCTGGTGTATCGCCAGGACTGGAAGTCGGCCATCTCGGTGCTGCACTCGACGAACAACTTTCCGGAGTTCACGGGCCGCATCTGCCCGGCGCCGTGTGAAGCTGCCTGCACGCTGAACATCAACAGCGACGCCGTGGGCATCAAGTCGATCGAGCACGCGATCATCGACAAGGCCTGGAGCGAAGGCTGGGTCGAGCCGCAACCCGCGAAGCACAAGACCGGCAAGACGGTTGCCGTCGTCGGTTCGGGCCCTGCGGGCATGGCCGTGGCGCAGCAACTCGCGCGCGCCGGTCACGACGTCACCGTGTTCGAGAAGAACGACCGCGTGGGTGGTCTGCTGCGTTACGGCATTCCCGACTTCAAGCTGGAGAAGTGGCTGATCGATCGCCGCATGCGCCAGATGGAAGCCGAAGGCGTGACGTTCCGCACCAGCGTCTACGTTGGCAAGGACGCGCCCGAAGCGCACATCAACAACTTCTCCAAAGAGACGATCTCGCCGGAGCAGTTGCAGGCGCAGTTCGATGCCGTGGTCATCGCGGGTGGCGCAGAGCAGCCGCGCGATCTGCCGGTGCCGGGCCGCGAGCTGGAAGGCATTCACTATGCGATGGAATTCCTGCCGCAGCAAAACAAGGTCAACGCCGGCGACAAGCTGACGAACCAGATGCTGGCGACGGGCAAGAGTGTGATCGTGATCGGCGGTGGCGATACCGGCTCGGATTGTGTGGGCACGTCGAACCGTCACGGCGCGAAGAGCGTGACGCAGTTCGAGCTGCTGCCGCAGCCGCCCGAGCAGGAAAACAAGCCGATGGTGTGGCCGTACTGGCCGACCAAGCTGCGCACGTCGTCGAGCCACGAAGAGGGCTGCGAGCGCGACTGGTCGGTGGCCACAAAGCGCTTTGAAGGCAAGAACGGCAAGGTCGAGAAACTGATCGCCGTGCGTCTCGAATGGAAGGACGGCAAGATGCAGGAAGTGCCGGGCTCGGAATTCGAACTCAAGGCCGATCTGGTGCTGCTCGCGATGGGCTTCGTCTCGCCGCTGCAGACCGTGCTCGAAGCGTTCGGCGTCGACAAGGATGCGCGCGGTAACGTGCGTGCCTCGACCGAAGGCGAGCGCGCCTACACGACGAACCTGCCGAAGGTGTTCGCGGCCGGTGACGTGCGTCGCGGCCAGTCGCTGGTGGTGTGGGCGATTCGCGAAGGCCGCCAGTGCGCCCGTGCCGTCGACGAGTTCCTGATGGGGCACTCGGAATTGCCGCGCTAAGCCTCATCGGCATGCCAAGCATCAACGCGCACCCTTCGGGGTGCGCGCAGGTTACGCCTGCCAAAACCACAAATACGGGGTTGAGAGGAGGGACGCGGAGGTAGGCATCTGCGTCACTGTGAAGAAACCGTCCGGACGGCAACGTCCGGGCGGTTTTTTCTTGCCCGTTCGTTTCGCAGGCGTCACTCTGTCCGCGCCCCGGTGCGCCGCGAAACTCTGTAGGCTGCTAAATATAAGATGTCATACAACAAGACATCTCATCAATTCATTCACATGTGGAAAAACTCTCCCAGTATGTGCAAACTTCAATGCTGTAAAGGGATTGAGCGCTGATGCGCTTCATCGTGTGAAACACTAGGGATTATCCGTAAACGGCGTATTCGGCCATTGTCATCGTACATCGTCTCACGTAGGATGCCTCTCCATGCGAGCGACGGACTCGCCACAAAAAATACTCACGGAGAGAGACAACCATCATGGCACTGAAGATCAAAGGCCTGCGCTGGTGGATGATCGGACTGCTGACGCTTGGCACGGTCATGAACTACCTTGCGCGTAGCTCGCTTGCCGTTGCCGCTCCCACGGTAATGAAGGATCTCCACATCAGCACCCAGCAATACGGCTGGATTACCGGCGCATTTCTCGTGTTGTATCCGATTGGTGCCCCGCTCACCGGTTATTTGATGGACCGCATTGGCCTGCGACTGGGCTTCCTGCTGTGCGGTGTGATGTGGTCGGTGGTGTGCATGCTGCACGGTCTGGCAGACGGCTGGATCGGTCTGTTCGTATTGCGCGGCTTGCTCGGTCTGGCCGAGGCGTCGTTCATTCCGGCCGGTATGCGTGCCGCGGCGTTCTGGTTCCCGTCGAAGGAGCGCGCGCTCGCCGCGGGCATCTTCAACATCGGCACCTCGATCGGCGCGATTCTGGCGCCGCCGCTGATCGCCTGGTCGATCCTGCGCTACAACTGGGAAACGGCGTTCGTGATCGCGGGCGGTCTCGGTCTCGTGTGGGGCGTGCTGTGGTTCGTGTTCTATCGCCATCCGACCGATCATCCGGCGCTCACGAAAGCGGAGTCCGACTATATCAATGAAGGCAATGCCGTTGATGCTGTTGCCGATGCCCGCAAGCCGAACCTGATCTCGATCCTGCGTCAGCGCAACTTCTGGGGTATCGCACTGCCGCGCTTCTTCGCCGATCCGGTGTGGGGCACGATCGTGTTCTGGATGCCGCTGTACCTCAATCAAGCGCGCGGTTTCGATCTGAAGACGATTGCGGCCACGGCATGGTTGCCGTTCGTGGCAGCGGACATCGGGTGCCTGATGGGCGGTACGATTTCCGTGTGGCTGAACAAGCATTTCAAGATCACGATCTTCAATGGCAAGCGCGTCGTATTCACGATCGGTGCCATCATCATGACGGCAATGTGCGGCGTGGGCTTCGTCAAAGATCCGATGATGGCGATCTTCCTGCTGTGCCTGGGCGGCTTTGCGCACCAGACACTCTCGATCAGTGTGATTTCGATGTCGGCCGACCTGTTCCCGCGTAACGAAGTGGCGACGGTGACAGGGCTGGCGGGGTTGTCCGCCGGTATCGGCAATTTGCTCTTCACGCTGGTGATCGGCACCTTCGTGACGGCAGTCGGTTACGCCCCGTTCTTCGTGGCGCTGGGCTTGGGCGATCTGATCGGCGCGGTGATTCTGTGGACGGTGGTCAGGCCCGGTATCACGGGCACGGCCACGCCGTCGCCGGTCAAGCGTGTCGACATGGGGCGGACGGCCAATGCCTGAAGGCAGGCGGCGAGTTTCGAATGACGATGGGTGGCGCGGCGAGGCAAGACCTCGTCGCCCGAAATTTTGGCGTGCGCCGCGCTGCACACTCCCCCTTGGGTGTGCGGCGCGGCGTCGGTTTTGTTGTGGCGATGCGGCAATGAGTCGTGGCATGCATTGCGATCTACCGATGAACAAGGAGTGACATGAGCCAGACTTCAGGCAAACCCTTTCGCCGTCTGCTGCTGACCGGCGCGGCGGGCAATCTTGGCAAACAACTGCGCGGCAAGCTCGCCGAGTGGGCGGACATCGTGCGCGTGAGCGACATCGTGCCGGTCACGGCCGATGCGCCGCACGAAGAGGCCATGCAGGTCGACCTCGCCGATCGCGCCGCGGTGCACGCGCTGCTCGAAGGCGTCGATGCGCTGGTGCATCTCGGTGGCGTCTCCGTCGAAGCGCCGTTCGACGACATTCTGCAAGCCAACATTCTCGGCCTGTACAACGTCTACAGTGCCGCGCAGAAGCAGGGCGTGAAGCGCATCATCTACGCCAGCTCGAATCACGCGGTCGGTTTCCATCCCGTGACGGAAGTGCTCGACGTCGACGCGCCGCATCGTCCGGACGGCATGTACGGCATCTCGAAGTGCTT
>JARLJF010000077.1 GCA_031291335.1 Pandoraea sp. | reverse complement strand
GGCTCTGTGGCTGAGGCTCGCCGCCATGGGGCTCTGCCGGCATACGCCTATCAATGTCGTCGGCGGGCGCGGGCTCGCGCTCGCGCAATGGGGTGCGTCTGTCCGAGAAGGATTGAACCGGTGCGGACTCTTGCCGTATCGGCAGGCCGGTCCCCAAAGCGCGCGGATCGCCGAACTGCAAGATGTCGGTGATCTTGGTGGAGATTCGCGGGTTGCCCTCAAGCGCGTCGGCGAGTACGTCGGCCAGTCGTGCGGGCAATCGAAACAGTTGTACGTCGGGGATCAACCCTGTGGCGACGTCCATCACCTCACCGACTTGCTGTGTCCTTTGCACCGTTGGCTGAGCCACTTCGTCGCCGGTCATCACGTTGTACGCGTCGCCCACTGCCTTGCCAAGATTGCGGAATGGCTCATTGGCGCTGGCCAGGGCCCTGAGAAATTCCGGCGTGGTGTAGTGAGTTTTGATCCGTGGTGGATTGATCGGCTGTATTTCCACATCCCGGGGGCTTTCCGTGCGTCCGACTGAGGCGGCGGGCGCGCTGTCGCCGGGCGCGTACTCGTCATCACGCTGCCGCCCCGAGACGCGCGGAAGCATCGGGGTTGCGAGCGCTGGAGGAACCACGAGATTGGCGACCAGCATTGCGGCCAAAGCGACTGACCAGGCGCTGCCTGACGATGGCGCGGCGCTTGCGCCAGGGCTAGCCGATCGGTTGCCGCCGATGTGTTTCCGGGCATTTTGGGTACCGCTGAACTCA
This sequence comes from Pandoraea sp., assembly GCA_031291335.1. Classification (GTDB taxonomy): domain Bacteria; phylum Pseudomonadota; class Gammaproteobacteria; order Burkholderiales; family Burkholderiaceae; genus Pandoraea. The sequence goes on along the minus strand of JARLJF010000077.1, from coordinate 24,545 downwards.
TGGGGAAAGGCCGGTGCCGCGAACGCATTCGCTTCGCGGGAGAGCGCGGTGTGGCTGGCTTGGTAGCAGGGCGGAGCGTGGATCGCACGACAATGCGACGAATACCGCATGAATTACCTCCTAAGATAGGCGCGTGTGGGCAAGGCTGGGCAGGCGTGAGGCCGATCCGGCGACTATGCGCAAGACTGCCATCGGGCGACGTCGCTTGTTTGCGCTTCGGCTGAGCGCGCTATCGATTTCGTCGCATTGACGCGCGACGAAGACGGGAGTCATGCCTCGGCGTCGAATGTCAGCTACCGCCGGAGTCCGCGTCCTTTTGAGCAGGAGATTCGGAGTGCATAACAAGTTTTCCGTCTCCGCCAGACACGGCGGCAAGGCTTCCGGCACTTCCACGACTGCCGGAACTCCCAAGGCTGGAGATGCTGCGCTGGCGAGCACCGAAGATGCGGACGCCGAACGGCCGGGTGACTGACACGGTATAGGGGTGACCACTTCGGTGCCCGATTTCCGAGAATGCGTCGTCCAGCGTTTGAATGACGTCGAGTTCGTTGCCTGCGCCGGAGAATTCGATAGCCTTGGTCGTACTCCAGGGGTCCAGCAGAATGGTTGATTTGCGGTTCATGTAAATGAACCCCCCGAACGTCACGCCGCTGATGCCGTCCCGGCGATTGATCACCGGGGGTTGCGGCGTGACGAGGTCGAGCAGTGAGATGAAGTCGTGCGCTTCGGTATAGAGCACGAGAACGTGGGGCGCACGGTGTTGCGGCGTCACCGTGATCATGCGAATCCGGTCTTCCGGAACGCCTTTTTGTAGCAACTGATGGAAGAGAACTTCCGCGTTCTCATGGCAAAAAGCCTCTCCGTAGTGGTTCCAGTAGTAGTGCCGTGACGTAACCGCCGCCGCTTGCCTCTGTTGCGTGACCAATGGCGCCCAACGATCGATGTGTTTCATGGCGTCACGCAACGCCGTTCGATGCGCCGCGATCGAGTTGTCGCGGATACCTGTCATGCCGGGGCGATTCGATCGCACCAAATGCATATCGGCCAGTTCCCCCATGCCGTAGAGAATGGCCATTTGAATATTCTCGTCATGGAGGTGGCTGATTGCCCGCTCGATCTCCGAGTACGTTCCCGCGATGCTGTCCGTCGACATCTCTTTGCTACCGCGACAACCTCCCCCGCAAAGGCGTAAGGGCTCGTGCGCCTGCCACTGTCCGGTAACGATATCGAATGTCACGGGAACCTGCGCTTTGTCGTGTCGCGGCGCATCGATGAGCAGATGATCGTCGCTGCGGCCTCGCGTCGCGCGGTAATAGCCGGCGTCGCCGCTGAGGTAGCGTATGCCGTTGATCAACACCAGACGAGACGATGATTCGGATGGCAACTGATCGGGGGGAAACACCTCTGCATAACCGCTCAGGTGTTCTGCCTCGTTCTTGATGTGCGCGATGTCACAAGCGCGGGATCTTGAGGTGGTGCGCCCGGTGCTTCAAGGTAAAAATGTGCGGGGTCTTCCGCTTTGCCATGCGGGGCCTCCATGATTTCCGGAGAGGACGCCAGTTGAGGGAAACCGTCGGGCGCGGTGGGCTGTTCCGGCAGCGAAATTCCCTGTGTTTCACCCGAGGCCGGACGGCCGAAGCGAGACGCAAAGTGTGGACCGAATAAGCGTGGGTCCCCGTATTGCACAATGCCGGTCACCTTTTCGGCGTCCGGCTTCTTGCCTTCGAGGCTATCGGCGGCCACTTCGGCCAACTCACCGGGCAATCGGAGGAGTTGCACTTCGGGTATGAGCCCCGTGGCAAGATCGACAACCGCCGCGCCCGCGCGTATCTGATGGCGAAACTTCGGGTCAACGTCCTCGCCGGCAAGCAGCCGATAAGCATCGCCGACCGCATCGCCGAGATGCTGAAAGGGGGCGCGCGCCGCACTCACCGAGCGTAGCGCTTCAGTCAGCGTGTACCCGGATCTGACTGGCGAAAGGTCCAGCGGGTGCATTTCAACCTGTGGATCGGGGTTGGCGCCAACCGAAGCCGAATGATTTGCGGGATGACTGGCGAGACTGTCGATGACGTCAGGCTCGTTGCCGGAAGGCGCGTCGGCAGAGGCGGGTTTGGGAAGCGCACAGACCGCCGGTGCTGCGAGTTGGGCGACCAACATTACCGCAAAAGCGGTGGGCCAGATCGGGACGGACTGCCGTGAGGTGTCGTCCCGGCAGCGTGACGATATGTCGCCTATTCCTGTCGCTGTGGTTGTAAGACGCGCGCTGAGGAACGCGCTGGTGAAATCCTTGCGGGCGTAGCGCGATTCACGCCCCGCGCGCGGTGTGGCGGGAAGGCCATAACGAGGTGGGGCAAGTACGGCACGCTGATTCGAAACCGATGACATGACAAGTCCTCTCGAAGAGGGACTGTCGTTGCGCGCCTCGTTGGCGAAGCGAGCATTGCCGGCAGTCCGGGAGGGACGATGGCATATCGTGCGCCCGCCGGGTTGTGGTTCGGCGGGGCGTGTTATCGGTTTCGTGGCGCCAGACGTCGTGATTCTTGCGACACGACGCCGGTGTCGGAACGGTGTGCGAAATCAGCCGGCCAGTCGTCGGCGCGTGTCGTCGTATTCCTGCTTCAGACGCGCGATGATCTCGGCTGCCGGGCGAACGTCGTCCATCAGGCCCACACCCTGACCGGCGCCCCAGATGTCCTTCCATGCCTTCGCCTTGGCGAAATTCATGGCAGTCTTGTCGGCCGTGGGCAGGTCCTCGGGATCGAGACCCGCGTTCAGAATGCTCTGGCGGATGTAGTTGCCCGACACACCCGTGAACAGGTTCGTATAGATGATGTCGTTGGCACTCGCGTCGACGATCGCCTGTTTGTAGGTGTCGCTCGCGTTCGCTTCCGTCGACGCAATGAAGCGTGTGCCGATGTAAGCGAGGTCCGCTCCCATGGCTTGCGCCGCGAGAATCGATCCCCCGTTGGCAATCGAGCCGGAGAGTACGAGGGGACCGTCGAAAATCTTGCGCACCTCGCCGACCAGTGCGAACGGCGAGAGCGTGCCCGCGTGCCCACCGGCACCTGCGGCGACGAGGATCAACCCGTCCACGCCGGCTTCGAGCGCTTTGTTCGCGTGACGCAGATTGATGACGTCGTGCAGCACGATACCGCCGTAGCTGTGCACCGCATCGAGCACCTCCTTGGGCGGCGCGCGCAGGCTCGTGATGAAGATCGGCACGCGATGCTCCACGCACACGCGCACGTCATGTTCGAGTCGCTGATTCGACTGATGCACGATCTGGTTGACGGCGAGCGGGCCGACGACCGCATCCGGATTCGCCGCCTTGTACGACGCGAGTTCCTCGGTGATGCGTGAGAGCCAGTCCTCGAGAATCTGCGGCTCACGCGCGTTGAGCGCGGGAAACGAGCCGACGATACCGGCCTTGCACTGCGCGAGCACCAGTTCGGGGTAGCTCACGATGAACATCGGCGAGGCCACGACAGGCAGCGCCAGGTTTTGCAGAATCTTGGGAAGGGCCATGAAGTCTCCTTGAGCAGGACGTTCGGCGGGCGATCCGCATTGCGTCGGCGCGCAATTCGCAGAGGGTCATTTTTCGCGAACGATCGTTCGATTATAGGGGGATTCGTTCGTTGCCCGGTGAGCGGACACTCGAAGAAATCTTCGGTTCTGACGGACCGGATGACGCTGTATCAGGGAAAATCCTCTTGGGCTGAGCGGGAGCGCCGTCTAGGATGTAATCGCGTGCTAGGTGACGTCAGCCTTACGATGTCGCAGGACGGGCGTCGCGTTAGCGACCGCAGCGTTCGTCCGGCACGTCACGTCCTCAAACGCCGCTTGCCGTGACTGGCAGGCGGCGTTGTTTTTTTGCGTGAAGCCTCGGACGCATTGGCCGACACTCAAACGGCGTGCAGCGTATCCGTCTCGCTGTCGTAGCGCAGTGCACCGGCCTTCGCCAGTTCCGCGACCAGCGTGTCGAGAAGACCTAGCCACCCCGACGGCGGTGCCAGCATGGCTGCCGCGTTGCGCCACGCGCGCGCGGTGTCGAGCGTGGCCTTGAGCGTTGCGCCCGCCATGTCCCCTTCCGCCATCAGACGAAAGACGATCAGTACCTTGAGCGCGTTGCGCGCATTGCGTGCGGGATCGCTTTGCAGATAGTCGAGGCGTCCGCGTGCGGCGGCCAGTGCGCCGTCGATATCGTCGAACGGTTTGCCGTGTCCGGGAATGACGACCGCGACGTCGAGTTGCGCGATGAGATCGAGCACCGCCGCTTGTTCGGCGAATCCCGACTCACCGTCGAGTTCCGGGAAGATCACACCGAAGCCGCGCTCCCATAGGGCGTCGCCGGAAATCAGGATGCCGTCGGCGGCGTTGTAGAGCATCAGGGCGTGGGGGTCGTGCCCCGGTGCGCCGAGCACCAGCCATTCGTGCTCGCCGAACGCCATGGCGTCTCCGGGCGAGAGCGTCTCGTCGAAGGTGAAGCGGGCGCATTGCTGGCCTGTCGCTTCGAACGACAGACGCCGTTCGTCCCAATGACGGACCGGATCGGCTTCAGCGGCAGGCACCCAGGTGCGGCACCCGTAACGCGTCTGGAGCGCGGCGTTACCGCCGCAATGATCGGAGTGCAGATGCGTGTTGACGAGCCGCGTGAGCGGTTGACCGTCGGGTAGCGCGTGCGCGACGAGCGCCAGCGTTTGTTCCGAGTGCGAGACGTAGCCGCTGTCGATGAGCGTGGGCTCGTCGCCGAGGAACAGCACATTGTTCGATGAGAGCCAACCGCGCTCGAACACGCGCAGCCCGGAGGGAAGGGCAAGCGAGGTCATGGGCGTATCTCGTGAAGAGGGGACACAGGAGGTAAGCGTTGCTTCGAACCGGCTCAGGCCGGTTTGGCGCAAACGAGGATCTTCGCCGTCGCGGCGATCACCGTCTCACCGCGTTGATTGACGGCCTCACCGTCGAGCGAAACGATGTCGCCCGTGAGTTTTTCCTTCCACAGGCTGTCGGTGACTGTCCAGCGCACGGTGATGTCGTCGCCCGCATGCACGGCGCGGCGCAGCTTCATGTCGAATTCGAGTCCGAGCGGCTGCGCCGTCTTCGAGTAATGCGTGGCGAGCAGTGCCGCGAGATACGACATCTGCTGCGTGCCCGAGGAAATCAATCCGCCGAAACGCGGGTCGGCGGCCGCATAGTCGGCATCGTGATGCAGCGGATTGAAGTCATGCGCCAGCGTGGAGAATTCGCGGATCGTGTCAGGCGAGAAGTGGTGGGTGGCGGAGAAGGTCTCGCCGACGGCAACGATTTTTCCCATATGCGGTAACGAAAGAGTAGAGCGCGGGGGCGCTTCATGAGTTGCCCGAGCCGGGGTCGCCAACGACCACGCGACGATGCTGCACCGGCGGTTCTTCATTGGCTTCGCGTCGCTCGGGCAGCAGTGACCAGATGTGGCGCTTGTCGTCGTCGGCCATGGTTGACCAGGCGGCGATTTCGCTGAGGGTTCGCCAGCAGCCCGAACACCAACCCGTCGCAGGATTCATGCGGCAGATGTTGGTGCAGGGCGACGGGACGGGAGATGCGTGTGTAGTCATGACAGCCATAGCGCGATGCGGCGCGGCGCGAAATTCATACCGGCAGGCCGAGCTTGGCGGCTTTCTTGCGCAGCTTGCCTTGAAAGCGTTCCTGATCGACGATCACGCGCTCATGCGTGCCGGCGCTCACTTTGTCCAGGCCGTCCCAGGCTTCGACCTCGAAGCGCAGGGTGCGGCCAGTGATGTCCACGAGCTTGCCCTGAATGCGCAGTGTGTCACCCGCCGGCGTGGCAGCCAGGTGCGAGAACGAGACGAGCGTGCCGAGCGATTGTTCTCGCGGCCAGTCGAGATACGGGCGAATCGCCTGAAGGCAAGCGCATTCGAGAATGCCTGCCAGATAACCGGTGGCCAGCACGGCGGGCATGTCGCGGCAAAGCTCGACATCGTCGTACAGCTCGGGGACCACGGCCTTTTTCGGCACGCGATACGTCCACTCGAATGTCAGACCCGGCACAAGTTCGGGGCTCGGCATGGCGCGTCTCCTTGGTGTTGTTCCTGGCGATGGACGGTCAAGCTTGCCGACGCTACGGCGCCGGCACTCGCTCAGCCGCTCATGTCCTTAGTCACGCAGCGCCACGTCGACGACGGGCGCGCCCGTCATCGCCACGAGCTGCTGCGGCGTGAGGTTGAACACGGCGTGCGGATGCCCCGCAGCGGCCCACAGGCTTGCGAGCTTGAGCAGGTCTTCATCGATCAGCGTGACCGGCGAGACCACATGCCCGATCGGGCTCACGCCGCCAATCGAGTAGCCCGTCTTCTCCTTGACGAAGCGCGCATCGGCGCGAGCGAGTTCACCCACTTGCGCGGCAACCTTCTTCTCGTCGACACGATTGACGCCACTCGCGATGACCAGCACCGGGGTGTCGTCGGAGGCGCGACGGAAGATGATCGATTTGGCGATCTGCGCCACTTCGCAACCGAGTCCGGCGGCCGCTTCGGCCGATGTTTTACCGGTAGCGGGCAGCAGCACGATCGGTTGATCGTGGCCGATGCCGGCAAGCAGTCGCGCCACGTGGCGCGCGCCTTCGGGAAGATCCTGCGCGTGCGCGGGTTCGGGAATCCGGGGGGTCTCGCTCATGGTCGGGTCGATGTCCTCGAGTCACATGGGGGCGCAGGGACTGGGCCCTGCGCGGTGTCAGGCACTGGCAGTGGCGGCGTCTTGCAGCTTCGCGAGCATGGCACGCCCGACGCGTGAGGCGTTCGGACGGCCGATGGCCTGCGAAATGAAGTCGCCCGTGCGCACGACGGCGTCGAGATCGATACCCGTCTCGATGCCCAGTCCGTGCAGCAGGTACAGCACGTCTTCCGTCGCTACGTTACCCGTCGCTCCCTTGGCGTAAGGGCAGCCGCCGAGACCGGCGACCGACGAGTGGAAAATCGTGATGCCCGAGAGTAGTGCTGCGTAGATGTTCGCGGTCGCCTGTCCATACGTATCGTGGAAGTGCCCGGACAAGCGTTCGATCGGGAACACCTTCGCGCAGGCTTCCATCACTTCGCGCGTACGTGAGGGCGTGCCGACGCCGATGGTGTCGGCGATGTCGATCTCGTCGCAACCGAGGGCAGCGAGCCGCTGCACGACGTCGACCACGCTCGCGATCGGGACTTCGCCTTGATACGGGCAACCGAGTGCGCAGGAGATACTGCCGCGCAGACGCAGGCCGGCGTCTTTCGCTGCATGTGCCACCGGCGCGAAGCGCGTGATGCTTTCCTCGATGGAGCAATTGATATTGCGTTGCGAGAACGCTTCGCTCGCCGCGCCGAAGATCACGACTTCATCGGCCTTGGCGGCCACAGCGCCTTCGAAGCCGCGCATGTTCGGCGTGAGCACCGAGTAGACCGTGCCGGGACGACGCGTGATGCCCCCCATCACCTCGGCGCCGTCGACCATCTGCGGCACCCATTTGGGCGAGACGAACGATGCCGTCTCGACATTGGCGAAACCGGCGGCGGACAGTCGGTCGACCAACGCTATCTTGACGTCGGTCGGTACGTGTTGCTTCTCGTTCTGCAGGCCGTCGCGCGGGCCGACTTCGACCACTTTCACGCGCTGCGGCAGATGGGACGTCACCATGAGTTGTCTCCTCGTAGGGGTGCAGGCAAGGGATCTGAGGCGCGGTTCAATAGCTCAGTAGCCGCGTGTCAGATCGACGATGCCGGTAATGGCTTCGCCGCGCTCAAGGGCGGCGATCTTGCCCGCGATCTGCGCGACCGTTTCGTCGCGCAACGTCATGGCGGAGATGTGCGGCGTTACGGTGATGCGCGGCGCACGCCAGAACGGATGGTCGGCAGGCAACGGTTCGGTGCGGAACACGTCGAGCGTTGCGCCGGCGATCTGAGCGCTCTCCAGCGCGGCGAGCAGGTCGGCTTCGACCAGATGCGCCCCGCGTGCCACGTTGATCAGGTAAGCGCCCTGCGCCAGTTTCGCGAACAGATCGGCGTTGAGCACATCGACCGTTTCCGGCGTAAGCGGCAGCAGGTTGACGAGAATGCGCGCGCCGGACACACAGGCATCGAAGCCCGCGCTGCCGTGATGCAGCTCGACGCCGCTGTCATTCGCGTGGTCGTTGCGTTGACTGCGGCTCCAGGCGCGCACGGGAAAGCCGAACGCCTTGAGCGTCTTGGCGACGTGCGCACCGAGTGTGCCGTAGCCCAGCACCGTGACGGGGAAGTCCGCGAGACGGTTCGGCTTCTGAAACTTCCATTGCCCCTGGGCTTGCTGGTCGTCGAATACGTCGAGACGACGGAAATAACGCAGCGCGGCGGCGCTCACGTACTGCGCCATCTGGTCGGCCATGCCAGCGTCTTCCAGACGCACGAGTGGCACACCCGCCGGCAGACGTTGCGCACCCTCGCCGCGCAAACCGAGCACTCCGTCGACCCCGGCGCCCATGTTGAAGATGGCTTTGAGATGTTCGCGCGGTTGCAGCACTTCCGCATTCGGCTTCCACAGCACCAGATAGTCGGCCGCCGCGGCGTCGCCCGGCTGCCAGCTACGGATGCTGGCGTGTGGCAGATGCTCGGCGAGGCCGGTTTCGTACGGGGCGGTCTTGCCGTCCGGGGAAAAGATCAGGATGTCCATGAGGTGCGGGGCAAACGCGTATAGGAATGAGGCATGGCGACAGGGCCAGCGAGCCTGCGACGCGGGTGCGCACCGAAGGGCGCCGGCATGTGCGAGTGGCACGATGCAACGGCCTGTCCGGCGAGCGCGGACGGCGCGGTCGCGGTGACTCGATTGACGTTAACGTCAAGTGTAACGCAGCTTGTGGTGTGCCGCGTATTGGGGCGAGGCCGGAGGGGCGAGGAGTGGCGAGGAGGAGCGAGGAGGAGCGAGGAGTGGCGCAGGGCGTGCAGGAGGGCGAACGCGTGGGGAAAGCGCGGAGAGAGCAAGGCGGCGGAGCGGCTGGGAGATCCGCTCCGCGTAGGCGGGTCGACCGGAACCGTCAGTCGTCGGCGGCGGCGCGCAACGTCACGAGGTTGACCGGCAGATTGTGGCTGTCGTCCGCGATCCAGACTTCACCGTCCTGAATCGTGCATTGCAGACGCATCGTGCGCGACGCCAGCGCCGCGAGGGCTTCGGCAGAGGCTTCGTCGAGCATGCGCACGGTGAGGTTCGACAGGCGTGTGATCTGCGTCTCGGTCGCTTGCCACCAGACCGCGGCCGGTTTGCCGCCGTACGCCAACACGTCCACATGCTCCGCGCGGCCGGCTGCTTTGACGAGGCGACGCGCATCGGGCTGTCCAACGTCGATCCAGCGGACGATGTCGCCGCCGAAGTCGTGCTCCCACAGGTCGGGTTCGTCGGCTGTCGAAATACCTTTGCCGAACGAGAGGCGCTCACCGGCATGCAACATGAAGGCGAGCAGGCGCACCATCATGCGTTCGTCGGTTTCCGACGGATGCCGGGCCAGCGTCAGGCTATGGGAGGCGTAATAGTGGCGGTCGAGGTCGGTGATTTGCACCTCGGCCTTGTAGATAGTGGCTTTGAGTGCCATGCCGGGAAACCGCAGGAATGAGGAAAGTCGCAAGCATACACCAGCGCCCGGCGCCGCTTGTTCGCCCGGCTCTTGCCACCGATGTCGCGCCGCAGCAAGGGGGCCGCAAGCTCGGTATACTGGCTGCCCGTCTTACCTGATGTGTCCCCATGCCGGTTCCTGCACCGCAAACGATCGACGTCAACGGCTATCCGATGGCGTACGTCGAAACCCCCGCACCTGCCGACGCCGTTGGCGCGCCGCTCGTGCTGGTTCACGGCTCGCTTTGCGACTGTCGCTATTTCAAGCCGAACATGGCGCCATTGGGGCAACGCCGGCGGGTCATCTCGGTGAGCCTGCGCCACTACTGGCCGGAAGCCTGGAACGGCCACGACGGCGCATTCTCCGGTGAACAGCACGCCGAGGATCTGGCGGCGTTCATCACGGCGCTTGGCGTCGGTCCCGTTCACGTGCTCGGCCATTCGCGAGGCGGCTATGTCGCGTTGCGCACGGCACTCCTCGCGCCGGACACGGTGCGCTCGCTGATGCTTGCCGATCCCGGGGTGGAAATCAGCGGTGGCCCGGTGCAGATTCCACTCGATAGCGAACGCGGCAATTTCCGCCAGGTGGCGCTCGACGCCATCGAGGCCGGCGACATCGACGGTGGCCTGGCCATCTTTATCGACACCGTGAGCGGACCGGACACGTGGCGTCGCATGGTGCCCTGGTTCAAGCAGATGGTGCGCGATAACGCGCGGACCCTGATCGGTCAGGTGGCTGAACCGCGCACCCCCTTGCCGATCGATGCCCTCGGCGCGTTGCATGCGCCGGTACTGCTGATGGGCGGCGCGGAGAGCCCCGCGCCCTATCCGGATGTGTTGAACGCTCTCGCGCACGCCATGCCGGATGCCCGCCGCATGGTGATTCAGGACGCCTCGCATGGCATGAACCTCGCCAATCCGATTGCGTTTCACCGCGCGGTGGACGCCTTCCTCGGGACCGATTAACGCCCGGGAGCCCTCGGCGCTTGACGGGAGGCGTCGCCTGACACGTCACGCGAGCCCGTCACCTCGACATCGCGTTTCACCCTCATTCCTCGCGCAACACGCCGTGACCCAGCCGCAGGCTCAGCGTGCGCACCAGATCGGCCATCCACGCCTGATCCCGATCCGACAATTTCTGCATGGCCCGGTTTAGCGACGGATACGGATCGCAGGGTGCTGCGGCACCCGGTCCGGCATCCGCAGCCATCCCGTTGGACGAATCGAACGCCAGCAACTCGTGCGGCGGCAGCCCCAACGTGTCCGCCAGAATGCAGATGTTGCGCAGCGAGATATTGCGCTTGCCGCGCTCGACACCGCTCAGATAAGAACGCGCCAGCCCGCTTTCCAGCGCAAGCTTGTCTTGCGCCCAGTTGTATTTCTTGCGCAAGCCGGCTAGGTGTCTGCCGAATCGAAATAAATTGGTGTCCATAAGAATGTTTTCCTTGTTAGGGACGAGAAGATTGAAACAAAAATCCGGTATTGAGGACGGTGCCTCGGGTATCCCCCGTTTGCGAGGCACGAACTACGGAGTCAGCAATGCGGATTTTTTGCGGACTTTCGGAGAAGGCACAAAGAGTGCGAGCTTTCCGATGGTCGTGATGGCGCCAGTTTGCGTACCGCTGCGAAGGCATCGCGATACGGCTTGTCGCACTCTCGTCAACCGGAGCCGCGCAGTGTGACACCGGACACGCGGAACCAATCCACGAGGGGATTCTGAAAGGTTCCGCTTTGGGATGTCACTCGTTGTGGACGGGACGCGTCCCAAGTCGTGTCGCGCCTTCCGGGTTTTCGGCGGCCATCAATCGGTCGTCATACCCGTGGTGATTGGCGCAGGCACGTTCGGCACGAAGCCGTGAGACGTTCAATGGCGCAACGCGGGATGTCCGCTGAGGCGATCACTTTTTATAGGGGTCTGGGTGACTCTTACTAGACGAACGATCGCGCAATGTCCCCGGGATGGCTGAGGGACTTTGCGCAATGTCCTAAGAATCAATTACCTCGCTACCGTTCACGCGTCGTCGTCGCCGGGGAAACGCCGCGAGTCTTCGCGTGCGATGGCGTCGGATCGGTGCGACGCATCGGGGTCGCCGGAGGCGTTTGTGTTGCCGGAAGACGCGCGTTCCGGTTCGCGGATGTGGGTGGTGGTGTCGGCGGGTTTGGCCATGTCGTCGACCGCGCGATAGTTTTCTTCCGGCGATGCGGCGAGTTGACGACGTGCAGCAAAGCCCGGGTCGATGGCCGCGTGTCCGAGGCCGTTGCCGAATGAGGGACGCGTCTCGATCACGTTGTCGACCTCGTCGACTTCGTGATGGTCGTCGAGGCCATCGAGGTCGTTGAGATCGTCTTGCGCATCCTCAGCGTCGTCGCGCGCGGCGGACGACATCGCGGAGGCGTCCGCATAAGGTGCAGCGATGACCGGCGGGGCGGCGTGACTCAACCGGGAACTGAGACTTCGTATGATTTCCGCGAGCCAGACCTGATCGCGGTTTTCGAGCCGACATATCGATCGGCTGATCTGGGGCAGTGGCGTGCGTTCCGAGGGTGCTGCGGTGTCTTCGGCGCTGGACGCTGCCTGAGCAAAGCGCAGCATCTCTGATGTCGGGACACCGAGCGTGTCGGCGAGCACGCAAATGTTGACGAGGGCAACGTTGCGTCTGCCGCGTTCGATACCGCTGACATACGAGCGTGCCAGGCCGCTCTCGAGAGCAAGTTTCTCCTGCGACCAGCCGCGTGCCTTTCGCAGGCGGGCCAGATGGTCTCCGAATAGCGCGAGTGGATTCGTTTGCATGGCGGAACTCCGTTGACGAGTCACACAGCGTAATCAATCCCCCCGCGCCCTGCGACGTTATATCGCTCTCCTCCCCATGCGTTACAGCCGGGCCTCTATAAAGAGTCGGTGACGCTATTAGCGCAAAATTTATCGGACGCTTCCCAATTCATCGGGCAACGTCGGCATCGGTTCACGCGCTTTGCGGATCGGCGAGTGCCAGTTTTCCCCCAGCGCGACACCCGTCAGAATCAGCGTGCCACCCATGAGGTGATAGCCCGCGAGATGCTCGCCGAGACCGAACGCCGCGATCAGTGCCGTGAAGATCGGCACGAGGTTGATAACGACCGTGGCGCGTCGTGGGCCGATGCGTGCTACACCGATCATCCAGATGAACGGCGCTGCCACCGAAACGGCAAGCGTAGCGAAGGCCAGTTGCGGCAGATTGTCCATCGACACGCCGGCTTTCTGCGAGAACAGATAGAAGGGCAGCAATACAACGACGGCGCACATGATTTGCGCATAAAGCGACGGCAGCGGTGCGAGCGGCAATTGCCACTTGCGCAGCAGCACGCAGTAGACCGCGTAGGCGAGCATGGCGGCGAACATCATGGCGTCGCCGATACCGATGCCCTGATCTGCCAGATGCAGCAGAGAGCCGTGGCCGACCACTACCAGCACGCCGACGATCGACAGCAATCCGCCGGCCAGCGCCCCCGCAGTGAGCGCGTCGCCCAGCACGATGACGGCCAGCGTCAGTGTGGTGAGGGGCAGCAGCGCAAGAATGATCCCCATGTTGGTGGCACTCGTGTAGTGCGCGGCCGAGTAGGCCAGGCCCTGATAGATCGCCATGCCCAGAATGCCGAGCGTTGCGTACTGCGGAAGGTGCGGCAAAAACGTTCGACGCGAACGCCAAAGTGCCGGCAGTGCAAGCGGCGTGAGAATCACCCACGCGGCGAACCAGCGAAGGAAGGCGATCTCGGCGGGAAAGATGTGACCGACAGCGAGCTTGTTGACGATCACGTTGGCCGACCAGATCAGTACGGCGATCAGCGGCAGGATGAAATTGAACATGGGTCTGGGCCGGATGCCGGTCAATCGGATGACCGGCGAATCATGAAAACGGGGTGGTAATTCGGACGTGAGCCCGGGGCGCGAACCTGAGCGTGAGTCCAGGCGACGAAGGCTTTGAACATCGCGTCGCAGCAAACGATGTAGCGAATTGTCCGCCCGAAAGCGACGAGTGACATAGCGAATTTAAGACAAACGATAAGGTATTTCAGACGCGACGTCGCGGGGATGACTACCGCTGGTTAGACCGGTTGGACCGATATTGGCCGGCGATCATGAGCCGCAGGTAGAATGGCGCGATGCCGGGTTTGACACGTTGATCGCGTAGGCGACGCGTGGCTCCCGGGCCCCACGGTGCGCTGGCATCGTGCGCGTTTCGTGATAGGTGATCGGAGCAGCATGGTGTCAGTGAGTCAGCAAGACCGTTCGGCGCACGCCGACGGTTCACAAGAACAGCACGGAGCGTCGTCCCCCGCCTCCATCGATCCGGCCATCGCCGGAAAGGGCAAACGTTTCGTACGACGTATCTATCGTCTACGCGCGATTGGTCTGGGCATTGGGTTCCTTTGTGTGGCTGGCGTTTTCTATCGTCAGGAACCGTCCGCGCCGCTTTGGCTTTGGGCGTTGTTGATCGTCAACGGGTTTCTCTGGCCACATCTGGCTTGCGCACTGGCGCTGTCGCGACCGGTGCCGTATCGCGCCGAGCGTACAAATCTGCTGATCGACGCCGCATTCGGCGGCTTCTGGGTCGCCGCGATGCAATTCAATCTGTTACCGAGTGTGGTGGTACTGGCGATGATGTCGATGGACAACATCGGTGCCGGTGGCGTTCGGCTGTTTCTTCAGGGATTGCTCGCCAATGTGGCGGGCGTGCTTCTTGGTATTGCCGTGCTCGGCTTTGTTTGGGCGCCGGCGTCCGACACGTTCAACGTCATTACCTGCTTGCCGATGGTGCTCCTCTATCCCATTGCTTTGGGGAAGGTGACGTACGATCTGGCGCAGAAGCTGGCGCAGCGCTCGCGTGAGATGGAGTACCTGTCACGGCATGATGGCCTGACGGGGTTGCTCAACCGCCGGGCGTGGGAGCAGCGGCTGGCCGAAATTCATCGTCATTGCGTGCTCACGGGACAGCCGGCGTGCCTGGTGCTGATGGATCTGGATCACTTCAAGCGCATCAACGATACGCTTGGCCACGCGGCGGGCGATACAGCGTTGCGGCGCTTTGCCGGGCTGCTGCGTCAGCGCTTGCGTGAGATGGATGCCGTTGGTCGATACGGCGGGGAAGAGTTCGGCGCCGTGCTGGTGAACACGGGTGGTGTGGCGGGCCAGGACTTGATGTACCGCTTACTGGCCGACCTGCGCGCGCGGGTGGCGCAGGCCGAAGCACAGATCCGGGCGCAGACGGCACACGCCGTCTCGTTGGCCGAGTGCACGGTGAGTATCGGACTGGTGCCGTTTTCTACGGCTTTCGATACGCCGCAATCGTGGCTTCAACATGCCGACCGTGCCCTGTATCGCGCCAAACGCGAGGGGCGCGACGGCATGGTCGTCCTCCATGCGGAGGGAGAGGAGAGGGCGGTTCGCGATGGCGTCGATGGGATGACGGATACCAAAGTGGCCGGCGGCGCTGCCGACCTGCGCTGATCAGCGTGCGCAGAGGCGGGTAAATGCGCCGCGCAGGGCCGCGGGCAGTGCGGCCGCGAAGCCGAACGGACGTGCCAGCGTAGCCAGTCCCTCGCCATTGAGCACGCGAGCGCCTTCCAGATGCGTGGCCAGCACGCAGAAATCTTCTCGCTTCATCCCCACACGCTGACACGCCTTTTCGAGTTGCTTCAGATCGTTCGGGTGCAGGGTGATGGTGAGGGTAATGCGCTCTGAGTCGGTGTTCATGTCGGTCAATTTCTCTTTTTCAAAACATTGGGCACGTCGCGCGGATGATGCGAATGCCAAGCGCCCACGCGATAACGCAGGCGAGCGTGATCCGACTGCGTGCGATCAGCCGCCACGGTGGGGACGGCAAACGCTGCAAACGCGGAAAACACATCGCGCGGACAGGAAGACGCCAACCTGGCGACGATGTCCGGTCTGACGATGCCTGCGATGCGTGATCGGGGCGTCGGGTTGTTTGATTCAACGCGTGGGCAATACGAGGCTGTGGGCGCGCAATCCGCCGCCAGACATGCAGGCGGCGGTACGGCTCTGACGCGTGGGAGCGATGCCTCGTAATAGCAGGGAGGGATGACTCTCCATCCGGCTATGACATAAGCGCCGGAATACAGCATGAGTACTGCAAACTACCACTGCGGGTATTGCTTGAATTCACTGCGAAAGCTGCGGCAACTGCGGTCGCCAGACATCGGCAACGGGTACTGCGGTGATGCGAGACCTTCTGTACTGCAGGACTGCGTGTGATGCGTGTACAGCGATGCAGACCTGAAACTTCCGATACTGCGACTTGCTGAACTGCTGCTGCGGATAAAGCGGAACTGTCTGAACTACCGGACTTCCGAACTGCTACTGCTACTGCTACTGCTACTGCTACTGCTACTGCTACTGCTACTGCTACTGCTACTGCTACTGCCGGACGACGCTGATTTACACGGCGTCCTTGAACTGAATGCGTGAGCAGGGCGTATTGCGATGGCTACGGCGATATCGCAACACGCGTTCGACGTGACTCGCTGCTGCCGTGCGTGCCGCGCGACGATGCAACTGCATCACACGCGCTGCCGAGACCGTAACGGCGACTGCTGCAACCACCAACCAACTGACGACAACCACAACGCTTCTCCCTGATGACTGCAGCTTCTGAAAAACCGGAGCGCGTCGAATTCAAAGTGAAATCCAAAAAGCGTGGTTACTGCCGGTTGCACTGCATCGAACCTCAATAAACCTGAATTCTAAATAGATTCCCGAATAGGGTAAACCCTTAAAATCACAAATAATGTATTTTTTTAGACGGTTGAGTTCGTTTCTCCAAACGATCGTTTGAATTTTAAGCGACTTAATTCATTGGGAAAATCGGCCCAAACCCGCATGCTTTAACGCGCTCGGGCCGATCACGGGCGATGGACGGATCAGAAGTTGTGCTTCAGACCCATGCCGACCAGTAATTGCGTCTTTGCGCCTGCATCGAGGCCGTAGGAACCGACCGAGGCATTGGCCTTGACGATTTGACCGCGATCCAGCGTCTTGCCGACGGCCTGCTGGTATCCACCGATCACGTACGTCGAGGTGCGCTTGGACAGCGCGTATGTCACGCCAGCGTTGAACTGGTTGTAGTGAGCGCCGATATTGCGACCACCGCGCAGGCGCGTATAGCTATAGCCGAGACCCGTGTTGATCGTCGGTGTCAGCGCGTAGGTCGCGAAGGCGTTCACGGTGTCAAAATTCGCCGTACCGGTGAAATCCGAAAGCCCGTCGCTGGCATATTGCGCGTTCGACACCGACAGCCCCAGAATCGCCGGGCCTACCGCGTACTTTCCGCCCAAGCGCGCAATGCGCACCTTGCTCGCCGTACGGAAACCGCTGTTGATCGGGGAACTGAACAGCGAGCCCGCGCTGCTCGTCCACTCACGATAGCCAAAGTCGGAGCTCGTGAAGTCGGTCACTTCCCGTCGGCCGCCATCCGCGAAGAAGAAGCCTGCGCCAACTGAAATCGGACCATTGCTGTAGGCACCCGCAAAGCCATAGGTGCGCCCCGCGCCCTCCTTGCCCGCCACGTTGCCCGTCGCGTACATGCCCTCGAATTGCAGGCCACCGAAGTTCGGCGTTGCATAGCGAATCGAGTTGTTGATGCGCGCGCCGTTGTCGTAGTTGTCGACGTCGCCCGGCGTGGCGAAGAAGCCGCCGAAATAGCCGTCGGCCGTCGTGCCTTGCACGAGATTGACGACCGGGTCGTACTGGCGACCGATGGTCACTTCACCCCATTGGGTGCTCTTCAGACCGACGATGGCTTTGCGTCCGAACGCACGTCCGCCGTTACCCATCTCGCCGTTGACCGCGTTGAATCCACTTTCCAGCTGAAACAGCGCGGAAAGCCCCTGGCCCAGCGGCTCCGTGCCACGCAGACCCCAGCGGCTGCCGGAGAGGATGTTGCTCGTGATCATCGACCGTGATTGAGGACCATTGGTGGTCGCTGCGTGATTGGCGTGCACGAAACCCGAATCGATCGTGCCGTAAAGCGTAACGTTGCTCTGTGCGCTGACGCTGGCAGGCAGCGACAGCAGTGTGAGGGTGGCAGCGAGCGCGAGGGTGCGCAGGCCGGTAGGTGTCTGTGGGTGTGGAGTCATGGTGTCGAGCGCCTTGCCGCGCATGGTTGAAATCGACACCGAGAATATTTCCGAACACCTATTCGGATTCCTTATGAAAATTCCGAATGAGCGAAAATCCGCATGGCAGCGACCGCTTCTGCGGGTCGCTGCCGCGTTTTCTAGGAACCCTCCTCAAAATTTTTGAGGAAATAACGCAGTAAGCGGTTCCTTGGAGGAATCCGCTCTGCGTGTGTCAGGGCTAGCCCTTCGAAAGACCGGCGCGCCGCAGCGCCACACGTGACAGCGCGGCCCAGTCGAGTTGGCCTTCGCCGTGTGCCAGGCTGTCGAGGTGGTTGTCGCGCAGCACGGTGCCGAACGGCATCGGCACATTCGCCGCCTCGCCAGCTAGCAACGCCAGACGCACATCCTTGGCGCCTAACGCGAGCTTGAAGCCGGCCGGTTCGAAGACCTCTTTTGCAATCGCCGCGCCGTAGCCCGTGTAAGCGGGCGTGGCGAACATCGTGGTGGTGATCATGTCGAGGAAGTCGGCGCCGGATACGCCGTGACCTTGCGTGAGCGCGGCAGCTTCACTCATCGATTCGATGGCGCTGGCGATCATGAAATTCGCCGCGAGCTTCACGACGTTGGCCTGCTCGGGTTTGTCGCCAAAGCGCCATGTGTGCTGACCGAGGACATCGAAGATCGGTTGAACGGTGTCGATGACGTTCGTGTCGCCTGCCACCAGAATGTTGAGCTTGCCCGCCTCGGCGACATGCACGCGTCCCAACACCGGTGCGGCGAGGTAACGCAAGCCGAGCGACTCGCAATGCGCTTGCATCTCGCGGGCGAAATCGAGCGAGACGGTGGCCATGTTCACGACAATGGCGCCGCGCGGCAGGGCGCCAAGCGCACCACCGTCGGCGCCCTGGCAGAGTACGGTGCGCGAGGTGTCGTCGTCGGCCAGCATGGCGATGAGGACGTCCACGCCGCGAGCGGCATCGGCCGGGGTGGTGCCGGGCGTCGCGCCGTCGGTGGCCAGGGCATCGACGGGACCGCGCGAGCGGTTCCACACGCGCAGTGCGAAACCCGCCTTGAGCAGGTTGCGCGCCATGGGGGCACCCATGGTGCCGAGTCCGAGAAATCCGATGTTCATACGTTCTCCTGATGCGAAGGATGTCGATGCAGCGCGGGAAGGCGCCAAGGGGGCAAGGGGCAGGGGATAGGCGCAAAGGGACAGAACGATCGCCAGACAAGTGCGCCACGCGCCGATATGGCCTGCGTTAGCCGAAAGCATGACACCGAACTTGCGTTTACGCAGAGAAGGCGCAGGAGGCCGCACAGAGGGGTGGCAAGCCGTCGTGAGAGGCGGTGCCGTCAGCGCGTCGTCGGCGAGGGGCGCGACAGCGCGGGTAAGATGCTCGTGATGCCATCCGGCGCCGCGCGCGCCTGTTCCTGCCACCGTCATGACTGTTCGCAATAACTGGCCGAGTTTCAAGACGCTGCCGTACCCGGTGTATTTCCGGTACGACGAGTTCGACGCGCAGACGGCGTGGATGCCGCATCGCCACGACTGGGGAACGCTCAACTATGTGGCGAACGGCGTGATGCAACTGGAGATCGAGGGCATCCGCCTTCTGTCACCGCCGCAATACGCTGTATGGGTTCCACCGAAGGCCGCGCACGCGAGTTTCAACGCGCACGCCGTGATTTACCGTTCTGTTTATATCGACGCATCCCTCGCCGGCGTGCTCCCGGCGACCGTTGCCACCTTGCGCATCAGCGGTCTGCTGCGCGCCATCCTGTCCGATTTTG
Organism: Pandoraea sp.; assembly: GCA_031291335.1. Classification (GTDB taxonomy): domain Bacteria; phylum Pseudomonadota; class Gammaproteobacteria; order Burkholderiales; family Burkholderiaceae; genus Pandoraea. Next base: position 5,039 of record JARLJF010000077.1, on the reverse strand, counting down.
CCGAGCGTGGTGTGGCATGTCCGCAGACCGACGCCGATCGTCGTCTTGCGCACGTGCTGATCGATCAACTGGCACTCGCGCCGGCCGAACCACGCTTCCTGCCGCTGGCGAGGTCCCCTTCGCTGGCGCGTGTGCTGGAGGCGTTGCAGCGGGAGCCTGCCGACAACCGCACGCTCGAAGCGTGGGCCGAGACCGTCTCCATGACGGAGCGCACGCTGGCGCGCCATTGTCTCGCGGAGTTGGGGATGACGTTGGGACAGTGGCGGCAGCGCATGCGCTTTCTGCGGGCCATCGAGGGGCTGGAGGCGGGGCGGACCGTCAAGTCCATTGCGTTCGATCTGGGCTACGCCACGTCGTCAGCCTTCATCGAGATGTTTACGCGCGAGTCGGGACTGACGCCGCAGCAGTTCCGGCGTCAGACGATTCTGGGCGCGGCAGGGCACGATCCGGCGTGATACCGGATCGCATCCCCGACTGATCCGACCGACGATTACCGTTTGAACGCCAGCAACTGCGCGCCTTCCGGCACCTGATCGCCGACGGCGTACAGCACTTCTTCGATCTCCCCGTCGGCCGGCGCGCTGATGGTGTGCTCCATCTTCATCGCCTCCATCACGAGCAGCGGCGCCCCCTTCTCGACCTTCGTGCCGGCCTGCGCGAGCACGGCGATGACCTTGCCGGGCATTGGCGCCGTCAATCGGCCTTCGCCGCCTTCCTGAGCCCCGGCTTGCGCCAACGGATCATGCCAGCGCAGCGTCCACGACAGGCCATCGGCGAAGACATGCGCGCTTTGCTGCTCGAAGTCGACGTGACCCTGCACGCGTCGCTCGCCGAGCGTCACGCGGTACACGCCGCCGTCGTGCGCGTAGCGATACGGATAGGTTTGCCCGTCGACACTCAGCGTGCTGGCCTGCGGGCCGCTCGTGAGTACGACGTCGAGACGCGTCTCGCCATGATCGAACGACAGCGTGCGCTGGTAATCACCGTTCAGACGCCAGCCGGTGGCGAGCTGCCACGGCGAGTGATGGTCGATGCTGTCCTGATACTTGCGGCGTCCGATGACGGTTTCGCGGCTGAGTTGCGCGGCAACGGCCAGCGCCAGCGTGGTCGCGGGCACCGGGGCGGCCGCCGGGAACAGCGTGTCGCGATGACGCTCGATGAGACCGGTGTCGAGATCGGCCCCGGCGAACGGCTCGCTGGCGACCAGGCGTCCGAGGAACGCGATGTTCGTCTGCACGCCGACTACGCGGTATTGCCCCAGCGCACGACGCATGCGCGCGAGCGCTTCGTCGCGGTCCTGTCCCCACACGATCAGCTTGGCGATCATCGGATCGTAGAACGGCGAGATGGTGTCGCCTTCGCGCACGCCCGAGTCGATGCGCACGGCGGCCGGCGTCGGCGCACCGCCAATCTCGAACTGCACCGCAGCGGGCGGACGCAGCGTGGACAGCGTCCCCGTCGACGGCAAGAAGTTGTTGTCTGGGTTTTCGGCGTAGATACGGGCTTCGAGCGCATGGCCGTGAATACGCAGTTCGTCCTGCTTGCGCGGCAGCACCTCGCCTGCGGCCACGCGCAATTGCCATTCCACCAGATCGAGGCCGGTGATCATCTCCGTGACCGGGTGCTCGACCTGCAGGCGCGTGTTCATTTCCATGAAGTAGAACGAGCCGTCCTGATTGGCAATGAACTCGACCGTACCGGCGCCGACATAGCCCACGGCGCGCGCGGCGTTGCACGCGGCTTCGCCCATCGAACGGCGACGCACCTCGGTCATGCCCGGTGCTGGCGCTTCTTCCAACACTTTCTGGTGACGGCGTTGCACCGAGCAGTCGCGCTCGAACAGATAGACGCAGTTGCCGTGCGTGTCGGCGAACACCTGAATTTCGATGTGACGCGGACGCGTCAGGTATTTCTCCACGAGCACGCGTTCGTCGCCGAAGCTGCTGGCCGCTTCGCGTTGGCACGAGGCGAGGGCGGCGCGGAAGTCCTCGCTGCGCTCCACCACCCGCATGCCTTTGCCGCCACCGCCTGCGCTGGCCTTGAGCAGTACCGGGTAGCCGATCTCGTCGGCGCGGGCGTGCAGGAAGGCGGGGTCCTGATTGTCGCCGTGATAGCCGGGCACCAGCGGCACGGCCGCGCCTTCCATCAGTGTCTTGGCGGCGCTCTTGCTGCCCATGGCGTGGATGGCGCCGACCGGCGGGCCGATGAAGACGATGCCTGCCTCGTGACACGCGGCAGCGAACGCCTCGTTCTCGGACAGGAAGCCGTAGCCGGGGTGAATGGCTTGTGCGCCGGTGGTCTTGGCGGCGTTGATGATGGCGTCGATGCGCAGGTAGCTGTCGCGCGCGGCGGCACCGCCGACGTGCACCGCTTCGTCGCATACGGCAACGTGCTTGGCCTGCGCGTCGGCGTCGGAATAGACGGCCACCGTGCGAATGCCCAGCCGTGCCGCCGTTGCCGCGACGCGGCAGGCGATTTCGCCACGGTTGGCGATGAGGATCTTGTCGAACATATTGCCTCCGGAAAATGATCGATTGGGGCGGCGCTTGCCCATGGCACTTCCGCTTGTGACGAAAGACCGCTGCACTTGCGCCATTCTCGTTGCTATCCAACTTCGCCGCGACGGCGGATCGTCTCTTGCAATCTCGTTGCCGTCGCCGCGCTTAACCTGTCAACACATCCTTCAACGCCAGCCTTGCGATATTCCCAACGCGCGCCGAACGCGCTCAGTGCGTGGCGCAGGCCGTCGGGCCGTCGCACTCGCCGGCGTTCTGCGCACCGAGCTTTTCCTCGGTCGACGTGCGCATGCCAAGGCGTGCGAGCAGCGCGCGGTCATGTTCGGCTTGCGGGTTCTGCGTGACGAGCAGCTTCTCGCCGTAGAACATCGAGTTCGCACCGGCGAGGAAGCACAGCGATTGCAGCGCGTCGTCCATCATCTCGCGGCCGGCCGACAGGCGCACCATTGCGCGCGGCATGGTAATGCGCGCCACGGCGATCATGCGCACGAAATCGAACGGGTCGACATTCTCGTTGTGCTCGAGCGGCGTGCCTTCAACCTTCATCAGATTGTTGATGGGCACCGACTCGGGATACGGCGACATGTTGGCCAGTTGTGCGATAAGACCGGCGCGCTCGCGGCGCGTCTCGCCCAGACCGACGATGCCGCCGCAGCACACCTTCAGGCCGGCGTCACGCACACGGGCCAGCGTGTCCAGACGATCCTGATACGTGCGCGTGGTGATGATCTGGCCGTAGAACTCGGGCGACGTATCGAGGTTGTGGTTGTAGTAATCGAGACCGGCCTCGCGCAATTGCTCGGCTTGTCCGTCACGCAGCATACCCAGCGTGACGCACGTCTCCAGACCCAGTGCCTTGACGCTGCGCACCATCTCGCCCACGGCGTCGACCTGATGCGGCTTCGGGCTGCGCCACGCGGCACCCATGCAGAAGCGGGTGGCGCCCGCCTCCTTGGCGCGCTGCGCGGCGGCTACGACTTCCTCCACGGGCATGAGCTTCTCGGCTTCCACGCCTGTATCGTAGCGTGCCGATTGGGGGCAGTAGGAGCAGTCTTCCGGGCAGCCGCCGGTCTTGATCGAGAGCAGCGTCGAGAGCTGCACGGCGTTGGCGTCGAAATGGTCGCGATGCACCTGCTGCGCACGGAAGATCAGATCATTGAACGGCAGCGCGAAGAGCGCTTCGATCTCGGTGACGGTCCAGGGCTTGTCGTTGCGGCGCAGGGCTTCGTCGTGGCCGTGAGCGGCGGTGTGTGCGTGAACTTGCATGTTGAGATTCCTTGAATTCTGTGTATGAGTTGATGGCGCGCGATGGGGGTATCGCGCGCTCAGGGCGCTGTGTGCGGGCGCGTCGCGTGTGACGCTTCAACCGCACGAGGCAGTGTTGTGTCGACGAGCGGGCCAATGTCGAGATAGCCGGATGCCGTCGCGGCGTCGGGGTGCGCCAGATGCGGCACGCGACCCAGTAGCGGCGCGGACAACCGGGTGGCAATCGCGTCGATGTTCGCCTCCACGTGGCGCATGTCCGGATCGACGTGATTGGCGACCCAGCCGGCGAGCGTCAGGCCGCGCGAGGTAATGGCTTCGGCGGTGAGCAACGCGTGGCTGATGCAGCCCAGCCGCAGGCCGACGACGAGAATCACCGGCAAGCCGAGCTGGCGGGCGAGATCGGCGGTATCCGGCGCGCTGGCGTCGGGACCGAGCGGTACGCGAAACCCGCCCACGCCCTCGACGATCACCAGATCGGCGCGCGCGGCGACCCGGGCATAGCCCGCGCGGATTACGCCGCAATCGAGCGCGATGCCTTCCGCCGCGGCAGCGATGTGAGGTGCCGTGGCGTCTTTGAGCACGTAGGGGCAGTACCAGTCGTCCGGCAGCTTCAGGTTGCTTGCCTGATGCAACTGCTCGACGTCTTCGTTGATGAAGCGCCCGTTGTGCTCGGCCGCGCCCGCCGCCACTGACTTGAGTCCTGCGCACACCAGCCCGCGACGCGCGGCCGCATGCAGCAGCGCCGACGAGACGAGCGTCTTGCCGATTTCGGTGTCGGTGCCGGTGACGAAGAACGCATGGCGCGCAGGCGTCGGTCGTTCGGCGGGGGCATCGAAGGTCGCCATAAGGTTCTGATCAGCCATGCGTGTGCTCCGTCCAGTCTCTATCGAGTTGGTTGATGGCGGTGGCCAGCCGGGCAACATCGTCGGCCGTGTGCGCGGCGCTAAGCGTCACGCGCAGGCGCGACGTACCCGGGGCCACGGTCGGCGGACGAATGGCGGGCACCCATAACCCGGCTTGCGCGAGCCCCGCCTGGGCGTGCAGCGCGGCCGCATTTTCACCGAGGATGATCGGTTGTACGGCCGTCGGCGAGGCCATATGTTGCCAATGCTGCAACGTGAGCGAGTCGCGCAGTTGGGCAATGCGGGCTCGCAGCGCGGCGCGACGCTCGCGGCCTTCGTCGCCCGCGATCAGGGCAACGCTCGTGAGCAACGCATGGGCCTGCGAGGGCGCGGCGGCCGTCGTGAAGATGTACGG
>JARLJF010000076.1 GCA_031291335.1 Pandoraea sp. | reverse complement strand
GCCGCGCCGGTGCCTGACAATGTCGTGGTCGTGCTCAACTCGGCCGACGCCAGTGTCAGCCTGATCGACAAGGCGACGCAGAAGGTCATCCAGACATTCCCGGTCGGCAAGGAGCCGCACCACTTGATGGCCACGCCCGACAATCAGTCGCTCATCGTGGCGAATTCGGTGGGTAACAATCTCGTCTTCCTCGATCCGAAGACGGGCCAGATCCAGCGCAAGATCGAGAACATCGAAGACCCGTACCAGATCGGCTTCTCGCCCGACAAGAAGTGGTTCGTGGCCAACGCGTTGCGTCTGGATCGCGTGGACGTCTACCGCTTCGACGGCAAGAACCTGAACGTGGCGCAGCGCATCCCGCTCAAGAAGATGCCGAGTCACCTGGTCTTCACGCAGGACAGCAAGCTCGTGTTCATCTCGTTGCAGGAATCGAATGAGATCGCCGCCATCGATCTGGCGACCCAGAAGGTGCTCTGGAAGCTGAAGGTGGGCGACAGCCCGGCGGGCGTATGGCTCACGCCGGGCGACAAGTATCTGCTCGTGGGTATGACGGGGGCGGATTACGCCGCGGTGGTCGACTGGCGCAACCAGAAGGTCATCAAGACAATTCCGACGGGCAAGGGCGCGCACAACTTCCGCTCGCTCGCGGACGGCAAGCACGTGCTGATTTCGAACCGCGTCTCGAGCACGATCAGCATCATCGATCAGGATGCCCTCACCAACGTGGGCAACATCACCGGACTGCTGCCGGGGCCGGACGACATGGAGCTTTCCGCCGACCGGAAGACCTTGTGGGTGACGTTCCGCTGGGCGCGCAAGGTGGGCATTATCGATCTGGCGCAGCGCAAGCTGATCAATACGATTCCGGTCGGGCGTTCCCCGCACGGGATCTATTTCTACGACCGCGCGCCGGTGCTGTAACATCGGGGCATCGCCGCAAAGGCCCTATTGACCGGGCGTCCTGACGACGCCCGGCCCCGTTACATGTTCGATTCGCTGGTCGACGGTTTCTCTACCGCCTTCTCGGCGGTGCAGACCGAGATCTACACCCGCATCGTGCAGCCGGTGCTGTATGCCACCGGCCTGATGTCGTTCGCCGACGACGCCTTCGATGGCGTCCAGTTCTTCCTCATCGGCGTGCTCCAGATCGTGCTCATGCTCGCGCTGCTGCGTCCGCTCGAGGCACTCGCGCCCGCCGAGCGGTGGCGTGAGCGTCGGGCCGTGCGCGTCGATGTGATCTACACGCTAGTGCACCGGCTTGGGCTATTCAATCTGGTGTTCTTCTTCACGTTTCGCCCGTTCTTCGACCATCTGCAGGCGTGGTTGCGTCTGGCGGGCTTCGTGAATCTGAACGTCGAGGATCTGTGGCCGTCGGTAACGGATCATGCCCTCGCGAGTTTTGTCATCTATCTGCTGGTGCTCGATTTCGCGGGGTACTGGTATCACCGCTGGGGGCACACGTTGCGCTGGTGGTGGGCGCTGCATGCGCTGCATCACAGCCAACGGCAGATGTCGCTCTGGACGGATAACCGTAACCATCTGCTCGACGACCTCATCAAGGCCGCGTTTTTCGCGACGATTGCCATCCTGATCGGCGTGAGCCCGGTGCAGTTCGTGCTGCTCATTGCCGTCTCGGAATGGCTCCAGAGCCTTCAGCACGCCAACACACGATTGCGTTTCGGCTGGCTCGGCGAACGGCTGCTCGTGAGCCCGGCGTTTCACCGGCGTCATCACGCAATCGGTGTCGGTCACGAAGGGCGCCATCGCGGCTGCAACTTCGGCGTGCTGTTCCCCTGGTGGGACATGCTGTTCGGCACCGCCGATTTTTCGCACGCCGGTGTCGCCACCGGCATTCGCGACCAGCTCCCGCCGCCGGCGGGCCGTCTGACCGACTATGGCGAGGGCTTCTGGGCCCAGCAATGGCTTGGTTTGCGGCGTCTGTGGGCGAGCGTGTTGCCGCGTCGCCCCAACGCTTCTGATTCCGCTTCTCGTACTGACGGCACCGACCGTACCGAATCTGCATGAACGATATTCTTCGCGCGCTTGGCCGCGCGCTCGTGAGCCTGTTGCATCCGCGTATGTTGTGGCTCACCGCCATGCCCTTCATCGTCTCCGGCCTCATCTGGGGGGCGGTGATCTGGTTTGGCTGGGAACCGTTTACCGACTTCCTGCGTCTCTGGCTCGAGCAGTGGCAGTTCACGCAGTGGATCTACCGCTTCTTCGGCTTTTTCGGCGTGGATAGCGTACGCATGGCACTTGCGCCGTTCATTCTCGTAGCGCTGCTCGTCCCGCTGATCGTGGTGACGGCGCTCTTGCTGATCGCGGGATGGTCGATGCCTGCGGTGCTGCGTCACCTCTCGCGCCGCCACTTTATTCATCTGGAGGCGCGGCAGGGCGGGTCGTTCTGGGGCAGTCTCGGACAGTCGCTGGGCGCGACGGCGGTCTTTCTCGTTGCCGCCCTTGTCACGCTGCCGCTGTGGCTCGTGCCGCCGTTCTTCGCCATCGTGCCGCCGCTGTTGTGGGGCTGGCTGACGTATCGCGTGATGACCTATGACGCGCTCGCATTTCATGCGACTGCCGAAGAGCGGCGCCGGATCATACGAGAACGACGCTTGCCGCTGCTGGTGATCGGCGTGGCGACGGGGCTGCTCGGCTCGCTGCCGACGCTGCTGTGGGTCTCGTCCGTGATCATGATCGTGCTGTTTCCGGTCATCGCCTTGCTGGCGATCTGGCTCTATGTCGTGATCTTCGTGTTCTCGGCGCTGTGGTTCGCTCACTACTGTTTGCGCGCGTTGTCGCGATTGCGTGCGGAAGAAGCCACCCGGCACGGGCCGACGCTTACCGCCACGGAATTGCCTGTGGCAGGCACGCTGTTGCCCGAGAGCGAAGATCTGCCGCCCGCGTTGCCGCCGCCGGGATCCGGGCCGAGGTCGTCAAACGGCTCGCCGTGAAAGTGGCACAATCGCTTCACTGCGCGCTGCCGCCGGGCGGTGCCGCGCGTTTCCCCCCAGGCTCTGACGACAAGATAAAGGAAGCATCATGGCGGTAGGCATCATCATCATTGGCGACGAGATCCTCTCGGGACGTCGTCAGGACAAACATCTGCCCAAGTTCATCGAGTTGCTCACCGAACGCGGCATGCAACTGGACTGGGCCGAATACGTGGGCGACGATCCGGCGCGCATCACGGCGACCCTACGTCGCACGTTCGCCAGCGACGACATCGTTTTCGTGACCGGTGGCATTGGCGCCACACCCGACGATCACACGCGTCAGTGCGCGGCGGCGGCGCTCGGTGTGCCGCTCACGCTCGCACCGGAAGCCGAAGCCCTCATCATGGAGCGCATCGCCGACACGAGCGCTGACGGACGCGCCGACATGAGCCAGGCGGACAACCGGCATCGTCTCAAGATGGGCGAGTTTCCGGTCGGTTCGCGCGTGCTGCCGAACCCATACAACAAGATTCCCGGCTTCTCGATCGAGAAGCATCACTTCATGCCCGGTTTCCCGGTCATGGCGTGGCCGATGATGGCGTGGGTGCTCGACACCGACTACGCGGCGTTGCATCACCTGACGAAGTACGCCGAGCGGTCGGTGCTGGTGTTCGGGCTCGCCGAGTCGACGCTGACGCCGCTCATGGAGGCCATCGAGGCCGAGTACCACGGCGTGAAGGTGTTCAGCCTGCCCAGCGTGGGCGACGCGCAGCGCGGGGATATCTACGCGCGCCGTCACATCGACCTGGGTGTGAAGGGCGACCCTTCTCTGGTCGGCGCGGCGTTTGAACGCCTGATTGCCGGGGTGGACGCGCTGGGTGGCGAGATCATTCATCCCGCCGAGGCAGGAGCGCCGGCGGTGAAGTAACCGGCGGCATCCGATGTAAAAGACGGCGCTTGCCTCTCGGGGGCAAGCGCCGTTTTTCGTTGGTCGATGCGGACGAAGAATTCGCCGCGAGTCGATCAGAATCCGGCGAGCACGAGCTTGCCGATAGTGCGTCCGCCTTCGAGCTGCGCGTGTGCGCGACGCAGATTGACGGCGTTGATCGGGCCGATGACCTCACCCACCGTGGTGCGCAGCGTGCCTGCGTCGACGAGCCGTGCCACTTCCGTGAGCAGCTTGTGCTGCGCAATCATGTCCGGCGTCTCGTACAGCGCACGCGTGAACATGAATTCCCAGACGAACGTGGCGCTCTTGCTCTTGAGCAGACCGATTTCGAGTGGCCCGGCGTTCTCTACGATCGAGCAGATCTTGCCTTGCGGAGCGACGGCGGCGGCCATCGCGGGGAAATGTGCGTCGGTGTCGTTCAGGCACAGCACGAAATCCACCTGTGGCACGCCAGCGGCCTGCAATTGCGTGGGGATGTCCTGATAGTGGTCGATCACGTGTTGCGCGCCCAACTGGCGGCACCAGTCGGCGGATTCCGGGCGCGACGCGGTCGCCACGATGTTCAGTCGGGCCAGACGGCGCGCGAGCTGAATCGCAATGGAGCCGACGCCGCCCGCACCGCCCACGATCAGGATCGACTTGCCTTCGTCGCGGCCATCCGGGGCAATGCCGAGACGATCGAACAGGGCTTCCCAGGCAGTGATCGTCGTGAGCGGCAGGGCGGCGGCGTTCACGTAATCGAGTGAGGCGGGCATGTGACCGACGATGCGCTCGTCCACCAGATGGAACTCGCTGTTCGCGCCGGGGCGGGTAATGCTGCCCGCGTAGTAGACCGGATCGCCGACCTTGAAAAGCGTGACGTCCGGACCGATGGCGGCCACGGTGCCGGCCGCATCCCAGCCGAGTACGCGCGGCGTCGCTTCGACCTTGTCTTTCGGGGCACGGACCTTGGTGTCGACAGGGTTCACGGAAATTGCTTCGACTTTGACCAGCAGGTCGCGTCCGGCCGGTGTCGGCGTGGGCAGGTCGATGTCTTCGAGCGACTTGGGGTCGTCGATGGGCAGGTAACGGGTCAGTCCGATGGCTTTCATCTGTTTTCTCCTGAAGTTGCAGTGCGCCGCCTGTGGCATTCGGCGACGCGCTCAGTGCGATAACGAGAGATTACGGCTAGTCGATTGCTTTGATAATTCGGATAATGCAGAAAAGATTTTTTGGAAAATCCATCAAATGGCATTGGACCTCGAAACGGTAGCGTTGTTCGTGCGTGTGGCGGCGCTTGGCAATGTGTCGGCGGCCGGGCGCGAGCGCGGGTTGTCGCCCGCCACGGCGAGTACGCGTCTGGTGCAGTTGGAGGGCGCGCTCGGCACGCGGCTCCTGCACCGCACGACGCGTCGTGTGGCCCTGACGCAGGAGGGCGAGGTCTTCCTCGCGCAGGCGCAGGCGCTGCTCGCCGCCGAGGCCCAGGCGCTGGCGAGCGTTGGGCAGGGGCGGGCGGCGCCTCAGGGGCGCTTGCGGGTGTCGTGCTCGTCGTCGTTCGGACGTCAGCATGTCTCGCCGGCATTGCCCGAATTCCTGGCGAGCTATCCGGGCATTTCGCTCGACTTCCGGCTGACGGATCGCGTCGTCGACCTGATTGAGGAGGGCGTGGATCTGGCGATTCGCGTGGGGGCGCTGCGCGATTCGACGCTTGTGGCCCGGAAGCTGGCGACGAATCGGCGCACGCTGTGCGCGTCGCCTGCGTATCTCGCGGCGCACGGCGCGCCAAAGCACCCCGGCGACCTTGCGGAACACGACTGCCTGATTCTCGGTGAGCAACGCGACTGGCGGTTTGTGACGCCGGGCGGCACGCTGAACGTACGTGTTGGCGGGCGTCTCGCATCGGATAACGGTGAGGTGCTGCGAGACGCCGTTCTGGCAGGTCTTGGTATTGCGCTCAAGTCCACGTGGGACATCGGCGCGCACTTGCAGCGCGGGGAACTGGTGCCGGTATTGCCGGCGTATCCGCTGGCAGAGGAGGTGGCGATCTGGGCCGTCTACCCTAGCCGGGTGTTCGTGCCGCCGAAGACCCATGCGTTCATCGAATTCCTGCAGGCGCGCTACGGGCCGACACCGTATTGGGATGCGACGGACCGCCTGCCGGCACCCGGTGCGCCGCAATGACGTCGTGAGGCATCGGCGAAGCGGCTAATCGGTGAATCGGTGGGCGAGTCAGTGCAGGCGATGCGTGCGGGACTGCTGGCTGCTGGGCTCCTCGTGACCGATGGCCGGACTGGCGTGATGCAGCACGAGCCGCCAGCCGTCGGCTTCCTTCAGGTAGATGTTCGTGGCGAGTACGAAGGCGTAACGGGCTTCCGGATGCGCTTCGACCCGGATCTGTTCAAGCACGTTATGCACGGCACACAGCGGATTGTGAGCGACCTGAAGGTGGCTGACCGTCAACTGTAGTCCGCCGCTGGCGAGGATCTGGCGCCAACTCGTGCGAACGGCCGCCGGGCCGACGTGTCTTGGCCCCGAGGGGTGAATGCAGACGATCTCCTCGTCTTCCGACCAGACATCCATCAGCGTATCGGTGTCACCGGCGCGCAGCGCTTCGTAGTACGCGTGCTCGGCGTCTTCCGGACTCAGGAAAATGGCAGCGGGCATAACGGCAGCCTCCGTCGGTGTGATGCGCCGGACGGCGGGTGTGCCGTCTGGCGAACGCGCCGATTATGGAGGGTTTGCCCGGGCTTGTCGAACGCCCGGACGGTGGCGGCCACGGTGAGAGACTCTTGATCTGGCGCAAGGCAACGCTGGCGCGGGGCCGGTAGCTTTATGGGTAACGCGGGGAAGCGTGAGCCAGCGAAGGGGCCCTGAGCGGGCAATGGCAAGCGGGGACGCTCGGGCGCCCCCGGTCGCGGGTCTCAGCAGGGTGCGCCCGCGAGTTCGCGCAGGGCGAGTGCGTCGACGATCTTGACGTGACGCTGGCGGATTTCGATCATGCCGTTCTGGGCGAAACGTGAGAACAGACGGCTGACGGTTTCGAGCTTGAGGCCGAGAAAGCTGCCGATTTCCTCACGGCTCATGCGCAGCACGAACTCGTTGGCGGCATAGCCGCGTGCGGCGAGTCGGTCGGAGAGGTTGACCAGGAAGACGGCCAGGCGCTCTTCGGCGCGCATCGTGCCCAGTGCGAGCAGTTGCTGGTGTTCGTTGCGGATTTCCTGGCTCATCAGGCGGTGAAGCTGGCGCTGCAGCGACGGCACCTGACGCGACAGTGTCTCCAGTTCGCCGAAGCGGGCGATGCACAACTCGCTGTCTTCGAGCGCAACGGCGGTGGTCGGGTGAAGGTTGTCGGCGATGGCGTCCAGTCCGATCAACTCGCCCTGAAGGTGAAAGCCGACGACCTGCTCACGGCCGTCCGGCGCCGTGACGCAGCTCTTCAGCGAGCCAAAGCGGATGCCGTAGACAGCGTGCAGATCATCGTTGGCGTGATAAAGCGCTTCGCCCTTTTTGAGGCGACGGCGCTCGCTTACGAGCGCGTCCAGTCGTTCCAGCTCGGGTTCCGGGATGCCGACCGGCAGGCAGAACTGCCCCAGCGAACACGTGGAACAACGGGGCTGAGCAATGGGAATGCGACCGATCTCGGTGGTCATGGAGGCCCCTGAAGTTATTTTGCGAGTTTACCATGGGGCGTCGACCTATCGTTTTCCCTGCCGAGATGTCAGGGTTGCGACGGCGCTTTACGGGCGTCGGTGTTTCAGTAATAATTGCGCATATACCGGACGTCCGTCTCGCCGTACTATCGGCCTGGGCGTTTTCCCGGCAGGTCGTTCGAAGCATCCAGGTTGCGCCGCCGTCACTACGACCGAACACAAACGGGCGCGCGCTTAAGCGAAGTGGTTGTTTTTTGTTCTATGACCGCTTCTCTTGCTCCAAGCATCCATTTATTCCTGATACCGGGTCGCCAAGCCCCCGGTTTGCTTAGTCGCACATGAATACCCAAGAGGCGAAACTCGTCCTCGAGACCGCGTTGATTTGCGCGCAGGAGCCGCTCAAGGTCGGCGATCTGCGCAAGCTCTTCAATGACGCCGTGTCTGGTGACACGGTGCGCGCGCTGCTCGAGGAAATCCGCGTGCAATGGGATGGCCGAGGTGTGGAACTGGTGGCATTAGCCACCGGCTGGCGTTTCCAGAGCCGTCCGCGCATGCGTGAATACCTTGATCGCCTCAATCCGGAGAAGCCGCCGAAGTATTCGCGCGCCGTGATGGAGACGCTGGCGATCATTGCATACCGACAACCCGTTACGCGAGGCGACATCGAAGAGATTCGCGGCGTGACGGTCAACACGCAGATCGTCAAGCAGCTCGAAGATCGTGGCTGGATTGAGGTGATTGGTCATCGCGACGTGCCGGGACGCCCCGGCCTGTACGCCACGACCAAGGACTTTCTCGACGATCTGGGGCTGCGTGCGCTCGATGCACTGCCCCCGCTGGAAGATCCGGCAGCGCAGGCGCAAATCGATCTGCTTGCGCAGCAGAACATCGAATTCGGCGAACGTGCCGAGGGCGAGGCAGGCGACGAGGCGACGTCCGACGACGCACCGGTGGCCGATGCCGACGCGCTGGCACGTCTGGCGCAAGCCCGTGCCGATGACTTGCCGCTTGCGCAGGGGCTGCCGGAAGATCAGCGCCCGCTGCCACCGGCTGAAGAGGGGCTGACGGAAGATGCCTTGCTTGATGCCGTGATGGCAGAAGGCGAGGGCGTGCCGGAGGTTCCGGAGGCGCCGGTTGAGGTGGCGGTTGATGTGGCGGTTGAGGTCTCGGCAGCGGTGTCGACGCAGGCGCCGACCGAAATTACGTCGGATGGCGCGGAACTCGCGGACATCGCACACGTCAGTGAGCAAGGCGACGCATTGCATGGCGACGCATCTGGGACAACGTCCGCAACGTCTGGTGAAGACGCGCATGACAATGCGAAAGCCGCGCTCGACGCCGAGCTGCCGGAAGACGACATTGCAGGCCTCTCAGGCGACGTGACGCTGGACGAGGAATATTCCGAAGAATCAGAGTCTGCGGTATCGATCGGCGACGATCCGCCGCAAGATACGCAGGACGTAGCGACGCAGGCGGAAGATCCCGCAGCGTCGGGCACGCAGGAGGTTTCCCCGCACGCTGTCGACTCGGCAGCGAACGAAGCCGCCGCCGGGCAGCCCATGCCCGGTGCGATGGATGACGACGAGAACGACGGGGACGACAAGAGTCTCGTCACCGGTACCTGAGGCACCGGCGCATAGCGCCGGGAACATCCGCAGGGCCGTTAGCGATAAGAACGAAGTCGCGGCAAGGTTTGCCGCGCATTCATGGTGCGAACACGGATCAGGACAGCCATTACGCCTGCCCACGACGATCCCGTTTTCCAATGAGGTTGTGTTGAAACAAAACGAAGAATCCCAGGACCTGCACGCACGCGATGCCGGTGCCGAAGCACGCGCGCCGGAAGGCGAGGGCGGCGACGAAAAAGCGTCGCGTCGCGGTTTGCGCCGTGGTCCGCGCAGTCTGATTGCCCGCCGTCGTGCGGCTCAGCAAGCCAAGCGCGAAGGCGAGGACGGCGCCCCAGGCGAATTCGCCGCGTCGGACGCCCCGCAGGGCGCCTCGTCTGACGACGCGCCGCAAGCGCCGGTGTCGGGCGCCGACGGTGCGCCGCCGGCCGCTCAAGGGCGCCCCCGCAATGGCGCCGCCCGCAAGCCGCGTGGCGGCAAGCGTGACGGTGCCTCGCAGGGCGCGCAGACGGCGCAACCTGCTCAATCGGGGCAATCCGCTCAATCCGGCGGCGGTGCTGGCAACGGCTCGGCGCCGGGCGGCAAGTCGCCGCAAGGTGCCAAGGGTCGTGGCCGCAAGGGTGCGGCAGGCGCAGGTGGTGCCCGAGGCAATGCCGGTGGCAAGGGTGGCGACGACGATCTGTTCTCGTTCGTGACGTCGGGTGGTTTCGACGGCGAAGAGGCCGATAACGATGCCAAGGCCGCTGCCAAGCGTGGCCGCCGCCCGGCAGACCGCCGCGTGCTGTCGCCGGACGACGAAGCGCCGAAGCTGCACAAGGTGCTCGCCGAAGCCGGTATGGGTTCGCGCCGCGAGATGGAAGAACTGATTCTGGCTGGACGCGTGTCGGTGAACGCTGAGCCTGCTCACATCGGCCAGCGCATTCTGCCGACCGACCAGGTGCGTATCAACGGCAAGCTCGTCAAGCGCCGTATCACCAGCAAGCCGCCCCGCGTGCTGCTGTATCACAAGCCGGCGGGCGAAATCGTCAGCCATGCCGATCCGGAAAACCGCGCGTCTGTGTTCGACCGCCTGCCGCCGATGAAGACGGCCAAGTGGCTCGCCGTCGGCCGTCTGGACTTCAACACGGAAGGCTTGCTGATCCTGACGACGTCCGGCGATCTGGCGAACCGCTTCATGCATCCGCGTTATGAGATCGAGCGTGAATACGCCGTGCGTACCGTGGGGCAACTGAGCGAAGCGTCGCGCCAGCAATTGCTGCACGGCATCAAGCTCGATGACGGCGAGGCCAACTTCCTGCGCCTGAAAGATGGCGGCGGCGAGGGCTCGAATCACTGGTATCACGTGGCACTGGCCGAAGGCCGGAACCGCGAAGTGCGCCGTATGTTCGAGGCTGCAGGGCTGATGGTGAGCCGTCTGATCCGTACGCGTTACGGTCCGCTGACGCTGCCGCGCGGTCTCAAGCGTGGTCGTTACGAAGAGATGGACGACGCACAGGTCCGTTCGCTGTTCGCTTCCGTCGGCATGAAGCTGCCGGGCGCAAGCACCGACGACAAGCCGAAGGGCGCCCGTGGCGGCAAGGCCGGCGCGCCGAAAGAGCCGCGCCGTCAACCGGATCCGATGCAGACCGCGTTGGGCGTGTTCAGTCGCGAGCCGGGACAGTCGCGTCGTCCGCGTGCTAATCCGCTGACGGCGTTTGTCGGCCCGAGCGGTGGTTATCCGGGGCAGACGCCTTCGCCGCGTGGTGAAGGGCGCCGCTTCGGCGGTGGCAACTCGACGGGCGGTGGTGGTTTCGGCGGTCAGTCGCGCGGTGGCAGTGGCGGCGGCAACGGTAACAGCAGCGGTAACGCCAATGGCAATCGCAGCCGTGGCGGCAGCCGGGCTGGCGGCAATGGTAATGGCGGCGGCGGTAACAGCGGTGGTGGTAACCACGGCAACCGTGGCAATCGCGGCGGCAACCGTTCGCGTTGAGCTTGCCCGAACGTCCCGATGGGGATGGCTGGGACAGATGGGCGGGGTCGGCAATGGCTACCTCCCCATCTTGCAGTGCAGCAGCGTTGCATTGATGCCTGTCAGGTGGGCATTTGGGGCGTCAAGCGTTGCAAATCGGGCCAAAACCATATAAAATCAATGAATAAGCTGTTTGCGTGCCACGCGATCTGTTGCGGCGCGCACCTC
>JARLJF010000075.1 GCA_031291335.1 Pandoraea sp. | reverse complement strand
TTGCATGGGGGAGAAGGCTGCCGCCGGCGTCATGGCGCAGCTCGCGCCCGCCGAGTTGCTCCGCGTGGCGCACGCCATGTCGCGCGCGGGTAGCGTGAAGAAGCACGATGTGCACGCGATCGTCGACAGGTTCCTCGACGCCTGCACGCAGCACGGCGGCGCGAATGCCGCTCCGCGCGCATACCTCGAACGCTCGCTCGCTGCCGCGCTTGGCGAAGGCATCGCCAGTAACGTGCTCGACGGCATCTATGGTGACCGAATTCGCCCCAAGCTGGCGCGTCTGCAATGGGTGAGTGTGGCGCGGCTGGCCGACGTGCTTTCGCGCGAGCATCACCGCATGCAAGCGTTGCTGCTCGCCTATCTGCCGGCGGATCTGGGCGGCCAACTGCTCAGAGCGCTGCCCGAGTCGCAACAGGAAGCGCTATTGCTCGAGACGGCGCAACTCACGCGAGTCGATCGTGAGCTGCTGGCCGATCTGGAACTGATCGCCGACCGTTGTCTCGCAGGGCTGTCGGCAGAGAGTGCCGATGTGCCGGGCACCCGGCTTGCGGCGCAGATTATCGGTCATGTGCCCGACGATCAGAAGCGCCTCATGGATGTTTTGCGTGCGCATGATGCGTCGCTCGCAGAGTCCGTGGAGGCGAGCATGTATGGCTTCGACATCCTGGCTTTCCAGGCGCCGGGTGTCATCGATCTGGTCGTCGCCGAGGTGCCGACGGACGTCTGGGCCACCGCGCTCAAGGGGACGGATGCGCGGATGCGTCAAGTGGTGCGCGAGCGTATGTCCCGTCTTCAGGAAGATGCGCTCACGCAAGCGATGCAGCGGCTGGGCGCCATGTCGGCGGCGCGTGTCGAAGCCGCGCGTAGCGAGATCATGGCGTTGCTGCGCACGCGAGCGCGCGAGGCCGACCTGCTTCTGCGCCTCGCGGACGGCGAGGTGCTCGAATGAAGCCGCATCGGTTTGGCACCAAGTCCGATGTCGCAGCCCAGCGCGGCTGGCTGCCGGTTCAGCCGGATCTCGACACGTTGCGCGCTCAGGCCTATGCGCAGGGGATCGCCGATGGCACGGCCAATACGCGTCAGGCGGTATGGCAGGAAGCCTTCGATGCCGGGCGTGTCGACGGCGAGCAGGCGGCCGAGGCGCGCTTGCAGGCATCGCATGCCGCGCAGTTGCGCGACGAACTCGACGCCATGAGGCTGCCGCTCGCCGCGCTTCAGGCGGCACGCGAACAGATGCATGCACGGCTCGCGTCGGGGGCCGTCGATGTGCTGAGTGATGTGGCATCGCGTGCGGTGAGGGCCATCGTGCAGCGCGAGTTGCATGCCGCCCCCGCCGACATCGCCGGCATTGTTCAGCGCTTGCTCACGCAGTTGGGCGCGAACGACGATGCCGTCACCGTCCATGTCAGTCCTGACGACGCGCAAGCGCTCTGCGCGCGTGTCGGTAGCGCGCCGCCTCAAGCCGAGGGGGCTCGTCCCGGATGGCGCATCGTCGCAGACCCGTCACTGGTTCGCGGAGATAGCCGGGTCGACGTTGACGGACTTTGGTACGACGCGGGTTGCGAAGGAAGGGAAGCCGCCACGCAAGAGATCACGCGTCGACGTCTGGGCGAATGGGTGGAGGCGTCCACGTCAGCGCTGGCGCCGGCCGAGAATCCCGAGACACGATGATGATCGACGAGATCGCACTCGCGACGCCAATGGCGTTCGTCACGCGGGCAAACGGCGCTGTGCTCGAAGCGCGCGGGCAGCGGTTCTCGCTGGGGCAGATCTGTCGCGTTGAGACCGCCGCCGGACGATGGACCGAGGCCGAAGTGGTCGGGTTTTCGGATGGAGCGCTTCAGCTATTGACGTACGCGTCTGTGGCCGACATCGTGCCCGGCGCCCGTGTCTTGCCCGGCACGTCGATGCCCGCACTGCGCATCGGGCCGTCGTGGCTCGGTCGCGTGATCGACGCCTTCGGACAGCCGCTCGACGGCAAAGGCGCGTTGCGTGGCGACGCGCTGCTCGATACGCGTTGTTCGCCGCCTGCGCCGCTCGATCGTCGCGCCATTACCGAGCCGCTGGCCGTGGGCGTGCGCGCCATCGACGGTCTGCTGAGCCTCGGGAAGGGACAGCGGGTAGGACTGTTCGCCGGTAGCGGCGTCGGTAAAAGCGTTCTGCTGGGCATGATGACGCGGCATACCGACGCGCAGGTCGTCGTGGTCGGCATGATCGGCGAGCGCGGGCGAGAGGTCGGCGAGTTCATCACCGGGACGCTGGGACAGGCCGGCCTCGCCAAGGCGATCGTGGTCGCTGCACCGGCCGATGCCTCGCCCGCACAACGCATCAAGGCCACCGAGTTGTGCCACGCCATTGCGGCCCATTTTCGTGACGCGGGCCGTGACGTGCTGTTGCTCGTCGATTCGCTCACGCGCTATGCCATGGCGTGCCGCGAGGTGGCGCTCTCGCTCGGCGAAGCCCCGGCCGCACGTGGCTACCCGGTATCGGTGTTTGCACGCTTGCCCCGACTGGTCGAGTGCGCGGGCAATGGCGCGGGAACGGGCAGTCTGAGCGCAATCTACACGGTGCTGGCCGAAGGGGACGATCTGCAAGACCCGGTGGTCGACACGGCTCGCGCGGTGCTAGATGGTCACATCGTGCTGTCGCGCGAACTGGCAGACGCCGGGCATTACCCCGCGATCGATATCGGGGCATCTGTGAGCCGTTGCATGACGCAGGCCGTGGGCTCACGTCACGCCACCGCCGCGCGCGCGTTCAAGGCGCAGTGGCACGCCTATCAGCAGATTCGCGAGTTGATGCCGCTCGGCGCTTACGTGCCGGGCGCTCACGCCGAGACCGACCGGGCCGTGTCGCGACATCCGCTCATGCTCGCTTTCCTGCGTCAGAGCGAGGGCGACGCCAACACGCCGCATGCGCTATGCGAGCGGTTGGAGGCGCTATGCCGATGACTTCGAAAACGCCACGAGCGCTGCATGCGCTGCTGTCGATCCGCGACCGTGAGCTTGAGGCGGCGCAGCACGACGGCCGGCAACTCGCCGAGCAGCATGGGCGGTTGGCGCGCAATGTGGCCCAGCTCACCCGGCTTTATCGCGCGGTGGATATCAGCGGCGGACGAGCGAGCGCTTACAGCTTTCAGAATCGTGCCCACTACAAATGCACGCTCGTGGAGATGATCGAGACGCAGCAAGCGCCGATGGCGAAGTTGGCGCGCTGGCAGGCGGTCGCGGCGCAGGCCGTGCGCGACGCACAGCGTCGACGCGAGGGTGTGGCAACGCTTGTCGCTCGCCACGAAGCGACGGCGACGCAGGCGCGGTTGAAGCGCGAGGGGCAGGAGCAAGTGGCTCAGGCGCTGGCCGTTTGGCAGCGCGGGATGGCCGCACGGGGGCGAAATGAGGAAATCGCCTCGGACGCTCGTGTTGACAAAGCACGCACGGCGGTCGCTTGGGATGGGAAAACGCATCTCGCGTCTCGTACACAACCTGAACCAGGAGCTTCGCCATGTTGCAAGTGAAAAATCGTATCGATGATATGGCCGCCGAGATCGCCCAGAAGAAGATGGGCGCGGAATTCGGTCGCCTCGGTAAGGATAAAAGCAGCACCGAAGCTCGCCAGAAAGGCGTGGCCACGCTCAAGAGCGTTCTCGGCAACTTCGAGAAGCAATTGCAGCGCGTTGGCGATAGCGCCGACTTGCGTGCGCACAAGGCAACGCAATCGAGCGAGCAGGAGTTCTCCGTCAAGCTGGAGAAGGGCTCGCAGCAGCTCGATTTCGATGTGCACGTCAAGCAGTTGGCGACCGTGCATCAAGTGCAGTTCAAGAATGTGGCGGCGCTCGCCACTGGCAGCGTGAAGGTTGCCGGACGCAACAATGCGATCGCTTTGGATACGTCGGGACTCGATCTGGCGACGGCTGAGGGTGTTAAGGAGCTTGCCCGACGAATCAATGCAGATTCGGACCTGAAAGAAGCCGTGCGTGCCGATTTGCGGCACGTGCCGGGCCAAGCGACGCCGTATCTGCTACTGACCGCAACGACGTCCGGTGACGGGGCCAGGTTCGACCTGGTGTCTGCCTCCGGTGTAAGTCTCGTCGCCAGGCCCGTCGCCGGGCCCGACGCGGTAGTGCTCGCGCAAGGGCAGGACGCCATCGTGAAGATCGGCAATCAAGGCGCTGAAGAATCGTATTCGACCAACGAGATCGCGCTGTTCACCGGCGTGACGCTCTCGCTGAAAAAGGCGCACACGGGCACCGAGACCGCGCGCGTGTCGATCACGCCCGACATGGAAGGCACGGCAGCGAACATGCGCGCCCTCGTTCAGGCATACGACGCGGTGCGCAAGCAACTTCGCGAATTGATGGACCCGGGAACGCCGGGGGCATCCGTCTCGCCCGATGGCGACGAGAAGGGCGACGTCAAACCGGCCGGTGCGTTCTATGCCGATGCTGGCGTACGCGCCTTGCTGCGCGATCTTGAACGCAACTTCGAGAGGGTTGTGAGCATCGATGGCAAGACGTTCGACCCCGCCCGGTTCGGCGTGAAGCGGAGTGCCGACGGCTCGGTCACGTTCGATCAGAAGCGCTTCGAGGCCGCCTATGCCGGCGACAAGGAGATGCTCGCCAAGTGGTTCGGCGAGACCGCCGATGTGATGAAGCGTGACACCCGTGCGGATCTGGACACACAACCGGCAGGGATGCGTCTTGCCGTGCGGATCCGGGAATGGACCGACGAGATCACGGGCGTGCTCAAGCACCGCACGGACACCGACGAAATCGTCACTCAGCGGCTCGCCACAAAGGAAGACCAGCTCAAGGCTCGTTTTCTGGCGCTCGTGGCGCGCTACACCGATGAACTGGCGCGTGCCGAGCAGGTTCAGCAACAAATGAAAGAGACACGCAGCTTCGTCGACGCGCTCTTCCGCGGATCGCGCAAGTCAGGCGAATGATGCGCGTCGCTACCCTTTAGGGAGTCAATCCGATCATGACTTACCAGCAATACCATGCCTCCGACCTCGATGCGCGCATCGCAGGCGCTACCCCTTTGCAACTCATGCTCATCCTGCTGGACGGGCTGCTTGACGAGCTGGCGCGCGTGCGTGGACACATCGAGCATGCACGTCATGATGCGCGCCTGCGCAGCGTGACCAAATGCCTGAATCTGCTCAACGGGCTGGCGTCGCATATCGATGCGGCCGATGGCCCGGGCGTGACGCAGCCGCTAAGCACCGTCTATGACTTCTGCATGCGCGGCGTCGCACAGGCGAGCGTGGAACTGGATGCCGCCAAGCTCGACGAGGTCGTGGCGGTCATCACGCAGCTCACGCAAGGCTGGCGCGCGCTGGAGACGCGGCGTGGTTAGTGAGGTGACCTTCCGGGAAGTGGCGCGGGATCTGCGACGGCATGCCGTCTCACGCGAATGGCATTTGCTCCAGGCCACCGACGCGCTGTTCCGGCGGGCGTGGCATCAGGCACCTGCGCCCGCTGCGCGGAGCGCTTCGCTCGCACTCGCCATGGCGGACGCGCGCGCGGCGCACGACCAGGCCTACCTGCTGTGCCAGCGAGCGACATCGGACGCGCGCCGACATCTGGCCGGACTCGGTCATTGGCGCGACGGCGCGCTCGGCTATCTGAGGATGCACGATGATCGTTGAACCTGTACGTCTCGTTACGGCTATTACGCCTGCCAGCGCGAACCCGTCCGCCCCGGTGGCCGATGGCATGTTGCCCGTTGGGCTGGCAGAAGGTCTTCCGTCCCTCGACGAGGGAGCGGCGGCGAACGATTTTGCCGCGGTATTCGGTCGACTGGCGGCACAAGGACTTGAATCGCTTCCACACGAAGGGGACGCCGACGCTGCGGCTGTGGCGCCGGAGGGCGCGACGCAGGCAGAGGCCCCCGAGGGGCTGCTGGCGGACTTGGCGGTCGGGAAGCCGGCCGTGCCGGTGATGCCGCTGACCACGCCGGACGTCGATGAACCGGCGTTGGTGAGCGATGCCGCCTCGGACGCCGCTTCGGTCACGCCGACCCCGCCAGCCGCACCGAAGATCGTTGTTCCCGTCGCTGACGATTTAACGCTCGCGGCGCAGGACATGTCCTCACCCGATAGCGAATCGTTGCGCGACCCGGTGTCGCCGCACATCGCTACGTTGCTCGCCGCCCATGAGCACCGGATGCGGGGCGCATTGAGTGGTCAGACGCCAATGGCGCGGGGGGAGGGGGCCGCCAGCGCATCGGCGGCTTTGCCGGGGCTGGCCGCGTCCGCCTCCGCGTCCGCTTCCGTTTCCGCCGCCGCCGCAGTCTCGTTGCCCCTCGGGGCGCCGAACCCATCGTTGGCGACGCTCCCGCTGCTCAGAGACGCTGCAACGCCAAACGTCGCAAACGTCGAAAGCAGCCCGACGCCATCGCTTCGCGCGGCGTTTTCGCCGGCGACATTCGGCAACGCCTTCGTAGGCGAGCCGGCCGTTGCTGCGATGTCGGGCGGGCAATTGGCGGGGAACGTAACGGCGGGCGAGGGGGCGACCGTGGCCCGGACCCTGGCCGAGCGCGTGCACGCCATGACGGAGAAGGGCGTGCATGAAGCGCGTCTGCGCCTGACCCCGGCAGAACTGGGGGACATCGGCATTGTGGTTCGCAAGTCGCCCATGCAGCTCAGCGTGAGTCTGCAAGTGGCGCGTCCTGAGGCGTTGGCGCTGGTTCAGGGCACGGCGGCGCTGCTGCGAGACATGCTGTCGCAGCGCCACGCGGGTGAGGTTCATGTGAGCGTCGCAAGCATGCCGTCCTTCAACGGTCATGGCACGTCGGGGAACCCGCGCGAGCGTCATTCGCGCGACGAACCCTCCGGTGATGCAGGTCCGGGCCTTGCCTTGGGCGAGGCGGCGCGAGAGCGTGGGCAAGAACGCGAGGCATTCCGGCTATGAACACGCTGATGTACGGCCCTGTCGTGCATGTGCCGGGTAAAAAGCGCGGCAACGATCGTCCGGCCAAAGCCGCCGAAAGATCGGACGTTTTGCCCCAGCCGCACGACGCGAAGCCTCATACCCCGGCAAGGGGGCCGACATCCAACGCATGGCAGGTGGTGCCGGTGGCCGACGAGCAAGCGCACGTGCTGCGTCTGATGCCGATGGTCGCCCGCATCGTGCGCTCGCTGACGCCGCAGACCAGCGTCGCTATCGCGCAGGAAGACATGACGCAGATCGCGCTGATCGCCGCGCTCGATGCCATTCGACGCTACGGCCCGCCGGACGAACGTTTTACCGCCTACGCGGCAACCCGTATTCGCGGGGCGGTGCTGGACGAACTCCGGCGGCTCGACTGGCGTCCGCGCACGTTGCGGCAGGCGTCGCACCGACGGCGCGACGCCGAGCGCGAACTGACGCGCACCCTCGGTCGCGCACCGACCCGCGAGGAATTGGGCGAGCACGCCGGCATGGACGACGCCTCGCTGGAAGAGGCGCAGATGGCGGAACACGCGGAGAGCATCGCCAGCTTCGATCAGTTGCTGGCCGAGGGAGGACTCGCAGCAAACGAGTCGCTAGTCGAGCGGCGTAGTCCGGAATATCTGGTCGCCACACGCCAGAGCCTGGCGCGAGCGCTCGATGCGCTGGGCGAGCGTGAGCAACGCGTGGTGCAGTTGTACTACGCGCTGGACATGAATTTCGAGGAGATTGGCGAAGTGCTGGGGCTGACCCGGGCACGCATCTGCCAGATCCATCAGGTGGCGCTCAGAAAGATGAATGTCGCCATGCAGGACGAAGGACGAGGCGGCGCTCGCGCCGCGCGTGCAACACAACCGAATTGTGAGACGAGGCAAGGGAAATGAAACTTTTGATGCTTGGGGCTGCCGTGATCGGGGGCAGCGTATTCGGCATGTTCTGGCTCAATGGCGGCCAGTTCGAGACCGTATTTCACTTGAACGAATTCGTGCTGGTGGTCGGCACGGCGCTGGGCGCGTTTCTCGTCGGTAACACGGCGCGCGTGCTGGGCGACCTGCGCGCGGTGGTCACGGCAGCAATACGGCGTCGCCGTCATGGCGAGGCGTTCGAGCAGGAATTGCTCACGCTCACGTACTCGTTGCTGCAAACCTCGTCGCGCGACGGCGTTCGCGCGCTCGACGCGCATCTCGACGATCCGTCGCGGAGTCCCCTCTTTCAGCGCAGCCGCCATGTGCTGACCAACACGAAGCTGGTCGACTTCACGGTCGATGCGCTGCGTGTTGCGGCGTTGAGCAAGGGGTCGCGCGGCGAACTCGACAGCTTGCTGGCGATGGAGATCGAGAGCCGGGAGCGTCGCATGATGCAGCCGGTGCAAGCGCTTAACAAACTGGCCGAATCGATGCCGGGCTTCGGCATCATCGCGGCGGTACTCGGATTGGTGCTCGCGATGTATGACATCGGTGCCGGCGCGGCAACGGCCACGATTACGCGTCAGGTCGCAGTCGCCATGGTCGGCACGTTCTTCGGTGTCTTTGCGTGCTACGCGGTGATCAGCCCGTTGGCGAACCGTCTGGCGCAGTCTGTCACCGTCGAGATGACCGGTTACGAATGCGTGCACGCCGCGCTGATCGCCTTCATGAGCGGCAAGACGCCGCTCCTTTCAGCCGATGCCGGGCGTCGCATGTTGCAGTACGGTGCGTTGCCCAGCTTCAACGCGCTTGAGGGCTGGGTGCGCAATGCCGAGGACGGGCGATGAGCGCACGTCGTTCACGCGCCGTGCTCGAGGAGCACGGCGGCGCCTGGAAGGTCGCGTTCGCTGACCTGTGTCTGGTGCTCATGTGTCTGTTCGTCGTGATGTGGATGCTCGAGCGGCGCGTATTCGAAGAGCCATCGTCCGCAGACACGCAGGCGGGCAGCAGCCAACTGGCTTCGCGGCCGTCACCCTCCGCCGCGAACGCCTCACAGGCCGATGCCCGCCATCCGGCAAGCGGCCCGGTTGACGAGCTTCCCAACGGCCAGTTCGAATCGCCTGCGGACATGGCGCGTCTGGCGGCTGCCGTGCAGCAGCTCAGCGAAGTGGCGAACCTCTCGGATCACGTGAGTACGACCCTCACGCCGGACGGGTTGCGCGTGCGGCTGGCCGATTCCGAGGCGCGCGGCATGTTCGAGCGGGGCAGCGCAACGCCCTCGCCGGGCGCACGTAAGCTCCTGTCACGCATTGGCGGGCTGCTGGCCGGCATCGAGAACTCGCTGATGATCGTCGGACACACCGACGCGGTGCGCTACCGGACCGACGCCGCTGATGGCTACACCAACTGGCATCTCTCGTCGGATCGTGCGCTTGCCGCACGTACCGCACTTGTCGCCGGGGGGCTACCGATCGATCGCGTGTTGATGGCCGTCGGCATGGCGGACCATGCGCCGTTGCGCTCGGACGACCCCGTCGCAGCGACCAACCGGCGAATCGAATTCGTGGTTCTCACGAAGGCACGAGCGGCGCAGTTGGCCCTGATGTTCGGTGCACCGCAAGGCGCAGAGATGGTGCTGTCCGGCCAGAACGCCGAGGCGGACGCGGCCGAGATCGCCAAGTTGCCCGCGCGTTTAACAAACGATGGCGACCGGTCGCCTGAATCGAGTGAACCGTAATTTCCGAGGACACCTCTCATGACCAAGATCGACTCGATTGCCAACGTCACGCCCATCGATGCCACACGCATGCGCCTGACGGCGTCTGAGACCCAGGGACTCGCGAAGCCGTCCACCGCCGTTGGGGGCGCGCGTGCCACGCCGGCGGACGCCTTCGATTGGCTTGCCAGCGCGCGGGCTGCCATCGAGTCAGTGCCTCGCGTAGATGCCGGCAAGGTTGCCCGCGTCAAGGCGATGCTCGCCAACGGTGAGCTGGCTTTCGACAGCGAGCGCGTAGCCAACGCGATTCTCGGCCATCACGGGATGGCGCGTTGAGCACCGGGATGGAGCGTCTTCGCAGTGAGTGCGTGGCTCGCATCGTGGCCGACGTCGATGCCGATCTTGCTGACTACCGCTTGCTGATCGAGACCCTCGACACGCTGCATCTTGCACTCGTCAACGAGCAACTCGACGCGCTCGCTCGCGCACACGACCGGGCCGCGAAACTGGTCAGCCGTCTGCACGTTCGTGCGCGACGACGGGTGCAGTGTCTGGTGCAAGCGTTCGGCGAGGCGGCGGCCGATACGATGGCACCCGTGTTGCAATGGCTCGATGCCCCGGCGCGTCAGACATTCTCCGAGCGCTGGCAGACACTTCAAGCGAGTGCCGCGCGTTGCAAGGCGAGTAACACCCGCAATCTACAGGACATCGGCACGCGTCTTCAGGCGCTCGATGTCGTGTTGTCTCCTGCGCGCGCGACCTACTCGCCGTCGCGATAAGTCCCGGCGTCGCCCGTCGTGATAGGCAAGCCTGCGTAGCCCAAGCGAAAAATCAATAGAAATCGAGCTACGCAACCAGCGTCATTTGCCCAAAGCGCGGCAAGTCGTTTGGGAAACACGTCAATCTCACTGGCTTTCAGGCCGGTTTCCGATAGTTATGCCGACAATGGGTGCAGTCGATATCAGTGACCCACGGAGGCGGAGTTTTGCAGACATTTTTTTCTCAGGCGCTCGGCGTTCACGCCGCCGCGTTGCGCGCGAGAGAGGAACGCACGCGCGTGCTTGCGGCCAACCTCGCGAATGAGGCGACGCCGGGCTATCAGGCGCGCGACCTCGATTTCAGCGAGCGAGTGCAGTGGCATCTCGACGCCGGCGTTTCGCCGGTAGGGGGGGCTGACGCCTTGCG
>JARLJF010000074.1 GCA_031291335.1 Pandoraea sp. | reverse complement strand
GAAAAGCCCCGCAGCGAATTTTTGTTCATGACCCGATCTAGAGGTTGTCCCCATCAACGGCATAAGGAGAGTTCCTCAAAATCTGGATCACCTGTGCCCCGAGACGGTATTAAAACCTTGGGGCAGCGTGGCTACTACCAAGCAAAAATGGTATGCATATGCGCATCCCATATGTAGCGTAAGTAGTTGGCGGGGAAGGATATTTTTTTAATTTTTTTGTGTTCTTCATCCCCGCGCGGCGCGACTGACGTCTCTCACGTTCAGATCGGCATGGCAAAAATGAACAATCTGCTGATGCGCTGCGTGGATTTGAGCAAGGGGACTTCATCGCCGGTAAATCCCGCTTTGCGTAGGGAATAAACGCCCACCCCGGCGTGTTTCGTAGTCAGTCGCCGTGAGTGCGACGTGAGTTGACGTGCCGAAACACCTATCGGGGGATTCAAATATGACTATCGTACGGCGTCTTGTCGTAACGCTCGGTGTGGCCTTGTTCGCCCTGGCCCTTGTCGGCGGGTATGGCTTGCTGCAACTGAGCCGGTCCTACCTCCGGATCGAGGGTCTGGAGACCCAGACCGTCCCCGGTCTGCAATCGATCTCGATGGCGCTCGACGCCGTGTCCGACATGCGGCTCAACGTCTACCGCTATGTTGTGGACGGCGTGGACGACGCCAGTCGTCGGACCATGGAGCAGATCATTGCGCAGGCCGACCGCCAATACGATCAACGCATTGATGAATATCGTTCGCACGGCCTCATCGACGACACCGACCGGCGATTGATCGAGGCGGACGTGACGAATATGGTCGCGTATCGGAAGGCACGACAGGTGTTCTTCGAAAAGATGCGCGCCGGAGATCGCGATGGGGCGCTCGACATGCTGCACGACGGCGGCGACGTGCATACCGCCGCCGTCAGTCTCAATACCAGCTTGCACGACCATCTCGCTTACAACGTCAAACACGGCGCGGCGGTGCGCGCCGAGAACGCGCAGGCGTATCGGATGGCTCAGGGTGTCATGGCATCGATCATCGTTGCCGCTCTGGTGCTGACCGGCGTGCTGGGGGCGCGTCTGTTCCAGCTCATTCGCGGCGGATTGCAGCGATTGCAGGGCACGCTCCAGCACATCAGCGAATCGCTCGACCTGTCGCAACCGGCGGCCGTCGCGCGCAAGGACGAAATTGGCCTGACGGCCGTGGCGCTCAATCAACTGCTCGATCGCATAGCGGTGGTCATTACGGAAGTGCGCTCGTCGAGCGACGCCGTGAGTGTCGCGTCACAACAGATCGCGGCGGGCAACATCGATCTCTCGTCGCGCACGGAGCAACAGGCGGCGTCGTTGCAGCACACGGCGGCCAGTCTGGGTGAGATCACCGAAACGGCGCAGCGCAACGCTGACAGTGCCAATCAGGCCAACGCACTCGCCATCGATACCACGCGGATTTCGGAAGAAGGACACGCCGCCGTCAAGCGCATGGTCGAAACCATGAACGAGATTACGTCGAGCGCCGCGCGGATCGCGGAGATCACCACGCTGATCGAGGGCATCGCCTTCCAGACCAATATTCTGGCGCTCAATGCCGCCGTCGAAGCGGCACGGGCGGGCGAACAGGGGCGGGGGTTTGCTGTAGTCGCTTCGGAAGTGCGCAACCTCGCCCAGCGGTCGTCGAGTGCCGCCAAGGAAATCAAGGGATTGATCGAACAGTCCGTGATGACGGTGCAAGCCGGATCGCAGCAGGCGGAAGAGGTCGGTCAGGTAACAGCGTCGGTGCAAGACGCCGTCAAGCGCGTGATGGGGATTGTGGGGGAGATTGCCTCGGCCTCAGACGATCAGGGGCATCGCATCCAACAAATCCATCAGGCGATCGGACAAATCGACGAAGTGACCCAGCAGAACGCGGCGCTCGTGGAGGAAGCGGCCGCCGCCTCGCAATCGCTTGACGAGCAGGCAACGCGAATGCGGGGCTCCGTGTCAGTCTTTACGGTCGTCGCGGCGGCGTGAGGCAATCGTGGCGTCGTGCCTTACGGCGCGACCGCAGCGCCCGAAATACCATGTCGACGCAAGGCCTAGGCAACGAATCCCGATGCCTTCATTTCTTCGACGAACGCGGCCAGAAACGCATCGGCCTGCGCGCCGCGTCCGATGGCCAGCCCCATCGCCTGGCGAATCACCATGAAGCGCTCGCCCAGCAGCCGGTAACCAACCGTGCCGGCAATATCGGCCTCGAGTTGCTGCTTGACGCCCGCCGCGACCTCGTAGCGGCCTTCGAGGAACGTCTTCACGACGGTCGGCGACGTTGGCGCCCGCACGATCTCGGCGTGTTGCAATTCGCGCGTGAGGAAGAGGTCGTAGGCGCTGCCTTTCCCGACGACGACACGCGTGCCCGGCTGGTCGACATCCGCGTTGGTCGTCACGGCAGACGCGTCGGGCACGAGGTAGTAGCCTTCAATCAGCACATAGGGCGCCGTGAAGGTAATCGTCGCCGCGCGTCGCGGGTCCACGGCGAAGAAGCCGACATCGGCGTCACCGGCGGACACGACGTCGACAGATTTCCCCGCCGCATCGACCGTGATCAGTTCGAGGGGCACGCCCAGTCGCTGCGCGAGTGCCGTCGCCAGATCCACGGAGATACCGCACGGCCTGGAGTGTGCGTCCAGCCCCGCGAGGATGGGGTTGCCCAGATTGATGCAAGCGCGCAGCACGCCGGTCGGCGCGAAGGCGGCAACGAGAGAAGGTTCGAGTGTCATGGCAGTGAGGATCAGTCGTGTCGTGCCGCAGCGCGGCTGGGTGAAGAGGAGTCAGAACAAGTCAGGACGTGAGGATCGGCGCAATCTTGCCGATGGCGTCGAGCGTATGACGCAAATGCTCGCGCATCATCTCCGATGCCGCTTCGTTCCGCTCACGCGCGAGCAGATCCAGAATCGCCAGATGCTGTTTCGCATGTTCGGGGTATCGCTCGCGGTTGCGCATCGACCGGTAGGACAGCAGCCGGCGCACGCGATTCACGCGCCGGATCGTGTCGATGAAAAACGGATTGCCGGAAGCTTCGACCAGCGATTCATGAAAACGCACGCCCCGCTCATGCAGCGCGTCGATGCTCTCCTGCTCGACGTGCCCTTCCAGCAGACGACGCTCCGCCGCGCGCAGGCGTTCCAGTACCTCGGGGGCTAGCCGATAACCGGGCTCCAGCAGGGCTGCCGGTTCCACCGCCAGACGCAGCCGGTACGATTGCAGCAGGCTGTCCGGCGTCGTCAGCATGGTGGAGAATTGCCAGCCGTAGCCGGGCTTGCGCTCGGCCCATCCCTCCTGTGACATCCGGCTGAGCACGGCATTGAGTTGCGTCGCCGTCAGTCCGTAGCGCGTGCGAATCATCTGTTCGGAAAACGCGTCCGGCAGTTCGCCGCGCAGTCTTGCATCGGCAATTTGAAAGTAGACGCGTGTCACCGGATCCGTGTCGGCGAGGCCGAGTTCGGCCGCCAGCGATGTCCCCGGCGTTTCGGTGGATGTCGCCACGCGTGCCACGAAATAACCGCGATGGAGCCGCCGTTCGAGCACACCTTTCTCATGCAGCAAGGCCAGCGCTTCATTGACCGGCGAACGCGAGACCCCCAGCTTGTCGGCCAGCATCTGCGCAGGCAGGTGCGTACCGACGTCAATGGCGTCGGTCTGGATCAGGTCAACGATCTGCGCGGCAATGGGACGGTCAGGTTTCATCGGCGTGAAGGGGCAGGGGCCGGTTGGGGCTGGCAGTGCACAGGACCTGCCGTCGCCCGCGACTCAAACGGACGCACGCTGTCGGGCGAGCGTATTGTGCAGTATCGACGGAATCACCCCGCCCTGACGCAGCAGTGACACTTCCAGTCGCGTCTCCACGGCCGCCGTGGCAACGAACGTCTGCGTGCGTCCGTCGGTGCGCTCGATACGCACGGGAATCGGCGCGCGCGGCGTAAGTGCATCGGCATCGGCACTAATGACGATCCGGTCATTCGCGCGCACCGCGAGGGTGTGCGGATCGATCCCGGCGGGGAAACGCAACGGCAAGATACCCATGCCGATCAGATTGGAGCGATGAATGCGCTCGAAGCTTACTGCAATCACCGCGCGAATGTCGAGCAAGCGCTGGCCCTTGGCCGCCCAGTCTCTCGACGACCCCGTGCCGTAGCGAGCGCCCGCGAGCAGGACGACCGAATCCCCATCCGATCGATACCGCGCCGCTGCCTCGAAAATCGGCATCACGTCCCCGCTCGGGCCGTGCACCGTATGCGCGACCGGCAGAGCGTCGGCCAGCAGATTCACGAGTGACTTGCTGTAGAACGCGGCGCGCAGCATGACTTCCCAGTTACCCCGGCGCGATGCGAATACGTTCAGATCGTTGCGGTCGTCACCCTTGGCGACAAGAAAGTCCGCCACGAAGCTGTCCTTCGGGATCGCGCTCGCCGGTGAAATGTGGTCGGTCGTCACATCGTCGCCAAGCGCCAGCAGCGGGTAAGCGGTGTACTCGCCCAACTGTCCGGTCGCGTCGAGCGAAGCAAAGGGCGGACGGCGCAACGCAGTCGAGTGATCGCTCCAGGGAAAGCGGTCTGATGACGGCGCTTCGATGGCAGTCCATGCCGGGTTTTTTGAGGCGATGGCAAACGCCGAACGGTAGTCGGTCGGGCGCGTGGCGGTGTCGACCAGCGCGGCGATTTCTTCATGCGTCGGCCAGAGATCGCGCAGGAAAACGGCGGTGCCGTCCGGGAGCGTCTGCACCGGCGCTACGCTGAGATCGACGCCTGCCGTTCCCGCCAGCGCGTAGGCAATGACCAGCGCCGGCGCCATGATGAACCCGAGACTCAGGTCGGGATGCACGCGCCCAGGGAAATTGCGGTTGCCCGACAACACCGCGACTGGCGACGCAGTGCCGTCAGACACCGCTTGCGAGATCGACGCGATGAGCGGGCCGGAGTTGCCGATGCAGGTGGCGCAACCGAAGCCGACGATATCGAAGCCGACCGCCGCCAGATCACTGGTGAGTCCTGCGCGACGCAGATAGTCGACTGCGGCAGGCGACCCCGGCGCAAGCGACGTTTTCACCCACTGCGGCACACGCAAGCCCAACGCGCGTGCACGGCGTGCCACGAGACCCGCGGCAATGAGCTGCGCAGGGTCCGAGGTGTTCGTGCAACTAGTGATGGCCGCCAATGCGATGGGCCAGTCCGGCAGCGTTGCCGATGTATGCGCGGGGAGTCCACCAGCCGCACCTAATGCCGCCAATGCCGCGCCGATGTCCGAGTAGGGCAATAGGTCCTGCGGCCGGCGCGGGCCGGCAACATGCAGTTGAACCGTCGCGAGGTCGATGTGGATGACGCGCGTGTATCGCGGCGAATTCTCCGGATCGAACCAAAGACCGGCCTGCCGATAGAGCGCCTCCACGCATTCGATCTGCAAGGGCGGACGGCCCGTCGCGCGCAAATAAGTCAGTGTCGTCTCGTCGACCGGAAAGTAGCCTGTCGTCGCGCCATATTCCGGCGCCATGTTGGCGACGACAGCGCGCTCTCCCGCGCTCAGCGTCGACACGCCCGGGCCGAAGAACTCCACGAATTCGCCTGAAACGCCGATGTCCCGCAGCCCCTTCGTGACCCGCAGCGCCAGATCGGTCGCGGAAGTGCTGGCGGGCAACGTGCCGGTCAACTTCACGCCGATAACGTCCGGAATGCGCTGCATCACCGGCATGCCGAACATCACGGTCTGCGCTTCGAGACCGCCCACCCCCCAACCGAGCACGCCGATGCCGTTGATCATCGGGGTGTGGCTGTCGGTGCCGATCAGCGTGTCCGGTACCAGCCAGTCCACACCATCCACTGTCTGACGTGAGGCGACCGTCGCCAGTTGCTCCAGATTGATCGTGTGCATGATGCCCGTGCCGGGCGGATTGATATGCACGCCATCGAGCGCTTGCGACGCCCAACGCAGAAAACCGTAACGCTCGGCATTGCGCCGCATCTCGATATGCAGATTCAGCTCGGCGGCATCGGCGCGGGCCGTGTGCTCGACGGCCAGCGAGTGATCGACCGACACGTCCACGCGCAAGGTGGGATTCAGCAACGCCGGGTCGGCGCCGGCCTCTGCCAGCGCGTCGCGCATGGCGGCGATGTCGACCAGCGCGGGCGTACTCGTCGTGTCGTGCATGAGAACGCGCGACGGCTGGAACGCGATTTCCTCTTCGCTCGTGCCGTCGTCGAGCCATGCCATGACACCGCCGATCGCCCGGCCGCGCTCGTCGCCGTCAAGATGCC
Source organism: Pandoraea sp. (assembly GCA_031291335.1). Lineage (GTDB taxonomy): Bacteria > Pseudomonadota > Gammaproteobacteria > Burkholderiales > Burkholderiaceae > Pandoraea. The sequence continues at coordinate 67,088 of JARLJF010000074.1, read as the reverse complement.
GAATGGCGTTCTCAAGCAGCAAGCGAAGCACCACCGGAAGCCGGTGGAGCGCCGTGCCGAACATGGCCGGAAGGTCGACATAGCGGTAGTCCGTGCCGCCAATGGTCAACGTCGAGGGAGGGGAGGCGTCTGCATTTTTCATGAATGTGAGTTTGCATATTTTTATAAATAAATGCAATTAAATGTGTGGGATGGGTCGCCGGTATCGGCGAGCGCCATCGCCATCACTCACATAGCAGCGCGAGACAGGCGTCCAGCATCCGGCCGCACAGCAGGGCGCTGCCCGCCTCGTTCGGATGCAGTCTGGACGCGTCGAGCAGCGGGTGTGCGCCGTTATGTCCATAGGTCGCGACGTCGCCGAACACGGACTGCAAGTCCACCGTCTGCAAGCCATGACGTGAGGCGACCTGCGCTGCCGCCGCCTGATAGGCGTGCATGGGGCGAGCGCGTCGCTGAGGCAAGTCGTCGCTGTTCTCGGGGGAGCAGGCAAGCGTGAGCTTGAGCGAGGGCATCTGGCTGAGCAACCGGTCGACGATTTCGTCGAGATTGGCGCGATAGTCCGCCGCGCCGAGATCGCGCTGATCGTTCGTCCCCAGTAGCAAGACGGCCGAGTCGATGGCGAGCGTGTGAAGGCCCGCGAGCCACGCGCCCGATCTCGCGGCGGCAAGCCAGTCCGCCGTTGAACTGCCGCCTGCGCCGAGATTGTGGATGCGCAGGCCCGGACTCGCCGCACGGTGTTCGACACCCGCGAGCGACACGGTGCCTTGGGCGACAGCGATATCCAGTTCCCACATGCCGTGCTCGGGAAAGGCTTGCAGCGCATACCGAGATTGTCCGGGCATACCGCTCAGCGTCAGTCCATGCCAGGGGCCGCCGTTCCAGCGGTAGTTGATCGCACCGCCCGTCATGGCGTGCAGCACGACGCACGACGTGGTGTCGCCGCGCCACGTCACACGAATCAGATCACCGGGTGTGTCGCTCACGCTCGTGCAGATGTCGGGGGTTGGCTGATTGCGAACGCCGGTACGCCACTGCCCGGTGCCGGCCTGACTGAGGCGGTCGGGCTCGGCCGAGCCGCCGCGTCTGTCGGCATCGGTCGTGTATGACAGACCACACCAGCCGCCACCGGCGTCGCCGAAACGCTGACGTAGCGTGCGCGCCAGTTCGGGCACGAAATAAGTCGGCGCGCGGCCGGTTGCCGTTGCCGGCAGACCTGAGCCGCGCACCCAACTATCGCCCAGCAGCGCCAGTGTCCGAGAGGCCCCGGAGAAGCGCTGCATGCCTACAGGCGGAGATGCGATAGCTGAGGACATCATCAGAACACGTGGCGAATACCGACGGTGGCACCGACTTGGGCGTTGGCGGACGACGCCGACAGGTTGGCGATGGCGGCCACCGCTGCCTTGCCGGTCGAATCGACCCCCGACGCCCGTTGGTACACCATGACGGCGTACAGATCGGTGCGCTTCGACAACGCGTAGTCCGCGCCGAGGTTCCACTGACCGTAGTTGGCGCCGGACACGCTGCCGACCGAGCCGCCGTGCGTGAAGGCGTACGACAGACCCAGTTGCACGACCGGAATCGGACGCCATGCCACGTTCAGCTCATACGTGTTGAACACCGCCGTTCCCGAGAGATTGAGCGGATTCAGGCCATTGCCCTGCGTGCCACCCAGATGCTGGAATTGCACGTTCGTGTAGATGCCGCCCACACGCACCGTGCCGATTTGATAGGCGGCACCGGCGGCCACGACCTGCATCGTCTTGGCCGAAGCGAAACCGCTGTAGATCGGGCTGTTCATGTTGAGTGAACTGGACGACGTGGCGGTGTTCGCGCTGGGGTTCACGCCCCAGTTGGCGTAGTTCGGATTGCGCACGTTCTGATACGCGACGCCCGCGTCGAGCGGGCCGTTGCGATAGGCGCCGGCCACGCTGAAGCTCTGGCTGTTCGTGATGTCGCCGGCCCGATTTCCCAGGCTATAGGCCGCTTCCGCCGACAGGCCATTGAAGCTGGCGCTGGAGAACTTGATGACGTTGTTGGTGCGGTTCGAGCCGCCAAGGTTGTCGATATCGCCCGGGTGTGCGCCGTACACGCCCGCCCACGACTTCACCACATCGCCGCGCGCCGAGCCGGTGGCCGAGTACCCCGCCATGTAGTCCGTGAGCGCATCGTACTGACGCCCAAGCGAGACCGTGCCGAAGCGATTGGCGAGACCTACGGTGGCGCGTCTGCCGAATATCGCGCCGCCCTGACCGAGGGCGCCCGTATCGATGTTGTACCCACCTTCCAGACGGAAGACGGCAGACAGCCCGCCGCCGAGGTCTTCCGTGCCCGCGATCCCCCATCGGCTTCCCTGCAAATTGCCGGACGACAACTGGTATTGCGATGCGCCTTTCGCGTTGTTGTTGTAGACGAATCCGTTATCGATCAACCCATACAAACGGACGTTGCTGCTCTGCGCAAATGCGCCACCACAAACGAGACAACTGGCGGCGGCAATTGCCGGCATGACGTACTTCATCGTGACATCTCCAATGGACCTGACGCCGCGACAACACGCAGGTGTGGTGACCGTGCTTCGCGGCGATGTTGTAAGAATGATTCGCAAGTCGCACGGCAACCCGATGAGGGGCGGGCCGCGCATCAAGGCCCAGCGGGGCACCGGGCGTTGACGAGGGCAGAGTTTTCAAGAAAAAGAAATCTCGCGGAAGCCAAGTTCAACGGTTCACGATCGATTTTTCCGATAGGGTTTCGATCCTCGGGAAAACCCTTATCAACGTGTTTTTGGCGGGGAGCTTCACTGGCGATGCACGCCGGACTTCGCACTGCGGGGACGCGCGTGGATGCACGGCTTTTTATCGATTTCCCCGGATGGCGATCGGCCAGGACGATACCGATCGCCGAGTCCGTTCTTCCCGGCCGACATTTGGCCTCTTACGATGGTCAGGTGTCATGGTTTTGTGCCTGTGTGCAGAGGGCGACGAAACCCTGCAATTCCCATTTTTTGACGAGACAGAACCACGATGAATGCCAATGAAGCCTTTCCGCTGGTGGACGTAAGCGGCGGCCCCTTCGAGCGCGGCCTGGCGCATGGCCGCCAGGTGCCCGAGCGCGTTGCTCGCAGCCTGGCCCTATATCGCTCGCAGCTCGACCGGCGGGGCGTATCGCATGAGCGTCAGCGTGCGTTGTCGGCGCGCATGGTGCCGATCATCGAAGCGTTCGACGCCGGCTATCTCGAGGAAATGCGCGGTATCGCCGAAGGCGCAGGTCTGACGATCGAAGACATCGTGTTGATCAACTGCCGCACGGAAATGATGTACGGCCATAACGAAATCGACGAGGCACGCAAGGCGCTCGACGACGGCTGTACCGGCCTGATCGTCATGCCGCAGGCGAGTGCCACCGACCGCCTGATGCACGCGCATAACTGGGACTGGCGTGCCGAGTGCGCCGATACCGGTATCGTGCTGCGCATGCGTCGCGATGACGGCCCTGACCTGCTCGTGTTCACGGAAGCGGGCACGCTCGGCCGTCATGGCATCAACAGCGCCGGACTCTCGCTCTCGGGCAACTTCCTGACGTCCGATCGCGATTACCTGAACGCCAGTCAGGCCGACACGCCGCTCGCGCTGATTCGCCGCCGCATGCTCGACTCGGCCAGCATGGCCGACGCCATGAAGGCGCTGTGGAGCACGCGTCGCTACGCATCGAACAACCTGATGCTGGCCGATGCGAAGGGCGAAGCCGTCGACCTCGAGTGCGCGCCCGATGAAATCTTCTGGCTGACGCCGGAAGACGACGTGCTCGTGCACGCCAATCACTGGCTGTGTCCGGTGGCGCGCGGCAAGTTGCGCGACCTCGGTCTGGCCAAGAGCCCCGACTCGATCTATCGCCAGCGTCGCGTGACACAGGCGCTGCAAGACGCCCGCCGCACGCACGGCAAGATCGACTGGGCGGTGATCAAGGCGGCGCTCGCCGACGATTTCGGTGCGCCCGTAGGTGTGCTGCGCGTGCCGCGCAAGGTCAGCTTCGACAGCATCGCCGCCACCGTGTCGACCACGTTGATGGATGCCGCCGAAGGGGTGATCTGGATCGCGCGCAAGCCTTACGAATCCCGCGAGTTCATGGAATACCGCCTGCGCTGAGTTCGCTGGCCAGTTGCTCAAGCGCGCCGGGTAACGCCATCAGGAGACGGCGTCCCGGCGAAGGCTCTCCCTATTCAAACGATTCCTGATGTTCCCTACAACAACTACGCCACCTCAGCGATTCCGTGGGCGATGTCGTCTGGTCGGCGCCATGATCGCGGCGGCCGTCGTGCTCTCGGGCACCGCTTCGGCGCAGACGTCGTCTGCCGCGTCAGCAGCGTCAGTAGTGTCGACGGTGCCGACGACGCCTTCGTCGCCAGCGCCGTCGGCTTCCGCGCCGCATCGCGAGATCCGCTTCGCCATCAGCTCCGATACGCCGACGTCGATGCCCGGCAGCGTCATGCGCAATACGGCCACCGACACGATCCTCGCGCACGTGGTCGAATCACTCGTTGCATTGCGCGCGGACATGAGCATCGGGCCGATGCTCGCCGACTCATGGGACATCTCGCCTGACGGCAAGACCTATACGTTCCATCTGCGCCACGGCGTGCGCTTTCACAATGGTCAGACCGTCACGGCGGCCGATGTGAAGTGGAGCTACGAATACTTCATGAATCCGCACACCGGGTTCTATTGCCGCCGGGCCTACGACGGTCACGCTGGCGCCAAGGTGCTTGGTGTACAGGCCCCTGATCGCAACACCGTGGTGTTTTCGCTCGACAAGCCCTCGGCGCTGTTTCTCAATCACATGACCGACCCGCGCTGCCCGATGGCGGTGCTCAGTCGCGATAGCGTCGATACGCAGGGCAAATGGGTGCATCCGGTCGGCACCGGTCCGTACGTCTTCAGTGACTGGCAGCCCGGCCAATACGTCTTGCTCAAACCGTTTGACGGCTACCGTCCCCGCAAGGAAGAGGCGAGTGGTCTGGCGGGCACCAAGGTCGCCCATGCCGACGTGCGCTTCGTCGTGATCCCGGATGAAACGTCGCAGATGTCGGCGCTCATGTCGGGCCAGATCGATGCGATGAACATGTCCGAGCAGATCGTGCCGCCGAGCGACCCACGCTGGCACATCCTGTCCGGACCGGGCGCCGATCCGGCGGTGTTGCTCATTCAGAACCGCGACCCGCTGCTCTCCGACGTGCGCATTCGCCGCGCCATCGCGCTGGCGGCCGACCTTCCGGGTATAGCCAACGCCGTGACGGAGGGACGCACCGGCTACAACCCATCGCTGGTGCCGAACGCCAGCGCGCTGGCCAGCGCCACGACGAAAGGCGGTTACGTTCAGTCGCTGCCCGAGGTCAAGCGTCTGCTCGCCGAGGCGGGGTATCGCGGCCAGACCATCACGCTGGAAACCAATCGTCGCTATTCGCACATGTTCACGATGGCGGTGTACCTGCAATCGCTGCTCTCGCGCGCCGGCATCAACGTCAAGTTGCAGGTGGTGGAGTGGGGCAAGCAACTGGCCGATTACCGCGCCGGGCGATTCCAGTTGATGGCCTTCGGCTACACGTCTCGGACCGATCCGGCACTGATCTATGCCGACGTGCTGGGCGACAAGTCGCGTAATGCGCTGGTGCAGTGGGAGGACCCCGATGCGCTGGCCTTGCTGCGCAGCATCGCGGGAGAAACCGACGACACCGTGCGGGCCAAGGTGCTGGCCGAACTGCACGAACGCATGCTGGCCGACGCGCCGATGCTCGTGCTCTACGACTCGCCCGATCTGATTCTGGTCAGTTCCCGTCTGCATGGCGTGACGGCCTGGCCCATGCGTCTGAAGCGCTTCTATAACGTGACGAAGGACTGAGCCCATGCCGACGTATCTGTTCAAACGCCTCGCGATGGCGTTCCCCACGGTGCTCATCGTGGCGGTGCTCGTCTTCGGCATGATCCGTGCGATCCCGGGCGACCCTGCCACGCTGATGCTGGGCGACGTCAACGACCCCGCATTGCTCGCGCACCTGCGCCATTCGTTCGGGCTCGACGAGTCGCTGCCGATCCAGTTCCTGCACTGGGTCGAGCATCTGTTGCGCGGCGATCTCGGCATGTCGATCGCGCGTCATCGGCCGGTGAGTACGCTCATCGCTGAAGCCTTCCCGGTGACGGCACAGATCGTACTGAGTGCCACGGTCATCGCCTGTCTCGTAGCGATTCCGGCGGGGCTGTTCGCCGCATGGCGTCAGAACCGCCGCAGTGATCTCGCGGTCGTGATGACGACCATTCTGCTGGTGTCGATCCCCAGCTTCTGGTCCGGCATTCTGCTCATCTGGGTGTTCGGCGTGAAGCTGCATTGGTTGCCGACGTTCGGTTACCAGACGTTCGCTCAGGCGGGCTGGGGCTCGTTGCGCTATCTCGTGCTGCCGGTCATCGCCGTGAGTCTGGGCGAGATCGCGGTCGTCATGCGGATGATTCGCGCGAGCAGCATCGACGTGCTGCGTCTCGAATACATCGCGCATGCCCGTGCCAAAGGACTCAGTGAGGCACGCGTGCTGGCGCGCCACACGCTGCCGAATGCGTTCGGCCCGGCGCTCACCGTGATCGGCCTCGTGGTGGGCCACTTGCTTGCAGGCGGGGCAGTCATCGAGACCGTCTTCACGTTGCCGGGCATGGGGCGTTTGCTGGTCGAGAGCATCTATGCGCGCGACTACCCCGTCGTGCAAGGGTGCCTGCTGGTGATCGCCTTGATTTACGTCGTCATCAATCTGCTGGTGGATCTGCTCTACCCGCTGTTTGATCCCCGACTCAAACACTGAACGCCATGATCTCCTTACATCGCGCCAACCTCTGGATTGGCGGCATTCTGGTCGGACTGCTGGTGTTGATCGCCGCGGTCGACCTTGTGTACACGCCCTACAACCCGCTCGACGTGGATCTCTATGCACGCTACGCCGCACCGAGCATGCAGCACTGGTTCGGCACGGACGCCTTCGGTCGCGACGTGCTCTCGCGTCTCATGGCCGGTGCCGGCGTGAGCATTACCGTGAGTCTGGCGTCGGTGCTGCTGGCGCTCGCTGGCGGCACGCTGATCGGCGCCATTTGCGGATACGTCGGCGGCTGGCTCGACCGGATCGCCGGTATGTTCGTCGATGCGCTCATGGCGTTCCCGGGCCTGCTGCTCGCGCTGGGCATCATGACCGTGCTCGGACCGTCGAAGTGGGGCGTGGTGCTCGCGCTCGGGCTGGCCTACACGCCGTCCGTCAGCCGTATCGCACGCGGTGCCGTGCTGTCGCTGCGCACCCGCGATTACGTTGTCGCCTCGCGCACGATGGGCAATTCCGAAGCCTGGACCTTCGTGCGTCACGTGCTGCCGCATTGTGTGCAGCCGCTTCTGATCTTCTCGACGTCGCTGTTCGGCTCGGCCCTGCTGGCCGAGAGCGCACTGAGCTTTCTCGGTCTGGGCGTGCCTGCGCCCGAACCGACCTGGGGCGGCATGCTCGCCGACGGACGCTCTGCGATCGAGCAGGCGTTCTGGCTCGTGCTGTTCCCCGGCACGGCCATTTCGCTGGCCTTGTTCGGCATCAACTTGCTGGGAGACGCTGTGCGCGATCTGCTGGACCCCCGCATGAAGGAGGCGAAATGACGACAACGTTCGATACCCTAGAAGCCGCGCCGGCCAATGATCCGACGATCGTTGCGCAGGCGCCTTCCTTGCTCGGCATCGAAGGGCTGTCCATCGCATTTCCCGATGGACAGGGCGGTCGGCGCGATGTCGTGCGCGATATCGATCTGAGCCTGCGCGCTGGCGAGTCGCTCGCCATCGTCGGCGAATCGGGGAGTGGCAAGACACTCATCGGCAAGGCACTGCTCGGCTTGCTGCCGGAGTCGGCCACGGTGCAAGCGGCGTCGATGCGTTTCGACGGCCGATCGTTGCTCGATCTGTCGCCACAGGCGTGGCGCGAGTTGCGCGGCACCGATATCGGCATGGTGTTTCAGGAGCCGATGGTCTCGCTGAACCCGGCGATCCGCATTGGCGAGCAGATGGTCGAAGCGCTGGTGCGGCGTCGTGGTGTGCCGCAGGCGCAGGCGCGCCAGCGGGCCATCGCGATGCTCGAACGCGTGCGAGTGCGGAACCCGAAGGGCTGTATGGACCGCTATCCGCATGAGTTCTCGGGCGGCATGCGTCAGCGGATTCTGCTCGCTGCCGTCATGTTGCTCAAGCCACGTCTGCTGATTGCCGACGAGCCGACGACCGCCCTCGACTGCGTCGTGCAGAAGGAAGTGCTCGACGTCATGATCGGCCTCACGCGCGAAGAGGGCACCGCGCTGATCTTCGTGAGCCATGACCTCGCACTGGTCGCCGCTTATACGGAGCGCGTAATGGTCGTGCGACGCGGCGACCTGATCGAGACGGGGCCGGTCGGGCGGGTGCTCGCACACCCGTCGAACGACTACACGCAGCGCTTGCTTGAGTCGTTGCCGCGCCGCGATGCGCGGGATACCTCGCCGGAAGCCGCGATTCCCGCGGGCGATTGCGTGCTGGAGGTGGACAACGTCGCCATCGACTATCTGGTGCCGAGCCGTCTGTTCGGGCAGAAGCGGGTGCCGACCGTTTTCCCTTGTTCCTTCACGCTGCGTGCCGGCCAGACGCTGGCCATCGTCGGCGAGTCGGGCAGCGGCAAGACCACGATGGCCAAGGCGATCATGGGATTGCTGCCGTTGGCGGGGGGACAGGTAAAGGTGCTTGGTCAACCGTTCCCCGGCGAGGGGGCGCGCAGCCAGTTGCGCGAGGCGCGACGCTCGATCCAGATGGTGTTTCAGGACCCGTACTCGTCGCTGGACCCGCGCATGCGCGTCGAGGCGCTGGTGCACGAGGCGCTTCGTCTCGATAACTCGCTGACGTCCGCCGAGCGGCGCGCGCGCGTTGCGCAGGTGCTCGACGACGTCGGTCTGACCGGCTTCGGGCCGCGCTTTGTACACCAACTGTCGGGCGGTCAGCGTCAGCGAGTGGCCATTGCGCGCGCGCTGGCCAGTCATCCGGCGATCATCGTGGCGGATGAGCCCGTGTCTGCGCTGGACGTGACCGTCCAGAAGCAGGTGCTGGAGATGCTCGTCGCGTTGCAGGCCCGCTACCGCTTCGCCTGCCTGCTGATTTCGCACGATCTCGGCGTGGTCGAGCAGTTGTCCGACCAGGTGATCGTGATGTTTCGCGGGCATGTGGTGGAGGCGGGTACACGCGACGCGCTGTTCGACATGCCGGCGCATCCGTACACGCGGCGTTTGCTGCAAGCGGTGCCAGAGCTGCGCGGCAACCGCGACGAGGGCTTTGCCGTGCATACCCGCTCGCTGGGGCCGCACGACGCGTCGCTGTCGTACTTCGACCCGGAGCGTTCGCCACAGGTCCAGCCGCGGCTCGTGCGGGTGGCGGGCAGCGTCGACCCGGCACACCGGGTGGCAGTCCTCGGTGATTGACCGGGTGATTGACATTCGTGATCCCGATCGGTGTGGCCGCATTCCGGCGCCATTAATGAGTGCATACACTGGCTCGTAAGGCATTGCGATTCTTGCGCGCCACACCTTAGAAAGACCTGATTCGATTTTCATCATGCAAAGCGTTATCCACTCCCTGCCGCACGTGTGTACCGGAACCGCGCAATCCGTCGTGGCGCAGCATTTCGGCGGCGCGAACCGCGCCCGCAAGGTCTACGTGCAGGCGTCGCTGCACGCTGACGAAACCCCGGCCATGCTGGTCGCCACCCGGCTTCGCGAAAAGCTGCTCGCGCTCGAGGCCGAAGACCGCCTGCGCGCCGAAGTCGTGCTGGTGAGCGTGGCCAACCCGCTCGGTCTCAATCAATGGCTGATGGGCGCGCCGCAGGGACGCTTCGAGCTAGCCAGCGGTCGCAACTACAACCGCAACTTCCCGATGCTGTTCGAGGCCATCGCCGCGAAGCTCGAAGGCCGACTGACGGACGACGTCGCGCGAAACCGTGAGTGCGTGCGCACTGCGTGGCGCGAAGCGTTGCTCGATCGCCCGGTGACCGACGCGTTCAGTGCGCTGCAAGCCACGCTGATGCTCGCGGCGCACGATGCCGACATCGTGCTCGATCTGCACTGCTCGCGCGAAGCGACGATGCACATCTACACCGGCGACGAATGCTGGCCGGCCGCCGAGCCGCTGGCGCGCTATCTGGGCTCGCAGGCCAGTCTGCTGGCGCTCGACTCGGGGGCGCATTCGTTCGACGAGGCACAAAGCTATACGTGGTGGCAGGTGCGTCAGCGTTTCGGCGCGAAGTACCCCATGCCGGCCGGGCCGGTCTCGGTGACGGTCGAGCATCGCGGGCAGCGCGATGTGACGTACGAGCAAGCCGACGCCGATGCCAATGCCATTCTGCAATACCTGACCTATACCGGCGACATCGAAGGCGACGCGGCACCACTGCCGGATCTGCCTTATCCGGCCACGCCCCTGGCCGGCAGCGAGCAGTTTCGCGCGCCTTGTCCCGGGGTGCTCGTGCATCGTGCCGCGCTCGGCGCGTTGGTCGAAGTCGGCCAGCCGGTGTTCGACATCGTCGATCCGCTGACGGGCGATGTCACCACGCTCGTGAGCCGCACGGAAGGCGTGATGTACATGCGACGCGATGTGCGCTTCGTCAACGCGGGCGATCCGCTTGGCCGCGTCACCGGTCAGCGTTCACAACGTACCGGCATGTTGCTCGGTGCCTGATCCATCGATCCCGAGACTTCTTTACGCCAATGTAGGCCGAACCTCATTCTGACAACGAGACTCTTTATGACTCGCTATATCGACATTCACGACGTTCAAAAGCTGTTACGAAAAACCGGCGTCGCCCCGTTCATCGAGACGCTGGCGACTTACATCCGCGACGATTATCTGCGCTGGCACGATTTCGACAAATCGGCGCGCGTGGCAAACCACTCCCAGGACGGTGTCATCGAACTGATGCCCGTCTCCGACGACCGGCTGTACGGCTTCAAGTACGTCAACGGCCACCCGATCAATACGCGTCGCAATCTGCTCACCGTGATGGCGTTTTCGGTGCTGGCAGACGTGCAGACCGGCTATCCGCTGCTGCTCTCCGAGTTCACCTTGATGACGGCGCTGCGCACCGCGGCAACGTCGGCGCTGGCCGCCAGGATGCAGGCGCGCCCCGACAGCCGCGTGATGGCGTTGATCGGTAACGGTGCGCAGAGCGAGTTTCAGGCGCTCGCGTTCCACGCGATGCTGGGTATTCGCGAGATCCGTCTGTTCGACGTCGATCCGGCGGCCACGGCCAAGCTCGTGCGCAATCTCTCCCACGTTCCCGATCTGCGGCTCACGTGCACCAGCTCGGCACGCGAAGCCGTGCGGGGGGCCGACATCGTGACGACCGTGACGGCGGACAAGGCAAATGCCACGATTCTCACGCCCGACATGATCGAGGCGGGCATGCATCTGAATGCCGTGGGCGGCGACTGCCCGGGCAAGACTGAACTGCATGCGGACATCGTGACGAATGCTCGTGTGATGGTGGAGTTTGAACCGCAGACGCGCATCGAAGGCGAGATTCAACATCTGCCGGCTGATTCACCGGTGATCCACTTCTGGCAAGTGCTGGCAGGCGATGTGGCCGGCCGCGAGACCGCCGAGCAAGTGACGGTGTTCGATTCCGTGGGCTTCGCACTCGAAGATTTCTCGACGCTGCGCTATCTGTACGACCTCGCGCGTGACGCAGGGATAGGTCGGGTCATCGATCTGATCCCGGCACCGGTGAACTGCAAAGACCTGTATCAACTCGTTGCGCCGGCCGGGCCGTCGGCGGTGGTGCGCGCGGCGTAAGTCGACCCATTGCGCACGGAGCGCGCCCATGCGCGGCTGACCCGCCTGGCTCGTCCGCCTTTTCAGCCTTTTCCGCCTGATATGCCCTGGGGTACGATGGCGCGTGACTGGCGCAAGCCGTAGCAAGTGCTACGGCGTTGCGGCCGGGCGAGCTATCTGGCGCCGCGTGGTTACGCGGCCGATCGAGACGATGAGAGGTCCAATGACATTAGTCCAGCTTCGTGTGTTCTGCGCTGTGGTCGAGCAGGGCAGCTTTCGCGCGGCGGCTCGCACGCTCGACATCGCGCAAAGCACGCTCACGCAGGCAATTCAGGGGTTGGAAGGCGAACTTGGCGTGACGTTGCTCAACCGCTCGCATCAGGGCATTAGCCTCACGCCCGTGGGCGAGCGCTTTCTCGTGCGCGCAAACGCCATCCTCCGTGACTGCGAACTGGCGTCGCAGGACGTGATGCAGTCGCGTGGCGAGGAGGAGGGCAACATCACGCTCGGCGTGACTTCGGAGCCGCTGGCGGAATTGCTGTTGCCGGTGGTCAAGCGCTTCGTCGAGCGTTTCCCGCGCGTGCAGGTGCATGTGACGAGCGGCTACACGAAGATGCTGATCGAGCGAATTCGCGACGGCCGGCTCGATTTCGCGCTGGCACCGCTGGCGCCGCAGGTGAGCGACGTCGATCTCTCCATCGAGCGGCTCTACCGGTCGGTGCCGAGCGTGATCGCCCGCAAGGGCCACCCGAAGGCCACTGTGACGTCGATCCGCGATCTGGTCGATTGCGAGTGGGTGAGTATCCGACCCGCCGGCATCGTCGGCGGCGCGGAGAACCGGCTGATCAGTCTGTTCAATACCGAGAATCTGGGCGCGCCGAAGATCGTGCTGACAGCGGAGTCGCTGCTCGAGACGTTGCATATCGTCTGCGAATCCGACTATCTGACGATCGAGCCGCGAGTGCTTTCCGAGCTGAAGCTGTTTTCCGGCGCGCTGACCAGCATCCCGATTCGCGAGGCGTTCGATCCGCGCGATGTGTGTCTCGTGGCGCGCCGCTCGGCGCCGTTCACGTTGGCCACGCAGGAGTTGGTGACGATGCTGGTCTCCTACTCCCGGCTGGTTCACGGGCCGGCGGCGAGGAATACCGCCGGCTGACACGCATGCGAGGCGTTCTGCTGCCTCGCCGTGGTGTCTGTCCCGCAGTCACGCGATCATCTGACGATTGCGTAACCAGGCTTCATAGAAGGTCGGCCATTGCGCCGTTGGCGTGCCGGGCCGTCCCATACCGAAACTGTGACCGCCGCTTGCGAGCGGATGACGCTCGACCGGCACACCCGCCCGCTCGCAAGCCCGCTGCATGATGCGCGTGTTCTCGGGGTTCGAGATGGGATCGTCGTCCGCTTGTGTCAGGAAGACCGGCGGGCAGCCCGCTTTCACATGCGTTTCTACCGACCACATTTCACTTGCCCTTTCGCTGGGATGCTGGCCGACGAGCGAGCGTCGCGTCGATGTGTGATCGTATGGCGGCATCAGCGTGATGACGGGGTAGATCAGCGCCGCATTCTCCGGGCGGGCGGATTGCGTGTCGATGTCGTCGATCGGGCGATACGACGGGAACGCAGAGCGCGCCGCCGCCATTCCCATGAGGTGCCCGCCCGCCGAGAAGCCGAGTACGCCCAGGCGATCGGCATCCAGCCCCCGTCGGGGCGCTTCGGCACGGATCACGCGCAGCGCGCGTTGCGCATCCTGTAATGGGGCGAGGGGACCGTCGTTCCATCCTTCGATGGGCAGACGGTAGGCGAGCACGAATGCGGTGATGCCGCGTGCCGCCAGCCACTGTGCCGCAGGCCGGGCTTCCGAACCGATCTCCATGCGCTTGTATCCGCCGCCGGCTGCGATGAGCATCGCGGCGCCATTGGGCCGTTGCGGTGCGAACACTTCCAGAAACGGGGCGGCGACGTTGGTGACGGCGCCCTTGGCGCTGGTGTCTATCGGGCCGCGCGGCCCGCCGCCGCCCGGCGGCACGTCAGGCCACAAGGGGATGCGTGACGCGGGCGCAATGCCGCCAGCCGCTGCGGCGCGCAGCGATCCCGCCATCAAGGTCATGCCGGCTGCCATGAGCAGGGTGCGTCGATTCATCGTCATACGGGTCTTGCCTTGGCAAATGCGCGAAATGCGCCATGGGGGACATTTTGCGACAGGCAAATTTCGTTAGCGTCCGGGCGAGGATTCACGACGCATTGAGGCACGTACATGTCTCGACAGATTACAACGTCAGCTCACCGACTCGATCGTGATCTCGGCGTGCTTGCGGAATTCCGTGAGCGCGTCATCGTCGGTGCGGGCCTCGGTGACGAGCGTCCAGGCACGCTCGAGCGGAGTCCAATGCTGCTGGCTGGCGCGGTCGAGCTTGTTGGCGGTGACCAGCACATACACGCTGGCCGACTGACGGATGATGCACTCCTTGAGCCACGCCTGTTCGGCCGAGGCCTCGCACAGGCCGCGCCCGGCCACGACGCCGTCCGCACCCAGAAATGCCTTGTCGACGGACACCCGCGAGAGCGCCAGTTGCGCCAACGGCCCGAGCACACTCATGCTCGACGGCCGTACGTCGCCGCCGATCAGCGTCACGGGGACCTTGTTGGCGGCCAGCGCTCCTACGGCGAGCAGGTTGTTCGTCACGACGTGCACCCCTTCGCGTCCGGCAAGAAAGCGCGCCATGGCTTCGGTCGTGGTGCCGCCGTCCAGAAAGATCGTGTCGCCGTCGTCGACGTGTGCCACCGCAGCCCGCGCGATGGCGTCCTTCTGCTCGCGGAAGCTCTCGCGACGCAACTCCAGCGACTCCTCGGGTTCATGCATGCGTACGGGGGCGGCGGCGCCACCGTACGTGCGCACGATGCGGCGCTCGTCGGCCAGCGCGCGCAGATCGCGACGCACAGTGGCTTCCGACATGCCGAAATGCGCGCATAGCGCGGCAACATCGGTCATGCCCGACAGGACGGCTTTGAAAATCGCCTCGCGGCGGTTCGCAACTTTCATGGATGAATCGAAGCTGAGCAGAACGAATCGTGGAGTCACGCGGGCGCACAGCGTGTTCGCCGCGCGGCGCGCATAGTGTAGCTTGCCGCGTACGGAAATCGTCCGATACGAGGTAAAGAGGCCGCTCGGCCTCGCCGTGATCGTCAGGTGTCTCGAAAATGATCGAATCGATCATTTTGGGTGGAAATCGAAGCCCGTGGCAGAGCAGATTTGACCGATTTCTGCCGAGGATAAACCCTTAGTCACAAAATTTGCACATTTTTCTGGCAGAGATTAGACTTCCGTCTGCTCAAAACGATCAAAATAATGATCGATTGATCAAAATCTATACCAGTCGGGAGACAACAATGGCTCAAATTCATATCAAGCGTGCAATCGAGCGCGTACCGGGCGGGATGATGATCGTTCCCCTGCTGATCGGTTCGTTGATTGCCACGTTCATGCCGGGTATGCCGAAGTTCTTCGGCTCGTTTACCAATGCCCTGTTCACGGGCGCGCTGCCGATTCTCGCGGTGTTCTACGTCTGCATGGGCGCGAGCATCGATGTCAAGGCAACGCCTTACCTGATCAAGAAGGGCGGCGCGTTGTTCGGAGCCAAGGTGGGCGCGGCAATCGTCGTTGGCGTTGTGCTGGGGCACTTCCTGGGTGAAGCGCCGATCACGTCGGGCATGTTCGCCGGCATTTCCACGCTGGCTGTGGTGGCAGCGATGAACGACACCAACGGCGGCCTGTACATGGCGCTGATGGGGCAGTACGGCCGCTCGGAAGACGTGGGCGCGTACACGATCATGTCGCTGGAGTCGGGCCCGTTCCTGACGATGGTCACGCTGGGTGTTGCGGGGCTGTCCGCCTTCCCGTGGCCGACGCTGGTGGGCAGCATTCTGCCGCTGGCCGTCGGCATGCTGCTGGGCAATCTCGACCGTGAAATGCGTGACTTCCTGGGCCGCGCCGTGCCGGTGATGATTCCGTTCTTCGCGCTGGCGCTTGGCGCGGGCCTCGATCTGCACAAGGTGTGGCAGGCCGGCCTGTTGGGCATTCTGCTCGGTTTCGCCGTTGTCGTCGTGACGGGCATTCCGCTGTACATCGTTGACCGTCTGACGGGCGGCACCGGCGTGGCGGGTACGGCTGCCGCCAACACGGCGGGTAACGCCGCCGCGGTGCCAGCGCTGATTGCGGCCGCAAACCCGGTCTATGAGGAAGCGGCCAAGAGCGCCACGCTGCTCGTCGCCGCCTGCGTGGTGGTGACGGCCATCGTCTCTCCGATCCTCACGGCGGCTGTCGCCAAACGTGCGATGGCGCGTGAGGCAGGGGCGGCAGCCAAGGGGGCGGTGCGGTGAGCATTCTGATTGTCGCCGACGATCTGTCTGGCGCCGCCGACTGCGCGATCGGCTTTACCAACGCCGGCCGTCGCAGCGTCGTGTCGCTCGACGTCGACGGCTTCAATGCGGCAGCCCAAGTGGTGGCGATCGACACGGACACGCGTCGTCTCGCGCCCTCCGAGGCAGCCGCACGTGCGGTTGCGGCGTGGCAGCGCCTTGCCGCGCCAGGCCGTCGTCTGTACAAGAAAATCGACTCAACGTTGCGTGGTAACTGGGTGGCGGAAGTCGCGGCATTGCAGCCGCTCGCGGGACTCGCCATCGTGGCGCCCGCATTCCCCGCCACGGGACGCACCGTGCAGGGCGGCGAAGTCTTCGTGCGCGGCGTGCCGCTCGCCGAGACGGACACGTGGCGGCTGGAGCATGACGCTCAGGAGGCGCGTCTCGCGCCCATGCTGGCGGCTGCCGGCATGACGACGCAGACGGTGCCGGTCGACGTATTGCGCGGCGATTTCGCCAAGGTCCATTCAGCGCTGAACGCTGTGATCGCCCAAGCGCGCGCCAATGGCGTGACGGCGTTGATCGTCGATGCGACGACGGACGACGATCTCGCCATGCTGGCGCGTGCCAGTGTGGCGCTAACGGATATTTTCTGGGTTGGCTCGGGGGGACTCGCGCGCGAGCTGGCCGAATTGCCTGCATTGTTCGAGTCGCCGGAACCTTCAGACGATGGGCAGGGCCATGCGGGCGCGACGACGCAAGACGTTGCGAGCGGCCGCGTGCTGACGCTGGTCGGCAGTTTGTCCGCCGTGTCGCAGCAGCAATGCGCGCGCCTGTGCGAAGACAACGACGTACTCGAATGGATCGTGCCGCCTGCGGTGTTGCGTGCCGGTGAGGCGCATGCCGAGCGTGCGCTCTGGCGTGAGCGCATTGGCGACGCCATCGAAGCCGGTACCGATCTGCTGGTGCGAATCGGCCGCGACGACGCGTTCGATCCCGCCGAGGGCGCGCAATTGTCGGCAGCGCTGGCGACGTTGATCGCGCCGCATTTCTCGCGGCTGTCGGGCCTCATCGTGACGGGCGGCGAAACGGCGCGCGCGATGTTGAGCGAAGCCGGTATCGGCGCGCTGGAGTTGCTCTCGGAAGTCGAGCCGGGCGTGGCCGTGGGACGACCTGCCGGCGGTTCGCCGATGCGCATCGTGACCAAGGCGGGTGCCTTTGGCGGAGAAGCGGCATTGCACAGCGCCTACCGGCATCTGCGCGCCGCGGCGAAGGTCTGCGACGCCCATTGAGGCGGGGCAAGCGGATAGCGAATAGCAGGTAGCAAGCAGCAAGCAGGACAACAGGACAACGATCCGGAACACGCAACACGTTCCGGGCATCACCCCAACGAAACGGATATCAACGCAACGCCATGAATCAATATCTCCCTGTCATTGGCATCACCATGGGTGATGCGGCTGGCGTCGGCCCGGAAATCATCGTCAAGAGCCTGGCGCACGACAGCGTCTATCAACAGTGCCGTCCGATGGTGATCGGCGACGCGCGACGTCTGGAACAAGCCATCGCCATCGTCAAGAAGCCGCTGAGCGTGCGACGCATCCAGACGGTCTCGCAAGCGACATTCACGCCGGGCGTGATCGAGTGCATCGACCTCGATCTGATTCCGGAAGACCTGCCGTTCGGTCAACTGTCCGCCATCGCGGGCGATGCGGCGTATCAATACATTGCACACGCTGCGAAGCTTGCCGAGGCCGGTGAAATCGACGCGATCTGCACGGCCCCGCTGAACAAGGAAGCCCTGCACGCCGGCGGCCACAAGTTCCCGGGCCATACCGAGATGCTGGCTCACCTGACGGGCGTCGACGAAGTGTCGATGATGCTCGTCGCGCCGCAACTGCGCGTGATTCACGTGACGACCCACATCGGCATCATCGACGCGATTCGCAAGATCGAGCCGGGTCTGGTGCAGCGTACGATCGAGCGCGGCCATGCCACGCTGGTCAAGGCGGGCATCGCCAATCCGCGCATTGCCGTATGCGGCATCAATCCGCACGCGGGCGAGAACGGCCTGTTCGGTTACGGCGAAGAAGAAGAGAAGATCGTGCCGGCGGTGCAACTGCTGCGGGAACGCGGCTGGGACATCGAAGGCCCGCTGCCGGCCGACACGCTGTTCTTCCGTGCCGGTCGCGGTGACTTCGATCTCGTGGTCGCGATGTATCACGATCAGGGTCACGGTCCCGTGAAGGTGCTGGGTCTCGAAGCCGGCGTGAACGTCACCGTAGGTCTGCAAGTGGTGCGCACGTCGGTCGATCACGGCACGGCGTTCGACATCGCAGGCAAGGGCATTGCCGACGAGGGCAGTCTGCTCGAAGCCCTGCGTCAAGGCGCCGAACTGGCCACGCGTCGCGCGTAAGCGTTGCAGACGGCGACGCCGCGTCAGTCGCGTGCGTTGCCGTCAGTCGATCATTCGACGCCCATATGTCCGCGATCATTGATTTCGCGGATGAGCGAGCGCAGCGCGCTGACGATGCGCTCGGTCAAGCCCTGCGGCGGACGTCGTTCTGCCCACACCAATCCCACATCCATCGACGGCACGCCCGTGCCCAGATCCCGTCGCAAGATCCGCCCGCCATCGATGGACCATGGGCGATAGACGAGATCCGAAAGAATCGATACCCCATACCCCTGCGCGACAAGACTGCGAATCGATTCGATCGAGCGCGTACGGAAGTGCACGACCGGTTCGACCTGCGCCGCGTGCCAGTAGCGCTCGACCGTCTGCACGTGTTCGTCCATATCCAGTAGCAGGAAGCGCTGCCCGCGCACGTCGTCGAGGGTGACACTCGGTTTGTCGAGCAGCGGATGCCCGGGGCTGGTCCACAACCGCCGCGTTGAACGCAGTAGCGTGTGCGAGACGAGTCCGTCGGCGACCACATTCGATACCAGCAGCAACGCCAGATCGACGTCGCCCGCGAGCAGCGCCGTTTCCAGCTCACGACGCTCGCCTTCGATCAAGGTGAGTTCCACGTTCGGAAAGCGCTTGGACAAGGTGCTCGCCACCGAGGGCAGCAAGTAGGCCGAGATCGTCTCCGTGACGGCAAGCCGCAGCCGGCCGCCCGCATCGTCGGGCAGCGTGCGGGCTTCGTGCAGCGCGTCGTCGGTCGCGTTCAGGATGCGGTACGCGTGACGCAGAAACCGCTCGCCGGCATCTGTCGGCCGCAGTCCCTTCGCATGCCGGATGAACAGCGGCGCACCGACGATTACCTCCAGATTCTGCAACGCAATCGTCAGCGACGACTGCGACGCACTGCACCGCTCGGCGGCCCGCATGACCTGCCCGGTCTCGGCCACGGCCACGAAATACTCGATCTGACGCAGGGTTGGCTTCATTTAAAAAATCAATATTGCAAACTATATTTTTTATATTAGTAATAAAACAAGCGGCTGTATAGCATCGGAACATCGATTCCTATATAGAGACGCACGGGACATGGTTCAGGAGGTCAAGCCCGGGTTCTGTACGCTGTGCAGATCCCGCTGCGGCACGCTCAATCGCGTGGAAAACGATGCACTGATCGCGGTCGAACCCGATCCGTCGCATCCGAATGGCGCCGCCATGTGCCGCAAGGGGAAGGCCGCGCCGGAGCTGGTGCACCACCCCGACCGGCTGACCACGCCGCTGCGCCGCACGGCCCCGAAGGGCGCGGACGATCCGGGCTGGGAGCCCGTCTCGTGGGACGAGGCGCTGACCGAGATCGCATCACGCCTGGGCGACATCCGCCGTGAAAGTGGCGCGCATGCCGTGGCGTTCGGTGTGACCACCCCGAGCGGCACGCCGCTGTCCGACAGCATCGACTGGATCGAGCGCTTCATCCGGGTATTCGGCAGCCCGAACACCGTCTACGCGACGGAAATCTGCAACTGGCACAAGGACTTCGCGCATGCGTTCACGTTTGGCTGCGGTATGCCGACGGCCGACTACGCGCAGGCGGACGTCATCATGCTCTGGGGCCACAATCCGACGAGCACATGGCTGAGTCAGGCCAACGCCATCGGCCGCGGGCGTGTCCGAGGCGCCAGGTTGCTCGTCGTCGATCCGCGCAAGACACCGCTTGCCGCCGACGCCGATGCATGGCTGCCCGTGCGCCCCGGCACCGACGCGGCATTGGCGCTCGGTCTCGCTCGTCGTCTGATCGATACCGGGCGGTATGACGAGACGTTCGTGCGACGGTGGACCAACGCGCCATTGCTCGTGCGTAACGACAATGGTCTTTTCCTGCGCGCGCGGGATCTGGTGACGTCGCCAACTGGCTCGTCGCCCGAGGCCTTCGTCGTCTGGAACGAGGACGCTTGCGCACCGCATTGCTATGACACCACTCAAGCGTTGGGACGCGACATCGCCAACCACGCGGCCTTGCGCGGCGAGTTCACACTGACTGCCGATGACGGCGCGCACATCGTCTGCCGGCCGGCCTTCGATCATCTGTGCGAAGGGCTGGCGGCCTACGATCCGGAGACGGTGAGTGAGCTTTGCGGTGTTTCTCCGGAACAACTCGACGCCGCCGCCGGCCTTTTTACCGGCGCCCAGCGTGTGGCGTATCACGCATGGTCAGGCGTGGCGCAGCACGCGAATGCCACGCAAATCGAGCGCGCCATCGCTGTGCTCTATGCGCTGACCGGCAGTTTCGACCGGCGCGGCGGCAATCGCGTGATGACGCGGCAACCGGTGAATGCCGTCAGTCAGCACGATTTGTTGAGCGCTGAACAACAGGCGAAGGCGTTGGGTATCGACGAGCGTCCGCTGGGGCCGCCCGCACGCGGCTGGGTGACCGCACGCGATACCTATCGGGCGATTCTCGACGGCGATCCCTATCGCGTGCGGGCGCTGTTCTGCTTCGGGACTAATGTGCTGGCGTCGCAAGCCGATTACGAGATGGCGCGCGACGCCCTTGAAGCGCTTGAATTCCACGTTCATTGCGATCTGTTCGAAACCCCGTCGGCGCGTTACGCCGACATCGTGCTACCCGTGAATACGCCGTGGGAGCGCGAAGGATTGCGGGCCGGTTTCGAGATCGACGACCGGGCCGACGCATTGATCCAGTTGCGTCAACGCATGGTGTCGCCGCGCGGCGAATCGCGCAGCGACAACGACATCGTGTTCGATCTCGCAGTACGTTTGGGGATGGGCGACGCCTTCTTCGGCGGGAGCCTCGAAGCGGGCTGGAATCACCAGCTTGCCCCGACCGGGCTCGACGTGCAGACGCTGCGTGCGCATCCCGAGGGGATTTCGCGTCCACAACCGCAGTACGAGCGCAAGTACGCTCGTGCCGAGGCGGGCGGCGCGCGCGGATTCGCCACCGAAACCCGCCGCCTCGAGCTATATTCCGAACGTCTGCTGCGTCACGGCTATCCGCCGGTGCCGGTGCATGTGGCAGCGCGTGCCGTCACCGAGGACGACGCGAAGCGTTTCCCGCTGCTGCTCGGGTCGACAAAGAACGGCTACTACTGTCACAGCCAGCATCGCGGACTCGCCAGCTTGCGCATGCGCGCGCCCGATCCCGTGGTGCATCTGCACCCGTCGCTGGCGAAGCAGAAAGCCATTGCGGAAGGTGACTGGGTGAGGGTGACGACACCGGCCGGTGTTGCGCGCTTTCGTGCCAGCTTCGACGCCGGGCTGGGCCTCGATGTGCTGCTCGCCGAGTACGGCTGGTGGCAGGCCTGCGACAGTGTCGGCCGTCGCGGCTTTACGATGGCGGGCGAGCAGTCGAGTAATTACAACGCGTTGGTGACGACACAAGACATCGATCCGATCAGTGGATCGTCGCCGTTGCGCTCGTTCCGCTGCGACATCGCGCGCGATGCGGCGAGCGATCCGGCACGCCGCCCGTGGAGTGGCTTGGCGCGCTTTCGCATTGCCGCACTCGACGCGGCGGCCGATGGCGTGCGCGCCATCGCGTTCGAACCGCTTGATGACGTGGGGCTGCCCGACTATCTGGCGGGACAGCACGTCACCGTGCGCGTACCGATTCCGGGGCAGGCGCAGCCCGTGACGCGGGCTTACTCGCTCACCGGACCGGCCAACGAACGCGAGCGTCGTGGCTATCGCATCGCCGTGCGGCATCAGCAGGGGCGCACGCGCGAAGGCGAGCCGTTTGAGGGCCTTGTCTCCAGTTGGCTCAACACCGGCGCGCGCGTGGGCGATGTCATTGAATTGGGCGCCCCTTCAGGGCGCTTCGTGATGCCGCTGCAAAGCCGTCAGCCGATTGTCTGCTTCGCGGGCGGTATCGGCATCACGCCGTTCCTTTGCCATCTGGAGTCGCTGGCAGAGCAAGCGGACCGTATGCCGACGCCAACGCCCGAAGTCTGGCTGCATTACGCGAACCGCAATGGCGCCACGCACGCGTTTCAGGTGCGACTGGCGGCGCTGGCGCAGCGTTTGCCCGGCGTCCACATCGTCAATTACTACGATGCGCCGCGCGAGACGGATGTGCTCGGCCGCGACTATGCCACGACGCAGCGACTGTCCGCTGCTGTGGTGTCAGACGAACTGATCGCGCGTCGTGCACGCTTCTACCTGTGTGGTCCGGAGCCCATGATGGTGGCGGTGATGGGGGCGCTTGCCGAGCGCGGCGTGCCGGCGTTCGACATGTTCAAAGAGGCCTTCCGTTCGCCGAGCGCACCGCGTGTCGACGCCGACGCCGCATGGCCGGTCACGTTCGCCCGTTCGGGGCGCGAAGCCGTATGGACCCCTTCGCATGGCAGCCTGCTGTCGTTTGCCGAGTCGCTGGGGCTGTCATTGCCGAGCGGATGCCGTGTCGGTCAATGCGAGAGCTGCGCGGTGCGCGTGCTATTGGGCGAGGTCGATCACATGGGCGACCTCGCGTTCGATGAGCCGGGCATGTGCCTGGCCTGTCAGGCGGTGCCGCGCGAAGCCATCGTCATCGACGCCTGAGATTTCCATCCCAATTCAGAGAGGAACCGTATCCATGAAAATTATCGACGCTGCCGCCACCCGAGACGCTCTGGCGTTCCGCCCGTTGCTCGACGCCCTGCGCACCCTGTTCGTGGAAGGCTGCGAAGTGCCGCTGCGCCACACGCATGTTATCCCCGAGCCGGAGACGGACGCTGCCATGACGGTACTCATCATGCCGGCATGGCAGCCGGGCGGCTATCTCGGCATCAAGACCGTGAACATCGCCCCGGCCAATGGGCAGCGTGGCGTGCCGGGGCTGCATTCGACCTATCTGCTCTACGACGCCAAGACCGGCGTGCCGCTCGCGCAGATGGACGGCAACGAGATTACGTCGCGCCGCACAGCAGCCGCTTCGGCGCTGGCCGCCTCGTATCTGGCGCGTGAAGAGGCCTCGCACCTGGCGCTGCTTGGCGCGGGGCGAGTCGGGTCGCTGGTGCCGCTGGCCTACCGTGCGGTGCGTCCGATTACGCGGGTAAGCGTGTGGGACCGCGATGCGCAGGCGGCAGGGCGTCTGGTCGATAGCCTGCGTGCGCAAGATCTCGAGGCGGTGGTTTG
Organism: Pandoraea sp.; assembly: GCA_031291335.1. Lineage (GTDB taxonomy): Bacteria > Pseudomonadota > Gammaproteobacteria > Burkholderiales > Burkholderiaceae > Pandoraea. The sequence goes on along the minus strand of JARLJF010000074.1, from coordinate 43,360 downwards.
CGAGACCGCCCAAGCGGCTGTCGACGGCGCGGACATCGTCACCTGCGCGACGCTTGCCACCGAGCCTGTGGTGCATGGCGAGTGGCTTGCGCCTGGCGTGCATCTGGATCTGATCGGCAGCTTCACGCCGCAAATGCGCGAGGCGAGCGACACCTGTTTCTCTGGCGCATCGCTGTTCGTCGACACCGAAGAAGCGTTGGCGAAATCGGGCGAGTTGCTCGGCCCGATGTCGCGCGGCGTTTTCTCGGCACAGGATGTGCGCGGCACGTTGGCCGATCTGTGCCGCACCGGAAGCCTGCGTCGTGAAAGCGCGACTGAGCGGACGGTCTTCAAGGCCGTTGGCACGGCGCTTGAAGATCTGGCGGCGGCCACGCTCGTCTGGCAGACGGCACAGCACGCCTGACGCGGCATAGGCAGCAAATCGCAGTGGAAGGTGGCGACGGGGTGTCGCCACCGAGGGGCAGGGGCAAGGCGGTAAGACAGAAAGCGGCAAGAGGCAAGAGGGCAAGGGCGGGGCGAGCAACGCGGGGTGCTGCGGCGCCGTATCAATACACACATAAGGGAACGCAGGAAATGAAACCGGGAACTTCACTATCGAGCACGACGCAGGCGCCGCAAGACGGCGGACTGCTTGAACGTCTGGCGGCGTCGGTCACACGTTGGTCCGAACGCTGGTTTCCGGACGCCTATCTGTTCGCGGCGCTCGCCGTCATCGTGTGCGCGGGCGGCGCGCTGGCCATCGGTGTACCGGCGGTCAAAGTGGGCGTGGCTTTCGGCGACGGCTTCTGGAGCCTGATCCCGTTCACGATGCAGATGGCTATCGTGGCGATCTCGGGCTACGTGGTGGCGGTCTCGCCGCCCGCCGCGCTGCTCATCCGCAAGATGGCGGCGTTGCCGCGCAGCGGTCGTAGCGCGGTCGCGTACGTGGCGTTCGTGAGCATTGTGCTTTCACTGTTCAACTGGGCGATCAGCCTGGTGTTCAGCGGCTTGCTGGTGCGGGCCATTGCACGGCGCGAAGACATTCGCATGGACTACCGTGCCGGTGGCGCGGCGGCCTATCTGGGCATGGGCGCGACGTGGGCGCTGGGGCTGAGTTCGTCGGCGGCGCAGTTGCAGGCCAATCCGGCGAGTCTGCCGAAGGCGCTGGTCGAGATCACCGGCGTGATTCCGTTCTCGGACACGATTTTCTTGCCGCAGTCGATGGCGATTGCGGCCGTGCTGACGGCGGTGTCCGTCTTGCTGGCGTATTTCTCGGCACCGCGCGATGCGCGCGCGACGGTCGCTACCGACCTCGGGGTGTCGCTCGACGATACGACGAAGACGTATGCGAAGCCGCAACGCCCGGGCGACTGGCTCGAGTTCAGCCCGATCGTCACCGTGCTGATCGTGGTGTTGGGCGTGCTCTGGATCGGGAACGAGTTCACCACGAAAGACCCGTTGATCGCGATTTCGAATCTGAACACGTACAACTTCGTGTTTCTGATGCTGGGCATGCTGCTCAACTGGCGTCCCCGTCGCTTTCTCGATGCGATCGCGAAGTCTGTACCGTCGGTGGCGGGCGTGCTGATCCAGTTCCCGCTTTATGGCGGCATCGCCTATCTGCTCACCAAGGCGCCGGGCATCGATGGGCAGACGCTGTCGCACCATCTGTCGAGCTTCTTCGTGGCAATCTCGTCGCAGTCGTCTTTCCCCGCGGTGATGGGCGTGTATTCGGCGGTGCTCGGCTTCTTCGTGCCGTCGGGCGGCGGCAAATGGATCATCGAAGCCCCATACGTGATGCAAGCGGCAAACGATCTGCACGTGCATCTGGGATGGGCGGTCACGGTGTACAACGCCGCCGAAGCGTTGCCGAACCTGATCAATCCGTTCTGGATGCTGCCGCTGCTCGGCGTGCTCGGTCTGCGCGCCCGCGATGTGGTCGGCTACACGTTCACGCAACTGCTGGTGCACTTCCCGGTGGTGATCGTCATGTTGTGGCTGCTGGCGCAAACGTTGACGTACCATCCGCCGGTCATGCCGTAATCGTCGTGAAAGGCGTCATTCCACAAGCTTCGGATATCGAAGGTTACCGGAATGACGCTACACTATGCCCCGAAAACGCAACGAGATTTGCACTTCACGGGGGACTCAAAACATGGCATTCAGAACAGTGCTGATCGCCTGCATGGTGACGGCAGGGGTGGGCATAGCAGGCAGCGCTGCCGCCCAGTCGTACTTGCAGGGCGGCGATCTCAACAGCATTCGCCAGTCGAATCAGGCGACGCCAGTTGGCCAGCCGGGCGTCATGCTCACCCCGCCCGCACCTCGACCAGACAACGCAGGGGGCGTCAGCGCTCAGTTCAATCAGGGAATGGCAGAGGGCGAGCGACAGACGCAACGTCAACGCGAAACGTCCGCCATGAGCGATATGCAGATGAAAAACCTGACCGACCCGCAACGCGCGCCGCAAGGCCGCTATCCCGGCGCACCGGTGAATGCTGAGGGCGCCGTCTACTTCAGCGAGCAGGGACAAACGGCTTGCAGGAAGGACCCGGTGTCGGGGCAGGTGCAATGCGGCGCAATGTCCGGGAGATAACGGCGGCGCACAGACGTCGTTATCTCGCTCGCGCAACAGCGCAACAGCGCAACAGCGCGACCAGGGGCAGCGTATCGCGTGGCGTTACTTCGTCAGGCGGGCGACGAGCCACGACACACCGACAACACGCGTTGACGTAGCCAGCGATGCGCTGGATCTGCCTCCAGACGCGGATGCCACATTAGCGATACCGTGATCTGCGCAGTCGCCACGGGCAAGTCGAACACATGAAATGCCTCGGGCGAGGTCGAAGCACGCCGTGCCGCGCGTTCGTTCATGAGCGACGCGGGCACGAGCGCGATCAGATCAGACGCCTGCGCCACGGATAACGCGGCCGGAAAGCTGGGCACGACCGCGACAGTCTCGCGATGCAAGCCGAGTGCGGCGAGTGCGGTGTCTACCGGTCCCTCGCCATTGCCATGACGCGACGCCACGACGTGCCCGAAGGCCACATATCGCTCTGCGCTTGGTGCGGCTTCGGTCGCCAGCGGATGGCCCACACGTACTGCCCCGACGAAGTGGTCGCGGAACAGCGCCTGTACACGAATCTCCGGGCCCATGTTGCTCGTCTCCCCGATCTCACCAAGGACACCGATTTCCAGATCGGTCCGCCCGTCGCGCAAAGGTGCGGCCGTCTTCTCGGCTTTGGGCAAAAAACGCAAGCTCACAAACGGCGCTTCTCGCGTGACGGCGGCGATCAATGATGCGCCGAAGGCCTCCACGAAGCCATCGTTGGTGCGCAGGGTGAAAGTACGGCGCAGCGTCGCAAAGTCGGGGGCGGCGGTGGCAGGCGTGAGCAGCGTGCGTGCTTCGTCGACAGCGCCTCGGCTACGCGCACGTAGCTGCTCGGCGTGCGGCGTGAGCACCATGTGGCGGCCAGCCCGAACCAGCAACGGATCGCCGGTGGCCTCGCGCAGGCGGCTCAGTGTGCGGCTCATCGCCGACGCACTCAGGCCCAGCCGGCGCGACGCGCCCGCCACGCTGGCTTCGGCGAGCAAGGCGTCCAACGCGATGAGCAAATTCAGATCGGGATCGGACATGGCGATTTCGCTGGCGTGAGATATGGCGTTGCATGCATGTTATCAGTGCATGGGCTGCGCCTTCCGCCATGTGTCCGATCATCCTATATTTCCTGACAGATCACGTCGCTTCGCTGCCCCGCATTTCGTCGGGCACGAGTGAGCGGCGTTCGACACGAGGAAAGACGTATGCAAAACACATCGACCCCCATCGCATCGCCATCGAAAACCGTCTTGCTGATCGGCGCGTCTCGCGGTCTGGGCTTCGCGATGGTCGAGGAATATCTCAAGCGAGGCTGGCAGGTCATCGCCACGGCGCGAGAAGGATCGTCTGGAAAACTCGATTTGTTGGCGGCAACTGCGGGCGGCACGCTCGAGGTCGAAACCGTCGATATCACGATTCCGGTGCAGATCGCCGCATTGCGCGAGCGACTCGCGGGCCGCCATCTCGATCTGGTGTTCGTGAACGCCGGGGTCAAGAATGACGACCGCGAGACCATCGCCGACGTGTCGACCGACGAGTTCGTGCGTGTGATGGTGACGAATTCGCTCAGCCCGATGCGAGTGATCGAAGCGTTCGAGGCGTTGGTGCCCCCCGGCGGCACCCTTGGCGTGATGTCGTCGGGGCAGGGCAGTCTGACCAACAACACCAACGGTCACTACGAGGTGTACCGGGGCAGCAAGGCGGCGCTCAACATGTTCATGCGCAGCTTCGCCGCGCGACACAGCGACGACCCGCGCACGTTGCTGCTGATGGCGCCCGGCTGGGTGCGCACGGAGATGGGCGGGCCCGATGCACGGCTGAGCATCGACGAGAGCATTCCGCATCTGGTCGATACCATCGCGGCGCACAGCGGCCGCGCCGGATTGCATTACGTCGACTACCTCGGTCGAACGGTGCCGTGGTGATGCCGGACACCGTTGCGTAGATCGACGGCTGTTCAACTGCCGCGCAGTGCCGCCACCTGACGCTTCCACAGCGTCCAGGGACGCTCGATCACGCCGAGGTTCGTGGCGTTCGAGCGCTTTCCTTCTTCCGGGTCGAGATACGTCACTTCGCCGCCGAGTGCGATGGCCTTGGACTGCATGCCCGCGTTCAGTTCGGTGTAGATGGCGCGGTACACCGCAGCGGGCAGTGACGGGGCGGTTGCCACGAAGCCGTGTCCGCGCATGAGGGCGATATCCGAGTCGCCCAGCGACTCCGCCAGCGCTTTGCCCTGATCGCCGTTGCGCACGAGCATGTCGGTGCAGCCGAAACAATGGCGGATGTCGAACACCGGCGCGCCGCTGCCGAGAAAGCCCGCCATGTGATAGACCGGGCGCAGACGCACCGCCGACGCCGCAAACGGAATCACCGACGGCGAGTGGCTGTGCACGATGGCCGCCACGTCTGGCCGCGCGCGGTAGATCTCGCTGTGAATCCACGTTTCGAGATAGCGCTTGCGGGTGTCGCCGTCGACCGGCTGGCAATCGAGGTCGAGCGTGAGAATGTCGTCCGGCGTGACCAGCTCGGGCGCCATCGATTGGGCGATCAGAAAATGTGCCGGATTGCGCGGGTCGCGAACGCTCACATGGCCAAAGCCGTCGAGGACTTCGTGATGCGCGAGGATGTGGTTCGCGGCGGCGAGGTCTTCGAGCAATTGGGCCATCGAACGGGCATCGTGTTCAGTGACCGCCGGCGTGTAGGGGGTAGCAGCTTGCGTCATGATCGTGACAAATGAAATACCAAAGAGGAAGGGCGAAGCGTGGCGTAGGCGGCGTGCAGGTGTCAGACCCGCACGGCGGCCGCCATCTCCGGAGGAAAGAGTTTGTCGGCCTGCATCAGACGGTGGCACACGCCCTGCTCGAACGCGAAGCGCAGGAAGGCGTCGAGCGTGACGCGGTTCGGTGCAATGCCGTACGGCCACGGATCGCCGCCAAACATCGCGCGAGCCTGCGCGGCGCGTTGACTCATCCACGGCAGCGGAAAGTGTGAGCAGGTAATGTCTTCGAGGCGGGCGATGCTGGCGTCCTTCGCTTGTGTGAAGGCTTTGAGCAAATTGCCCGCGATCCAGCGATTGGCGGTGAAAACGTCGCGTCGCATGACGATCAGATGCATGATCGGGAAGACGCCGGTCCGCTCGAAGTAATCGCGCTCGGCGGTCTCGAAGTCCGTCAGCAATCGCACGACTTCATGCTCGCGCCCCGGTGGCGGCGCTGGCGGACGGGCACTGAGAATCGCATCGATCTCGCCGTCGAGCAGCATGGCCGTGAGCGACTTCTCGGGGGACGGTCGGTAGCGCACGCCGTCGGGCACACGCACGGCGACCTTCTCCTGCCGCCCTGCCTGATTGACGCCGCCTTGCCGCCATTCGACGTCTGCCAGCGCGACGCCCTGATCGTGCGTGAGCCACCCGCGCGAGTAGACGGATGCCGTTTGCGCCCACTCCGGCACACCGATCCGCTTGCCACGCAGATCGGCCGGCGACGCCACGCTGCCATCACTTCGCACATAGAGCGAGGACAGCCGGAACACCCGCGAGGGAAACACCGGCAGGCCGATCAGACGATCGTCGCCTTGCGAGCGCAGCGACGCGTACTTCGCGAGCGACATTTCCGAGAGATCCCACTCCTGAAAATGGGTCGTGCGATAGAAGATTTCTTCGACCGGCAGCACCGAGGGCACGAGGTCGATACCTTGCGCGACAACGCGGCCGTCGAGCAGGTCGCGCACATGGTCGTAATCGTTGACGGCGAGCGAGAGGGTGAGCTTGGGCATGACGCGTTCCAATGCGCGGAGGCGCGCATTGCCCGCCCATCCGCAGAAAGTCAGTGACCGAAATTAGTGACCAAACGCCGGGGCCTTGGGCAGGCTTTCGGGGCGGGCCACGAGGAACACCAGCGCGGCGGCGGTCACGAGCGCGGCGCCCAGCACCACGAACATCACGCCGGCCCCGCCGGTCGCCTGTTGCAGCACGCCGGCAATCGCTGGTCCGCACATCGCGCCAACGCGGGCAATGCCGAGGTAGAGGCCGACGCCGGTGCTGCGAATCTCCGTCGGGTAGCTCACGGCAACGAGATTGTTGAGCACCGTTTGCGTGCCGATGACGAACATGCCCGCGACCACGATGCCCACGAACGTCACGGAGCCACCGGTGATCGTCCCCAGGACGCCGATGGCGGCCGCCCCACACAACCAGGCGAGCGACATGGCCAGGCGGCGATTGCCGATGCGGTCTGCCACCACGCCGGTGAGCAGGCTGCCGAACGCGGAGGCGAAGACCAGCAGCGAGCCGTAAGCAAAGCTCGTCGAGAGGTTTTCACCGCGCTTGAGCATGATCGTCGGCAGCCAGCCCGACAGACCGTACGAGGAGAAGAGCGACAGCGCACCCATGGCCCACAGGCAGATCGTCTGACGGCGGAATTCGCTCGAAAAGAGCGCCGCTACCGAGCCGGCTTTCACGCCGGCATCCGGTGACGTGAAGGTCGCGTTCGCAAACTCGCCTGCACGTGCCGGCCAAAGGCGCGTGAGCTGTGCCCGCACTTCGTCCTGACGGCCACGGCTAGCGAGGAACGAGACCGACTCGGGCAGCACGAATTGCAATGCCAGCGCCAGCACAACCGACAGCGCGCCGACGTAGTACATGCTCTGCCAGCCGTGCTGCGGAATCAGCCACGCGGCGATGAAACCGGACGCTGTTGCGCCGCCGATCCAGCCGCACGAGAAGAACACGATGGTGAAGACGTTGGCGCTGCGCTTGGGCGCGATCTCGTTGATGTAGGTGACGGCGACCGGCATCAGCAGACCCAGCGAAATGCCCATCAAAAAGCGCAGTGCGATGAAGGTGCGCAGATCGTGAGCGAACAGCGCGATGGCGAGGCTCATCAGGCCGGAGAGCCAGATGCCGGTGAGCAGCACGCGACGTCGCCCGATCCGATCGCTGAACGGCCCCGAGGCGGCAGACCCGGCGGCGAACCCTGCCAGTCCGCAAGACAGCAGCACACCGATCTGGCTCGGCGACAGATGCCAGAGCGCGGTGACGTCGTGAACGATATAGGCCGCGTTGTAGAGATCGAAGCCGTCGAAGAGCAGGATCAGTGCCAGCAGCGTGGCCAGCCAGTAATGAAACGCGCCGAGCGGGGCGGATTGCAGCGCGTCGCGAACGTCGATGCGTTCCGATTGCCGCGACGGGATGTCTTGGGCCATGCCTTGTCTCCGAATGGGGCGACCTGTCGGGTGCCGGGAAGACCGGTCCGCAGTGTCTTTGTTGTGCTATCCGGAGTTGACTTTACTGGGCGTTTTTTTGTTTATCAATATTGATTATTAAAGTCAATATACCTATGGCATCATGTCTCGCAATTTCGATGAAATCGTGAGTATTCGCCCGTCGGGAGGGGCAATAGGAACGATGGGGACGACCGAGGCAGACAATGACGCAGCAGAACGATCTGATGACGCGCGAGGAAGTATTGAGCGTTCTCGACATCAAGCCGGCCACGCTCTATGCCTATGTGAGCCGGGGATTGATCCGGGCGCGGCCGCACGAGGACGGACGCAAGAGTCTCTATCTCCGACGTGACGTGGAGCGTCTGGCTACGCGCAAGCGCGGGCGCGCACCCACGGGCGCCGTGGCCGAATCGACCATGCGCTTCGGCGACCCCGTGTTGCACTCGGCCATTACCCAGATCACGCCGCATGGCCCGCGCTATCGCAACCGGCTGGCGATCGATCTGGCGAGTGGCGGGGCGTCGTTCGAGTCGGTGGTGCATCTGTTGATGACGGGGATCTGGCAGGACAGCATTCCCGAATGGCCGGTGCAGGAAGTCCCGCCGGATGTGTTGCGCTTCCTGTCCACCTACGACGGGGAGGTGGCGAGTGCCGATATCGGCAACCTGCTGGGCATGGTGCCGTTCGCGCTGGCGATGCACGGACGCGGCGCACGTGAGCTTGCCGATGGGACTGCCGTGCAGGCCGCGCGGGCGATGCTGCACTGCATGGCCGGATGCGTCGGCTTTATCGGGCCGCAGCGGTGCTTTGCCGCGCGTGCCGACAGTGAAAGCGTCGCGGCGCATATTCTGCGTGCGGCGGGCAGCGCGGTCACCCCTGCGAGACTGCGGGCGATGAATGCGGCGCTCGTTGTGCTCGCTGACAACGAACTGGCCCCAGCGACTTTTTCGGCGCGTGTCGCGGCGTCCACCAATGCGGACCTGTTCGGTTGTGTGGCGGCGGCGATCGGCTCGCACATCGGCTTCACCACGGGCACCAGCACAGAGAAGATCGAGACGCTGTTGTTGTGCGAGCCGTTCGATGCGCTCGACACACGTGTCGGTCGGGTGCGCGAGTACGGTGCGAGCCTGCTCGGTTTCAATCACCCGTTGTATCCCGGCGGCGATGCGCGCGCGGATCTGATGATGCAGATCGCGGGCGAGTTGATGGACGAGACGGACGACGTTGCGATTGACGACAAACTGCGGGAAAACACATGGTTGACGCTCGATTTTCTTGAACGCATGCGGACCGAAGTGAACGCGCACCCGGGCTTGGCGACCGGGCTCGTTGCGCTTTCACGGGCGCTGGGATTGCCTGACGGGACGTCGACGGCGCTCTGGATCATCGGCCGCTCGGCGGGATGGGTCGCGCACGTGATGGAGCAACGCACGCAGGCCTTCATGCTGCGCCCGCGCGCGAAATACGGGTTTGGCGGCCCTGTCGCGGCCGAGGTGTTCGAGGCGCCTAAAACGAGATGACCTTCGGATATCTTGGCCATTGCGCTCGGACACCGTGACGCTTGGACGCCCCGTTACAAAATAATCTGCGGATTTGCCCTTCGATATCCGTCTTGTCATTGAGGCTTGCAGTTGGCCGACAGATCAAAGCGTTCATGGGTATCGGGGGGCACACAATGTTCGCGCAGAAGATGGACGGGGAAAGTGGGGCACGGGAGACGCTGACGTGGAACTGAGCACAGTAAGCAACGTCGGCGTCGCCCTGGCAGAAGCACAGGAAGGTGGCTGGGGCGAGCAGACAAGTGCGGCGACCCAGATGCTGCGCGGGTGCCTGGAGTCGAACTACGACCGGTTGCTGCGTCGGCTGTCGCGCCGCATCGGCTGTTCCGACACGGCCAGCGACAGCTTGCACGAAGCGTGGGTGCGGCTTGGCAGCGCTACGCTGCCGGACGCGGTCCACAGCGCCGAGACTTATGTGTTTCGGATGGCTTACAACCTGGCGGTGGACCAGATGCGCGGTCGCAGCATGTGGGCGTCGCTGGCCGATGAGAACGAAGTGTTTGACGTGCTGCCGGACCGTGGGCCGGGGCCCGAGGCGGTCGCGGGCGCTCGCTCGGAGCTGGCGGCGCTGGGCCGCGCACTGGAGGAGATGTCCGGGCACCATCGCCGCGTGCTGGTGGAGCTGAGGATCGATGACCTCACGCGCGAAGAAGTCGCCGCGCGTCACGGTCTGTCGTTGCGCAAGGTCGATACGCTGCTGCGCCAGACGCTCGATTACTGCGCTATCCAGACCGGGCGGCAAGCGTCCGGGGGAATCAGCGAGTCGCGGCGTCCGGTCAAGCGCGCCGATGCTCCGGCGACGTCTCAGTGACCGCCGCACTCCCACGCAGATGTCTGAGTGGTAGCACCTGCCGAGCGCCCTCAGTCAATGCATCGGCTCGGCCGGTGCTTCGTTCTCGAACGTGCGGAAACGCCAGCCGAACCACACGGCAAGCATCCGGATGATGAAGCCTGCGGCGAAGCAGATCCCCGTTGCAAGGCCATTCTCGACCCCCAGACGCAGCATGACCACGTACATCGCGCCCGCGATACACGCCACGCTCGCATACATCTCCCGGCGCAGCACCAGCGGTACCTGACCGCACAGCAGGTCGCGCAGCATACCGCCGCCAATTCCCGTGAGCACCCCCGCCAGCACGACGATGATCGGACTCGTGCTGACCGTCATGCCGATGTCGCAGCCCAGGATGGTGAAGGCGGCGAGCCCGATGGCGTCGACGGTGATGAAGGTCATGCGCAGCCGGTGCACGTGGCGCGCGACGATGGACGTGAGCGTCGCCGCCCCCAGCGTGAGCAGCAAATACTCCGGGTGGGCGATCCAGACCAGGGGATGGCGGCCGAACAGCACGTCGCGGATGGTGCCGCCGCCCAGCGCCGTCACCATGCCGATGAAGGCGAGTCCGAAGCGGTCCATGCCGCGTTGCATCCCCATGATCGCGCCTGACATCGCCTCGGTCACGATGGCGATCAGGTAGAGGGCGTAGAAGATCTCTGTTTTCATAATGTCCCTTCAGGTGCCGGGGGAATATATCACTTCGTGCGATTTTCCCGATTTTTGACCCGTGCGGCGCAGGCGCTCAGGCGTGCGCGCTGTGATTTGTACAAGTTTTCAAGGGGGTGGGGCGGTGCGACACTGCTTCCAACGAAACGACGCCCGCAGACAGGTCTTCCGGGCGTCGGGACGAGAGAAGCCAGTCGTCTTTCTACTACATCAAGGAGTCCGTCATGCCTTACGTTCCCGGTCTGCTGTCCAACCTCATCGACGGTCTGGTCGCCATTTTCCCCTTCATCGGCACGCATTGATGCGCGTTCTTTTTCAGTGTCACAGCCTGTTCGTCGTCGTTGTTGGCGGGATATCTTTGCTGCGGTCTTTGGTAAGGATGGTCTGTAAAGCCGCCAAACGTCTTAAACTCTCAACTTTTTGTGCTCCGAACGGTGCCTCGGGGCGGTGATCGAGCCGGTCCGTTCGACCGGCAGACCAACCGGCCAGCCAGTGGCAACGGATTTGCGCAGCGTTTTTTTCGACGTGCCTCTTTGATCGCCTACTTCGTTCCATGATCCAGTTCATTCGCCGCCGACGCTATCTTGTCGCCAGCCTTGTCGTGCTCGTCGTTCTCGTGGTGCTCGGTCTGCGTAGTCTTGCGGCCCCGAAGCCGCCGCAGTACATCAGCGCCAAGGTCGAGCGCAACGATCTCGAAAACACCGTTCTCGCCACCGGCACGCTTCAGGCGTTCCAGCAGGTCGACGTCGGCGCGCAGGTCTCGGGGCAGTTGAAGTCGCTCAAGGTCAAGCTCGGCGACAAGGTGAAGAAGGGGCAATGGCTCGCGCAGATCGACCCGGTGCTGGCGCAGAACAGTCTGCGTCAGGCCGAGGCCGACGAACAGAACCTTCAGGCGCAGAAGCGTTCCACCGCCGCGCAGCTCAAGCAGGCGGAACTGGCGTTTGTGCGTCAACAGCAGATGCTGCCCGACAACTCGACCTCGCGTCAGGACTTCGAGTCGGCACAAGCCGCGCTCGACACGCAGCGTGCCACGCTCGCGGCGCTCGATGCGCAACTGCGCAAGGCCGGTGTGGCCATCGAGTCGGCCCGAGCCAACGTCGGCTACACGCGCATCGACGCCCCCATCGACGGTGAGGTCGTCGCGATCGTCACGCAGGAAGGCCAGACCGTGATTGCGCAGCAGCAGGCGCCGGTGATCCTGAAGCTTGCCGATCTGGACACGATTACGGTGAAGGCGCAGGTCTCGGAGGCCGACGTGATCCGTGTGGCGCCGGGGCAGACGGCGTACTTCACGATCCTGGGCGACCCGGACAAGCGCTACTACGGCAAGCTGCGCGCGATCGAACCCGCTCCGCAGAACTTCCTCGATACGCAGAGCACGCTCGGCGGCGGTGCTACGCGCAACAACACGGCCGTGTTCTACAACGCCCTGTTCGAGGTGCCGAACGCGGATCATCGCCTGCGCATCTCGATGACGGCGCAGGTCAATGTGTTGCTCGGCACGGCCAAGCAGGCGCTGAGCGTGCCGGTGGCGGCGCTCGGCAAGAAGGTCGGCGCCGACCGTTATGAGGTCCGTGTGTTGGGTGACGACGGCAAAGCGGTGACGCGTCAGGTCGTCACCGGTCTGAACAACAACGTGCAGGTCGAGGTGCGCGAGGGGCTCAAGGCTGGCGAGCGTGTCGTGATCGGCGAGGCGGGCGAGTCCACGCCGGTCGCAGATTCGGCCAGCGCGGGTCAGTGAAGGCAAAGGAAAAGGAAGAGGAAGCCGAGGATGTCGAGCGCCATTGCCCAATCCCCCTTGAACGCCAGCCCGCACCCCATGCTGGAGCTAACCGGCATCACCCGGCGCTTTCCGGCGGGGGACCGCGATGTCGTCGTGCTGCGCGATGTGAATCTCACCATCGATGCGGGCGAGATCGTCGCCATCATGGGCGCGTCGGGCTCGGGCAAGTCGACACTGATGAACATTCTGGGGTGTCTCGATCACCCGAGCGAGGGCAGCTACCGCGTGGCGGGCAGTGAAACGCGCGATCTCGACGCCGACGCGCTGGCCCAGTTGCGCCGCGAACACTTCGGTTTCATCTTCCAGCGGTATCACTTGTTGCCGCACCTGGACGCCGCCTCCAACGTCGAGATGCCGTCGGTCTACACCGGCATGCCGCACGCGGCGCGTCGCGCGCGCTCGGAGAAGTTGCTCGAACGGCTGGGACTCGCCGACCGTACCGGTCATCGGCCGAGCCAGTTGTCGGGCGGTCAGCAGCAGCGTGTGAGTATTGCACGCGCGTTGATGAATGGTGGCGAGGTGATTCTGGCTGATGAGCCGACTGGCGCACTCGATACGCGCAGCGGCAAGGAAGTCATCCGGATTCTGAAGGAACTCAACGCGCTCGGGCACACCGTCATCATCGTGACCCACGACGAGAAGGTCGCCGCGCACGCCCGCCGCATCATCGAGATTCGCGACGGCGAGGTCGTGGCCGACCGGGCGAACACGCCCGTGGTCGATGTTCCCGACGTGGTGGCAGCGGAGGGTACAAGCGAGGCAGGCGAGGCGGCAGCCCCCGGCGGGCGCGTTACCTCGATCGCACGCTCAGCCGATCCCGCTGCGGCAGACGCCAGTCACGGCGGGGCGTTGCCGCCGCACCTCTGGCACGGCGGTATCGGCCGGTTTGCCGAGGCATTCCGCATGGCATGGATCGCGCTGGTGTCGCACCGTCTGCGCACCTTCCTGACGATGCTCGGGATCATCATCGGCATTATGTCGGTCGTCTCCATCGTGGCGATCGGCGAAGGGGCGAAGCGCTACATGCTGGCCGAGATCGGCAGCATTGGCACGAACACGATCAACATCTATCCCGGCAAGGACTGGGGCGACAATCGCGCCACCACGATTCAGACGCTCGTGCCCGAAGACGTGAGTGCGCTGTCCGAGCAGGTCTATGTCGACAGCGTCACGCCGGAGACGGCGCGCAGCCTGTTGCTGCGGTATCGCAATATCGATGGCAGCGCGATGGTGACGGGTGTGGGCGAGCACTTCTTCCAGGTGCGCGGCATGAAGATCGCGCAGGGTATTGCCTTCGGGCCGGACGAGGTGCGTCGCCAGGCGCAGGTCGCGGTGATCGACCAGAACACGCGTCGCAAACTGTTCGGCACGAATCGGAACCCGCTGGGCGAGGTGATCTTCGTGGGCAACCTGCCGTGCGTGGTGATTGGCGTGACGGCAGAGAAGAAGAGCGCCTTTGGCGACATGAAGAGCCTGAACATCTGGGTGCCGTACACCACGGCGGCTGGCCGTCTGTTCGGGCAGCGCAATGTCGACAGCATTACGGTGCGGGTGCGTGACGGTCAGCCGAGCAAGGCGGCCGAGAAGAGTCTTGAAACGCTCATGACGCAACGCCACGGGCGCAAGGACTTCTTCACCTACAACATGGATAGCGTGGTGAAGACCGTCGAGAAGACGAGCCAGTCGCTCACCCTGCTGCTCTCGCTGATTGCCGTGATTTCGCTCGTCGTGGGCGGCATCGGCGTGATGAACATCATGATCGTGTCGGTCACCGAGCGCACGCGCGAAATCGGAATCCGCATGGCGGTGGGGGCCCGGCAGAGCGACATCATGCAGCAGTTCCTGGTGGAGGCCGTCATGGTGTGTCTGATGGGCGGCGCTATCGGTATCGCGCTGTCCTTCGGCGCGAGTTTCATCTTCTCGTTGTTTGTCGAGAAATGGAAAATGGTGTTTTCGATGGGGTCCGTGGTCACGGCTTTCCTGTGTTCGACGCTCATCGGCGTCGTGTTCGGTTTCATGCCTGCGCGCAATGCGGCGCGGCTGGACCCGGTCGAAGCCCTTGCACGCGATTGAGGTACTGTCTGATGACTCGAGAATTTTCTACGATCCGAATCCCGGCGCTGACCCGCACGGTACTCGCGCTCGCCAGCGCAGCCACACTACTGGCAGGTTGCGCCGGCGTGCGTCACGATCCGCTGCCGGCCGTGCCGGTCCCGACGCAGTGGACGGGGGCGCCGGTAGCGTCCGCTACCGCTGCGGCGCCACTCGCTACAGCCGACACGATCGCGCCTGACTTCTGGCGTGCGTTTGGCGACCCGGTGCTCGACCGTCTGATCGCCGACGCGCTGGCTGTCAACAACGATCTCGCCATGGCGGGTATCCGGGCGTATCGCGCCCAGTTGCAAGCGGGTCTGGCGGATACCAATCTCACCCCCGGTGTGACGGTGCAAGGTCAGGGCAGCGTGTCGCGCAGGCTGGATAACCACGCGATGACGCAAACCAGTGGCCTCACGGGCACGGCGAGCTACGAACTGGATCTGTGGGGCAAACTCGCCGCGCAACGCGATTCCGCCCGCTGGGAGTTCGAGGCCACCGAGGCCGACCGCGAAACGGCGCGGCTGGCGGTGATCAGCCAGACGGCGCAGTACTACTGGCAGATCGGGTATTTGAATCAGGTGATCGCTTACGCCGAAAGCGATATCGCGTACAGCGCGCAAGTTCTCGCGCTGGTTCGCTCGCGCTTTGCCGCAGGCGCCGTCTCGGCGCTGGACGTGGCGCAAGCCGAGCAGTCGCTGTCGGACCAGCGCGCAGCGCTCACGCTCCTGTTGCAACAACGCACCGAGAACCGTAACGCACTGGCGATCCTGTTCGACCGGCCACCGCAGCAGGCGGCTGCCGAGCCGTCTGCGCTGCCCACGCAGGCGTTGCCGATCGTGCCGGCCGGGTTGCCGGCCGAACTGCTGAGCCACCGGCCGGATCTGCGCGCCGCCGAGTTGCGGCTGCGAAAGATGCTCGCCAATGTCGACGTCGCACGCACGAGTTTCTATCCGACGTTCACGCTCACGGGCACCCTCGGCACGACGAGTTCGTCGCTCGAACGCGTGCTGTCCAATCCCTTGGGAACCGTGGGACTGGGACTCGCGCTGCCGTTCATCCAGTGGAACACCATGCAATTGCAGATCAAGGTGTCGCAAACGCAATTTGACGAAGCGGCGGTGGACTTCCGGAAGAGCCTCTTCACGGCCCTGAGCGAGGTCGAGAATGCGCTCTCGGCAAAAGAGCAACTGACGAAGGAGGGCGAGCAGCGGGCCTTGTCGCTGGCGCAGGCCCAGCGCGCGGAAGCGCTCTTTCGATCACGCTACCTGGCGGGCGCCATCGACATTCAACCCTGGCTTGTTCAGCAAAAGAGCCTGCGCGACGCGCAGACCGCCGACGCGCGGGTGCGCCTGAACCGGCTGAACAACCGTATGGCGCTTTACAAGGCGCTGGGCGGTTCGAACGATCCTGCGGATGTGGCGCCGCCCGCCTGAAGGGGATGGCCCCGCAGCAGCGGGAGTCGGAAGACATCAGCAGGACACGCAAAAGGCCGGCATTGCCGGCCTTTTGCGTGTCCGTCCAGCGCGAGCCCGAAGGCCTCAGGCGGTGGCCTCGTTGGTCTGAGGCGATTTCGGCAGCATGATCGTGAACGTGGTGCCGACACCGACCTGACTCGTCACTTCGATCGTGCCCTTATGGAACTCGATGGCGGCGTGAACCACTGCAAGTCCCACGCCGGAACCGTCCTCCAGCACGGCATTGCTGCGCGAGCGGAACGACATCTGGAAGATCTCCTTGAGTTCGTCCTCCGGAATCCCGGTGCCGTTGTCGCGCAAGACCACACGCAAGGCTTCGCCGGCGTCGGACACGCCGATGTCGATGGCGGGCGCCGCCAGTGTGTACTTGGTGGCGTTGCTGATCAGGTTGATGAAGGCATGGAACAGCACGTTGCTGTCGCCGATCATGCGACTGTCGAGACCCTGCGCGGCTTGCACGGTGATCGTCGCGCTCGGGAACATGTCCGAGCCGACGCCGCGCACGTCCTCGAGCAGCGCGACGAGTGACAGCTCCGTGCGTTTGCCGAACTTCGGATCGTCGAGCGATGCGCTTTGCGCGGCATCCAGCCAGTTCTGAATCAGATTGTTGAGCTTGCCGACCGCTTCGCGAATCTTCGTATAGCGGGGGCTCGAATCCGTTTCCTCGTTGCGCGGGCTCAGCAGGCGTTGCGCATGGCCGTCGATCACGTTGAGCAGCGTGCGGAACTCGTGCGTGGCCATCGACCTGAAGGTCTTCTGGAAGTTGTTGAGGCGTTCTTCGTTGGCCAGCGCGCGTTGCAGGATCGTGTTCTTGGCCGTGGCGAGCTTCTGGTTGCGCACGAGCGACGACGTGCTCTCCTGGAACTTGGCCAGCGAGCGCGAGAGCGTGCCGATTTCATCGCCACGCGACAGCCACGGCAGGCGCAGCTTTTCCTTGCCTGTCACGGCGCTGCCGGACAGCCGAATCAGGCGCGTGAGCGGTTTCAGGATGACCGTATCCACATAGATCAGACAGAGCAGCGTGACAACGATCATCGCGGCGATCAGGCCGTCGATTTGCAGCAGACGGTTGCGGGCCGTCTTGTTCTTGGCCTCGACTTCCTTGATCAGGGCTTCGGTGCTGCGAAACACCAGCGAACCGAAGGTGCTGTTCGCTTGCGTGTATTTGTTGTTCGACTCGCCGCGATAGAGCTTCGCGGCGTCGTTCAGTTTGCCGGCCTGCGCGAGTTGAAACACCTGATTCGAAGCGCGCCGGTATTGGGCCCATTGCGTCTGGAATTTCGAGAAAGCCAGGCGGAATTCGTCGTGGACGAGCACCTTCTGATAGCGCTCGGCGGCCGTTTTGATCTTGTCGTCGAATTCTGCGGCGGCGGCGCGAATATCGGCGAGCGCCTTGGGCGACATCGGGGCCAGGGCTTCCGACTCGACGGTGCGGAAGTCCGAGATGTAGTCGTTGAGTTCCTCAAGCACCGTGAGGTGTTCGATCTGCGTGCGTTCGGCCTCGATGGCACGGCGCTGGGAGGTGTCGACTTCGCGGTGCACCACCACGCCCACCGCGATCATGGCGATGAGGCAGAGGGCGAGCAGGAGGTACATCCTGCGCCGGATCGGGAGTTGCTTGTTGGGTGATGAAGACGCTTTAGCCATGCGGGCGATCCGTCGCGGAAATGAGATCTGAGGCGATCAAAGCTGGATGATATTGAGCAGTGCGGCGCGTACCACGGCTTCGGTGCGCGTGGCGACATTGAGCTTCTCGCGGGCGTTGTCGATGTGGAAGTCCACCGTGCGTTTGCCCAGATCGAGAATGATCGAGATTTCGGCCGATGTCTTGCCGCGTGCCGACCATTGCAGCACCTCCACCTCCCGCTTGGTCAGGCCGAACGGCAGCGGCGTGCCATCGGGCATTTCCTCGTGCTCGGTGTACTTGCGGATGACGGTGTCGAGCACGTCGAAGTCGACCGGCTTGAGCATGTACTCGTCGGCGCCGGTGCTGTGCCCGCGCATGATCGATTCCTTGTCCGCGTTGCCTGTCAGGAAGATGAAGGGGATCTTGCGTTCGCCCTGAATGATGCTGCGGGCGCTTTCCAGAAACTCGAAGCCGGTCATGCCCGGCACATTGACGTCGCACAGGATGACATCCGGCATGAATGACGCGAGCGTCGCCAGTGCCGTCGTAAAGTCGTGCGCCACTTTGACGACATAGCCCCGATCCGTCAGATCCTCGCGAATCAGGTCTGCCGAATCACGGTCGTCTTCGATGCAGAAAACTTTGGTGGGAGATGACATCCCTTTGGCCCCGTTTTTTTATATGGAATAGTGAAATCCTACTAAAAAATCACCGTGCGGCGAAATTTCCTCTAATGCCACATCGGTGACATATCGGTTCTGCGACATGGCTTCGCCTTGAAGCGCAAAGAAAAAGGACCGCTCCGGGGCGGTCCTTTCTTCGTGGCATTCATATTGATTCACGGGCGAAGGGCAGAAGATGACCGAATTTTTCAAACAGTTCCGTACCCAGGCGAATGAGGACGTCGACCCTGTTGTTTCTCCTGGAGCCGTGATTCAGAAGTGGATCGGCAGGAGCGGAGCGACCTTTTCATACAGTTCGATGACGCCGCGAGCGAGGATTTCCAGCATGTTGCTTCTCCTTGATGAACGAGTTGGGTAATCGTGTTCGGCCTGTCAGTGGCTCAGTAGCCGAAGACGTGGCCGACGGTGATGGCGCACTGCATGCCGGCCTCGACGCAGGTGTCGTTGGTCAGAAGGCTCTCGATGAAGTCGTAGAGGTGGCTCATGGTGTCGTTCTCCGGGTTCAGGTCGGGTTTAGGGGCGGGGGAGCGGCGGTTCAGCCGAAGATCGGGGCGATGACGCCGACGAGGCCGAGGAGTGCGGGAAAGCCGTAGGTGATGATGGCGGGCATGGTGTTTCTCCTTGATTCGGTGTGTCGTGGTTTCGGGTTTCGGCTGCCGCTGTGTTGCGTCAGTCGGTGAGTGAAGTATCGTCACCGGCCCTTCCTGGCGAAACTGTGATTAGTACAAGTTGGGCCGGTTTTCCGGAAATCGGCGGTAGGGAGACTGAAAAAGTCTTTGCTTAACAATGGCTTGCGGGCGATGAGTTTCAAACCCCGTATAAATCGCAGTGACTCTCCCAGGGGTACTCCGTACCATTCGCTTCGTATTTCAAAGCATTACAAAAGCCAAAAATGGATACGGAGTACTGAATGAAGACGATTCGGATGACTGGCGTCGCGTTTGCGGCGCTTTGCATGATGGTGTCGCCAGTGGCCGACGCAGACGACGATATCGAGTACATCACTGATGCAAACGGAGTGCCATTCATCACTGCGCGCTTTGTGACGCCTTCCTTTGGCAACTATCGGGCGCCGGACAAAGCGGGTGAGGAAGGGGTGCCGTCCAGCGGTATTATTTCGGCAACGCAAAGGGCTCAGACGGTGGCGGCATTGCGCTATTGGGGCGAAATCCTGAGGTTCCCGCAGGGGCAGACGCCAGCGATCCTCAACATCGGCCTGTCGGACACTGGAGGCACCCATGCCTACAGTCCGTTTGGTGCCGACGAGAAGGGCGCCAACACGCTCGTGGTTTCAATGCTGCTTAAAAACGAGGTTCCTGAGCCTAAATTTTACGGAGCGCACGGGGAAATCACCATCACCGACATGAAGTTCTCGACGGCGCCGTACATCCCGTCGCAGATCCCGCTCAATCGGCAGGCCGATCTGCCTGCGGTGATTTTTCACGAGGTGGCCCACAGCCTGGGCATCGGTGCCAATATCGTCATGAACTATTCGGGGTCGGCACCGTACACCGCGTCCTTCCCTGACCAACTCGATGTCTGGACCTCCCATTTGCGCGACAGTAAGGGCAATCCGGCCCAGCCGGGACAGGTGATCCATTGTCCGGTTTGTGTCGCTACGCCGTCAGCCAATCCGTTCGACGTCAGTGATGAGGGTGGGTACTTTGCGGGCAATCACGTGAGCGAAGTGCTGGCAGGCGCGATGAAGGGGATTCCCGTGTCCACGACGGCCACGACCGACAACGTCAAGTACCCTGACCTGCCATTCATGTCCCACATCGAGTTGAAAAACAGCTTGATGAGTCATCAGTCGTATCGCAATTACACCGGGTTCATGGAAGCCGAACTGGCGGCGCTTCAGGACCTCGGCTATGACATCGATCGTCGCAATTTCTTTGGCCGTTCGATCTACAACGACGGCCTGACACTCGTCAACGACAGACCTTACTTCGGTCGCAACGCGGATGGCACGGCTTACGTGCCGAACGCTTACAACACCGCTACGCAAGGGTTGGGGCTGCACATCTACGGCAGCTACAACAACGTCTCGCAACTGGCTGATCTGTTGACCAGCGGCCCCGGGGGCGCGGGCGTTCGGGTCGACGGCGTTGCCAATACCGTCACCGTGCTGCCTGGAACCCGTGTGTATGCCGACGGCGCCTATGGTCGTGGCGTGATGTTTACCTACGGAAAAAACCACACGTTCGTACAGCGTGGCGACGTTCAGGCAATGGGCGAGCACGGCATCGCGGCGAGTTTCGATTTCGGTTACAACCCTCTCGGAGAAGGGCAGAACCTCGAATATCGTGGCTCGTACATTCGCGAAGAGTCGGGCAAAGCGCTGGCGTTGCCCGACGAAATCGACGGGCCGCTGGTATCGCAAGTCGATGTCACGGGCCGGCTCGCCGGAAAATTCGCCTCGCTCTACATGTCCGAGAGCGGCTATGTCGGACAGATCAATATCATGCGCGGGGCGGCGCTTTATGGCGACATTCTCTCGTCCTACTCGCAGCGTGACGGTAACGGTGCGCTGCGCCTGACGCAACTCAAATTCGGCCTGACGCCCGACGCGAACGGTCGAGCGACCACGCAGCCTGATTCAACCTTCAACCTGCGCTTCGACGGCGACATCGTGGGTGACAACCTGTCGGTGTCGATGGTTGGCGGGACCACGCAGATCAACGGTGACCATACCGTCTACGACGTCGCTGTCGCCAACGGCGCGATGCTCAGCGGCAACAGCCGCTACCGGCTCAACGCTGCCGGACACTTCGTCAACGAGGGCACTGTCGCGCCGTTGTTGGTGGGGAGCTTCATCAGTATCGACGGCGGCTATACCCAAACCAGCACGGGACGGCTGCTGTCTGCACTCTCGGGGGATGGCAGCTTCAGCAAATTGCTGGTCTCTGGCAACGCGACTCTGGACGGCACGCTCGCGATCGCGCCGCAACGTAGTTGGTACGCGAACGGTTTCAGCGTCACGTCGGACCAGTGGCTCAGTGCGTCCAGTATCACGGGGGCCTTTGCCAACGTCACGACCTCGCTGTCGTCACCGACGCTCGTGTCCTCTGCGACGTCGCTCGGCGGCAACACCTATCGTGTGGCGGTGGCGCGCGTAGCGAATGCTTATTCCCAGTACGGCACCGACGGTAACGGCCAGCGGGTCGGCGCGGCGCTCGACAAGATTGCGGGGAGTGTTGGCGCGGACTTGCAGCCCCTCGTTACCGCGCTCGACTTTTCGTCGGCCGACGGTAGCGGCATTGCCAAGACGTTGCCTCAACTCACACCGGCGGCGTACGGGGCGATGTTCACCGGGGGCTTGTTGCGCGAACGCCAGATCACCGACATGGTGGCGGCCGCAGTGGGGGCCGATGGCGTCAAGGGCGCAGGTGAAGGCGCGCTCAAGGGAAATTGGCGGGCATTCGCGATGCCGTTCGGCAGCGGGTACTGGCGGAGTCGCGACGGCGACATGGCGGGCGCGAGCGGCAACACGTATGGCGTGGTGTTCGGCGTCGAGAAGGTGGCAGGCGAGGGACGTGACTGGACGTTTGGCGCGCATGGTGCCGTCAGTGGTCAGTCGACACGTCTGGACGGACAGACGCCTGGCTCCGGCAGGACCACGGCACTGGACGTCGGCGTGCATGCGCGTTACGCGCCGGATCTGAGTGCTGGGCCGCATGCGTTTGCGTCGGTGCGGGCGGGGGTGGAGGATGGCCGGGTTGACCGCACGATTGCCGTGAACGGGTATTCGGCCAGCCCGCGGGGGACATGGACGGGTGCGACGGCGTCGGCGACCCTGGGCGGGGGATGGCGTTGGCAGTTGAGTAGCACGACGAGTGCGGGGCCGGTTGCGGCGCTCGACTACACGGCCTTGTATCGCCCGAGCCTGACTGAGGGGAATGCTGACGGTGTGCGTTTGCACGTTGACGGCAAGACGTTCAATTCGCTGCGCAGCCGTCTTGGCGGTGAGGTGCGATTCGAGTTGCCGATGATTACGGGCAATGCGTTGACGGGGAATTTGCAGGTCACGTGGAACCATGAGTTGACGGGCGGTGCGGTGACACAGAGTGCCTACTTCGCGGGTTATCCGGGCGCGACCTTCACGACACGCAGTGAGGTGGTGGGTCGAGACAGCCTTGGGTTGCAGGCTGGGGTGTCGTATCGACTGGCGCAGCGCGTGGTGTTGGGGGCGGCGGTATCGAGCAACGTCTACAAGGCGGGGAATGCTGACGTAGCGGGTTCGGTATCGGCGACCTGGCGGTTCTGAGCGTCGGAGCAGGCAAAGCCAGGGGGCCAAAGGGGGGTAGTAGGACGTATGAGGCCGGACCGGGGCCCCCTTCTGCTGCGAGTTGGGTCACTGTCTGAGTGGCGGAAGGGGGCCTCGGTCTGGCGCTGCTGAGGGGGTAAGTAGGGAGAAGGACAGATAAAAAGGAGGTTGTCGGTCAACAAAGAAAGAACGAAAAAACCGGCACCAGAAGTCTCCAGCGAGGTTCCGCCCTGCGTCATTATGTCGCGATGTATGGAATATGCGTATGCGTAGCATTCGTCACGCAAATAGTATATCCATACATAGAGGCTTAAGATGTCCATGCATAACGTCTCGCTCCCCCTGAGGGGAGGGGCAGACACGACACCCGGCGCGCGTTGGCGCATGTGGTGTGCGCGGGTCGCAGCGGCGCTGGCGATGGTCCCCATGAGCGGTTGCACGCTGGAGTTGCTCGACCCGAAGGGCAGCGTTGGCGAACAGGAAAAGCATCTGATCCTGATCGCCCTGGGCGTCATGCTGCTCGTTGTCATTCCGGTGATTGTGCTCACGCTGGTGTTCTTCTGGCGTTACCGCGAAACCAACACCTCGGCGACCTACTCGCCCAAATGGGCACACTCGACGAAGATCGAAATCGTCGTGTGGAGCATTCCTGTCGTCATCGTCGTGGCGCTTGCCGTCATGATCTGGGAGACGACCCACAAGCTCGATCCCTATCGCCCTATTGAGCCCATTGCGTCTGACAAGCCGCCTGTGCGCGTCGAAGTCGTGGCACTCAACTGGAAGTGGCTTTTCATCTACTCGGACTACCACGTCGCCACCGTCAACAAGCTCGTGTTGCCGGTCGATACGCCCGTTGAGTTCAAGCTCACGGCCGAATCGTTGATGAATGCCTTCTTCATTCCGCAGCTTGGCAGCATGGTCTATGCCATGTCGGGGATGGAGACAAAGCTGCACCTGATTGCCAACCAGAGCGGCATCTATGACGGCATGTCCTCCGCTTACAGCGGGGCAGGTTTCTCGGACATGCACTTCAAGGCCCACGTGACCTCGCGCGGCGACTTCGACAAATGGGTCAAGGAAGCGCAGGGCGTGCCTGACACCCTCGACGCGCCTACCTACGTCAAGCTCGAGCAGCCGGGCACCGGTGCGCCCGTGCCGATCTACGCCAACGTCATGCCGGGCCTGTTCGACGCCATCGTCGGCAAATACATGGGCCCCATGGATGGCAGCTCACAGGGGATGCGTGTCTCTGGCAACGCCATCGACGACATCATCGCCGCCGCCAATTGCCGCGTAGACGGCCAACTGGACAGCCGCGCGCTTCTCGCGCAGCGTCCCGAGCGCGGAGCCGGTGCACAGCCTGCTGTCCAGCGCGCGCTCACGGAGTAAGTCATGTTCGGAAAACTCGATCTCGACGCCATTCCGCTGCACGAGCCCATCATCATGGGCACGCTTGCCGTGGTGCTGATGGGTGGCGCGGCGCTTCTCGGCGCCATCACGTACTACCGGAAGTGGGGCTACCTCTGGACAGAGTGGATCACCTCCGTCGACCACAAGCGCATTGGCGTGATGTACATCGTGCTCGCGCTGATCATGATGCTGCGCGGCTTTGCCGACGCCATCATGATGCGCGCACAGCAGGCGGTCGCCGCCGGCGGCGAAGCGGGCTACCTGCCACCGCATCACTACGATCAGATCTTCACGGCGCACGGCGTCATCATGATCTTCTTCGTGGCCACACCGCTCGTGCTTGGCCTGATGAACGTGATCGTGCCGTTGCAGATCGGTGCGCGCGACGTGGCCTTCCCGTTCGTGAACTCCCTGTCGTTCTGGCTCTCCGCCATGGGCGCTGTGCTGGTCATGATGTCCATGTTCGTGGGCGACTTCGCCGCCACCGGCTGGGTCGCGTATCCGCCGCTCTCCGAGTTGGGGTATAGCCCGACCGTCGGGGTGGATTACTACATCTGGTCGCTACAGATATCCGGGTTGGGCACCACGCTGACCGGCATCAACTTCATCGTCACCATCCTGCGCATGCGTGCGCCCGGCATGAACCTGATGAAGATGCCCGTGTTCACGTGGACCGCGCTCATCACCAACATCCTCATCGTCGCCGTGTTCCCGGTGCTGACCGCCACGCTCGCGCTGCTGACCGCCGATCGTTATCTCGGCATGCACTTCTTCACGAACGAGCTGGGCGGCAACGCCATGATGTACGTGAACCTCATCTGGATCTGGGGTCACCCCGAGGTGTATATCCTGATTCTGCCGGCATTCGGCGCGTTCTCTGAAATCATCGCCACGTTCTCGCGCAAGCCCCTGTTCGGCTACAAGTCCATGGTCTACGCCACCTCGTCGATCGGCATTCTGTCGTTCTTCGTGTGGCTGCACCATTTCTTTACCATGGGCTCCGGGGCAAACGTCAACGCGTTCTTCGGGATCATGACCACCATCATCTCGATCCCCACCGGTGTGAAGCTGTTCAACTGGCTGTTCACCATGTATCAGGGGCGCATTCGATACCACTCGTCCACGCTCTGGACCATCGGTTTCATGGTGACGTTTGCCATTGGCGGCATGACCGGTGTGCTGCTCGCCGTGCCGGGGGCCGACTTCGTGCTGCACAACTCGCTGTTCCTTGTGGCCCACTTCCACAACGTCATCATCGGCGGCGTGGTGTTCGGGTGCCTTGCCGGCATCACGTTCTGGTTCCCGAAAGTGTTCGGTTTCACGCTCAACGAGCGCTGGGGAAAGATCTCGTTCACCTGCTGGCTGGTGGGGTTCTATCTGGCTTTCATGCCGCTGTACGTGCTGGGCTTCAAGGGTATGACGCGTCGCATGAACCACTACGTACAGGCCGACTGGCAGCCGTATCTGATCGTCGCCGCCGTTGGCGCGGCCGTGATCGGTCTGGGCATTCTGTCGTTCATCGTTCAACTTGTCGTGAGCATTCGCGAGCGCAATGCCAACCGTGACCTGACGGGCGATCCGTGGGACGCGCGCAGCCTGGAGTGGGCAACGTCGTCGCCGGCGCCGTTCTATAACTTCGCGCATGTGCCGCACATCGACTCGCTCGAGCAGCACTGGGACGACAAAGAGCGCGGCCTCGCGTGGCGCGAGCCCAAGCAATACGAAGACATCCATATGCCGCGCAACACCGGCACCGGGTTCCTCGTCTCGGTCTTCAGCGGTGTCATGTGCTTCGCGCTCGTGTGGCACATCTGGTGGCTGGCCGGCGCGAGCCTGATTGCCACGCTCGCCGTCTTCCTGTGGCGCACCTACGACCGCGACGTCGATTACTACGTGCCGGCGGCTGAAGTGGAGCGTATCGAAAACGCCCGCTTTGCCGACCTGCGTGCAGCGCTTCCTGCGCGTCAATCCCTGCAAAAGGCCGCCTGATGTCCTCGGCATCCGTTCATTCCCATCACGGGCACGGCGCTGCGGCGTCGGCCAACGATCACGCTCACGGTCATCACGACACCGGCGTCACCACGACGCTTGGTTTCTGGATCTACCTGATGAGCGACTGTCTCATCTTCTGCGTGCTGTTCGCCACCTTCGGTGTACTCGTTCAGAACACGGCCGGCGGGCCGACTGGCCGCGAGCTTTTCGAGCTGCCGTTCGTGCTCGGCGAGACCATGCTGCTGCTGCTCTCGAGCTTCACGTTCGGTCTCGCGTCGCTGTCGATGCGTCCGGGCAACGAGGCCATCGTCCAGCGCTGGCTGTGGGTGACGTTCGCGCTCGGCGCGGCCTTCGTCGCCATGGAAGTCTATGAGTTCTCGGCATTGCTCCACGAAGGCGCGGGCCCGGGACGCAGCGCGTTCCTGTCGGCGTTCTTCACGCTCGTGGGCACGCACGGCCTTCACGTGACCTGTGGTCTGTTGTGGCTCGTCGTGATGATCCATCAGATCGGCCGCTTCGGCTTCGACGCCGTGGTGCGCCGCCGTCTGCAATGTCTCAGCCTGTTCTGGCACTTTCTGGACCTCGTCTGGATCTGTGTCTTCACCTTCGTCTATCTGCGGGAGTTCGTATGACGAGCGCTCAAGTCCACGACCATGCGGCGTATGCCTCGCAAAGTCACCTGCGCGATTACGTCATCGGCTTCTTCCTCTCGCTGGTGCTGACGTTCGCGTCGTTCGGCGCGGTCATGCTCAAGCTGGTGCCGGCGGGAATGGGGTTGGTGACCATCGTCGTGCTGTGCGTGGCGCAACTGGTCGTGCAACTGGTGTACTTCCTGCACATTGGCGCGAAGCGCAGCCAGCGTCAGAACTCGGTGATCTTCCTGTGTACCGCAGGGTTGATCGCGATCATTGTCGCGGGCTCGCTCTGGGTGATGCATAACGCCAACACCAACATGATGCCGACGCACATGTCCATCGAGCGGGCAAAGCTGCGCGACTGACCATGGATCGCCTCAAATGCATGGAGGTGTTCGTGCAGGTCGTGCGCGCCGGCAGTCTGTCGGCCGGCGCGGCGGCTTGCGGCATGTCGGCGGTGACGGCGGCGCGTCATGTGCAGGTGCTCGAGGCGCGCCTCGGGCAGCCACTGCTGCGGCGTAGCGGGCGGCGTCAGGTGCCGACCGAACTCGGCGAGCGGTACTTCACCGAGTGTGCCGAAGTGCTGGCGCGGGTGGAGAACGCCGACGCGCTGGGTGACACCGGGCCTGCGGGATCGTCGATGTCGACGGCGATTTCACGGCCGGTCGGTCAGCTTCGTGTGAGCGCGCCGACGACCGTGGGCTCGCATCTGCTCATGCCGATCTTTGCCGAGTATCTGCAACTGCATCCGGATGTCGCACTCGATCTCGCGCTCAAGGATCGCGCGGTCGATCTCGAGGAGGAGGGGATTCACGCGGCCTTTCAGGCGGGCGGGAACCCCGAGCCAGGGCTCGTGGCGCACACCTTGCGCGGTGTCACGCGCGTGGCGTGCGCGTCGCCGGACTATCTCGCGCGGCGCGGGGTGCCCCGCCAGCCCGCCGATCTGGCCGGGCACGATTGCCTGGGGTTCCGTTACGACGACGTGTTGGGCCGCTGGCTGTTTACCGAGGCGGGAGCGAGCGGCGGTGCCGTTCGTGACGCACGACTCATCGCTCACAATCCGCTCGCGCAATTGCAGGCGGCGGTGCACGGCATGGGCATTGCGCTGCTGCCGGAGTATCTGCTCGCCCCCGAGGTGCAGGCGGGGCGGCTAGTGCGCGTGCTAGAGGCCGATGCGCAACTGAGCGAGCCGATGCATCTCGTGCATCTGGCCGGACGCTATGTGTCGTCGAAGCTTGAGGATTTCGTACGTCATATGGTGGCGAAACTCGGGCCGGAGGCTTGCCCGGTCGCGACGTCGGTTTGATATCCCTCTGACGTTCGTCCGATCGCGGGCCGCGTCTCACGGCTGCGGCACGTCCCGGTGTCACATCGGCTAAGATGCAGCCATCGACGTCGTGGCCGATGCGATATCTCTGAGAGCGTGGCCGTCCGAGCCCGCCATCCCTTTGAGATGGTGATGATCCTACGTGGCGAAGCATTGCGACGCCTGCTCGCCTGTGCACTGGCAGGCGCGGGTGTCGTGTGGACGGCGATGGCGCTCGCGCAGCCGCCGCAATACAAGAACGATGCCGAACTGATGGGCGCGGCGATTGCGTCGCCCGAAGGGGTGGGGCGGGTGCTGGAGCGGCTCGTGCAGAAGTGCGGCCTCTACGGTGAGCCGACCCGGGCACACGGCAATGCGGCGTTGCGTGCGTGGCAAGCCCGTCACCGTGACTATCTCGCGGAAGGCCGCCGGGTACGCGCCGAATTGCAGGCCACCTACACCGACAGTCTGGCACGGCAACGTTTCGACGACCTGTTGCAGACGCAGTTGCCCATGCTGGTCGAGCGTCAGTTCGTTGTGTACGCGCGCAGCATCGACGACCAACCGACCGAGGCCGAGAAAGCCGGCTTGTGCGACGGGTATTTCAACGCCGTCGACGACCTTCAGTTCGATCTCAAAGTGAACGACCCGACGCTCGCCGCGTTTTTCGACCGGCGCATCGCGGCGCGAGGGCAGACGAATGGTTTGGGGGCGGCGCAGGACGCGGCAGCTTCGGCCCCCGCCGCATCGCAGGCCCCGACGGCTTCACCGGCAAGCACTCCCGCGGCCGAATAGACGCGAGCGCCTGCCGAAGAATCTCAGGGGCGGCGTATGTCGATGTGCTGACGCTGATGCATCGCGGTGAGTTCCGCGGCAGCCTCGCGTAATGGGCCGAGCAGCGCCTGGGCATCAAATCGTGAGACCGGACCGACCAATGACAGCGCGGCGTAGCATTGCTGCTGGGCATCGTCCACGGGGACTGCCACTGCCATGACGTCCGGCATGTCGCGCTGACTGGAGGTGGCGTACCCGGTCTGACGCGCCGCTTCGATCACGTGCCGGTCGGCCAGCACACCGCCCGCGCGCACTAGCGCGTCGAGCGTGCCTTGCGGCGAGAAGGCGGCAAGAATGCGCCCGGACGCACTGCCGTCCAGCGTGAGAACCGCACCCACACGCAATTCCGCCTTGAGCACGCCATGGGGCTCCGCACGGCGCGCAATCCGGATCAATCCATCGTCGACCACCGCCAGTGAGGCGGTCTCACCTGTGGTGTCCGCCAATTGACGCAACACGGCTTCGGCTCGGTCGCCGAGACTCGCGTGCGCGAGCGCCGCATCGCCCACGCGCGCGGCATGCAGGCTCAGGCGGTACAGACCATCATGGGTGAGTTCCACCCAGCCTGCCCGCACGAGCGTAAGCAGCCGCTGATAGACGGTGGCACGGCTGCCATCCACCGTACGCGCCAGATCGATGAGTCGCATGGGGGAATCGGACGCGCCCAGTACGTCGAGTACCTCGAGCGTCTTGAGCGCGGACGACAGGGGGCGCACGCCGCCTTCATCGTCGGGCTTCCCGCTGGCAATGCTGTCGTCGTCGGCAGTCAGGTTGGACTTCTTGTTCACGCAACATCCATCGGAGTCGGGAGGGATCGGGCTCGCCAAGCGCGGCGTCGTGTGTCAGGTCAGCAGCGACGCGAGCTTGGCGAGCGACGGTTCAATCGCTTCATCGGGAACGCAACCATAGCCGAGGACAAGTCCCTGCAACGGTGGTTGCTCCAGATAATAGCGGGATAGCGGCAGGGCAATCAGACCGACTTCCTGCGCGCGCGCCGATAGCGACACGTCGTCGACCTCCGGCGGCAGCCGTACTGTCAGATGCAGCCCCGCATTGCTGTCGGCCGAGATCAGCCGCGCGTCGCCCATATGGCGCCGGATGGCGTCTTGCAGCAGCGCGCGGCGTCGTCCGTACGTGAGTCTCATACGGCGAATGTGCGCGGAATAATACCCTTCGCCGATGAAGTCGGCCAGCACCGCCTGTTCCATCCAGCGGCCCTCGCGATACAGTTCGGCGAGGCCCAGTTGCAGGGGTTCCACCATCGCCTTGGGCACGACGAGATAGCCGATACGCAAGCCCGGGAACAGCGTCTTGCTGAAGGTGCCGACATACAGCACGCGCGCGCCCGATTCGAGCCCTTGCAACGACGCAATCGGCCGCCCGGCGTAACGGAATTCGCTGTCGTAGTCGTCCTCGACGATCCACGCGTCGTGCTTGCGCGCATATTGCAGCAACTGCCTGCGCCGCGCGAGCGACATCACATGGCCCAGCGGATATTGATGCGACGGCGTGACGAAGATCAGTCTCGGCGGCTTGCGCCAGTCGGCCGGTGATGGGTTCAGCCCTTCGCCGTCAACCGGAATCGAGATCGTCTCGACTCCATACGCCTGCAGCACTTTGTGAATTCCCCAGTAGCCGGGGTCTTCCACCCACGCGCGATGACGCACGTCAGTCAGCATCTGCACACACAGGTGGATCGCCTGGTGAATCCCTTCCGTGATGATGATCTGCTCCGGCTCGCACTCGACCGAGCGCGCGCTGCGCAGATGCTGCGCCAGGGCTTTCTTGAGTGCCGGATGACCGCCGCCGTATCCATAAGTGAGGTTCTCGGGCGTGCGCCGACGCCAGTGACGCTCGACGAGGCGTGTCCATTGCTTGAGCGGAAACGCTTCGAGATCGGGCACGCCGGGCATGAACGCGCCCGCCTGACGTCGCGACGCACGCGCATCCATGATGAGTCCGCGCCCGCGCTGCGAGAGCGTGACTTCGGCATCGGGCGGCACGTCGGGTGCGCGCCCGGGCCGGGTCGCCATCGACTCTTCCGGAATGGCATCGGTGACGAAGGTGCCGTCGCCCGTGCGCGAGCGGACATAGCCTTCGGCGCGCAACTGCTCGTATGCATAGAGCACGGTATTGCGCGAGATCGAGAGTTCGTGCGCCAGGTCGCGTGAGGCCGGCAGCCGCGTGCCACCCGGCAGTCGTCCATCGAGAATGGACGCCCGCACGATGTTGTAAAGCTGCCGGTTGCGCGGGATTTCCGCGTTCGGTTCGAGATGCTGAAGGATTAGATCGGACAGCAAAATCTGCATGAAAGCGGCACCTCGGAGCGCGATTGGCCCCACATTAAGAGCAATTGCACCATTGAGGTGCAAAAAATCGACATAACAGCCATGTCACCGGCGGATAATACTGCACGATAGTGCCAAAACATCAGAAAAATAAGGCGCAAGCAGGGATTACCCGAGTTCGTTGCTCGAAAATTGGCCCCATCAAACATTAATTGATCGGCACTATTTGATGTGACCAATTTAAATTCTAATACGTGCAAAGCGCCAGATTGGTACCACCCCGATCGCTCCCTCAGGAGCGTTGAGATGATTGCGAGGAACACGTGAAAAACGAAACATCGAATCCGTCGGCAGGTCGCCGGTCCGTTATCAAATTGCTGGGTGCCGCCGCTAGCGCCACAGTGTGCGCACCGTTCGTTCATACGGCACGTGCTGCCGATCCGTTGTTTGTGAATACCTGGGGCGGCGATTGGGAGAAGGCGGCCGCCACGCATCTGTTCGAGCCGTTCACGAAGGAGTCGGGGATTCCGATTCGCACCGTGTCGCCGGTCTCGTACGCCAAGCTCGCAGCACAGGCGCGCACGGGCGTGTATGAGTTCGACGTCACGACGCTGGGCGGCGGCGAACTGATTCGCGCGGTCGAAGCCGGTCTCGTCGAGAAGATCGACACGAGCATCATCGACATGAAGCAATTGCCGCCGGGACAGGCTTATCTGAGTGGCGTTGCCACCCATGCGTTTGCGACGGTGATTGCGTCGCGCAAGGACAAGTTCGCCAACGGCGGTCCGCAGAACTGGGCCGAGTTCTGGGACACCCAGCGCTTCCCCGGGCCGCGCAGCTTGCAACGGTATGCCGCACGTGTTGTGCCGCTCGCGTTGCTCGCCGACGGCGTGCCGACGAACAAGGTCTATCCGATGGATCTGGATCGGGCGTTCAAGTCGTTCGACCGTCTGAAGAAGGACGTGCGTGTCTGGTGGACCCAGGGCCAGCAATCGCAGCAATTGCTGCGCGACGGCGAAGTCAACGCGATCGCGATCTGGCACGGCCGTGCGTTGTCGCTGATCCGTCAGAACGTGCCGGTGGATCTCGTCTGGAATCAAGGGGAGATCGACCGCGCGTATTGGGTCGTGGCCAAGGGCACGCCGCGTGCGAAGCAGGCGTGGCAGTTCGTGGCGTCGGCGCTCAAGGCCGAGCGACTCGCCAAATTCTGCATGCAGGCCGACTACAGTCCGGTCGATCAGCGGGTGTTCCAGTACATTCCTGAAGCGCAAGCCAAGGGCATGCCGACCTACCCGGCGAACTACCGGCTCGCCTTCGAGCAGGATCTGGCGAAGATGGGGCCGCAGTTGAACGAACTGTCGCGTCGCTTCGACCAGTTCGTCGTTCGCTGAGCGGGCTTTGACGTCATGCAAAAGCTTCGCCCTTATCTGTTGTTGGCGCCACTGAGCGTGTTTCTGGCGGCGTTCTTTCTGGTGCCGCTCGCGCAGGTGCTCTGGTTGAGTTTCACCGAGCCGACGCCGGGCTTCGCCAATTACGTGCACTTCTTCGCCGACCCGTTCTATCTGCGCGTGCTCGGCATGACGTTCCTCACGTCGCTGCTCGTCACGGTGTGTTGCCTGGCGCTGGGCTATCCGCTGGCGTACTGCCTCACGCAGGCCAGCGCCCGGTTCGGCGCGGGCATTCTGCTCGTTGTCGGCATGAGCTACTGGACGAGCTTCCTCGTGCGCAGCTACGCGTGGATGATCATTCTGGGCAATAGCGGGCCGATCATCGGTCTGCTGCGCGCGATGGGCGTCGAGACGCCGCCGGAGCTGCTCTTCACCCGATTCTCGTCGACGCTGGGCATGGTGCATGCGTTGCTCCCGCTTATGACCATCACGTTGTATTCCGTCATGAAGAAGATTGATCCGGCGCTCGTGAAGGCGGCCGCCAATCTTGGGGCGAATCGTCTGGCGGCCTTTCGTGCGGTGTTTTTGCCGCTGTCGCTGCCGGGCATCGTCAACGGTTGCACGATGGTGTTCATCGTCTCGCTGGGCTTCTACGTGATGCCGGTGCTGCTCGGTAGCCCGAGCGAGCAGATGATGGCCGGACTCATCGGTCAGCAGATGGAGGAGTTCGGCAACTTCGGCGACGCCTCCGCGATGGCGGTGGTGCTGGCCTGTGCGACGCTCAGTCTGTACGCGCTTTACAACCGTTTCTTCGGTCTCGACAAACTCTGGAGCAAAGGCAAATGAAGGCGCTCAAGTGCTTTGCCGTCATCATGGCGATCCTGATCGGCGCGCCGCTACTGGTCGTGATCCCGATGTCGTTCTCGGCCTCGGAATCGTTCCGGTTTCCGCCGCCGGCATGGTCGATGCAGTACTACTCGGCCTTCTTCGCCGATCCGACCTGGACAGGCCCTGCGATCAACAGTCTGCTCATCGGTTTGGGTACGGCGGCGCTCACGCTGGCGCTGGTCATTCCGGCCGCGTTCGCGCTGGTGCGTTATGAATTCCGTGGCCGTGCGTTTGGCAGTCTGTTGATTTTGCTGCCGCTGACCGTGCCGAACATCGTGGTCGCGCTGGGTTACTTCTATTACTTCGGTTCGCTGCGTCTGACGCAGACGTACCTCGGGGTGATTCTTGCGCACACCTGTCTGTCGACACCCATCGCCTATCTGATTCTATCGGCGAGCCTCAAGGGCTACGACCGGACGCTGGAGCGTGCGGCGGCGAATTGCGGTGCGACCCCGTTGCAGGCCTTCTGGCTGGTGACGTTCCCTGTGCTGCGTCCGGGTTTTCTCGCGGCGGGGATGTTCGCGTTCGTTCATTCGTTTGACGAAGCGATCGTGTCGCTGTTCATCTCGGGGCGCGATGTCTCGACGTTGCCGCGCAAGATGTTCGACAGCTTGCGCACGCAGGCCGATCCGGTGATTTCGGTGGTCTCGACGCTGTTGCTTGCGTTGGTGGTGATCGGCTCGCTCACGCCGATCGTGGTGCGCCGTATGAAGGCGCGTCGTCAGGCGGCGCTGCAGCGCTCGGCCATGCAGGCGGTCGCTGTTGTTTGACGACGCCGTCCCGCTCTATGTCACAGAGGTTTCCATGTTTATGAAGTCGATGCATTCCGCCGGTGTCATGGCCACGACCAGTGCGGCGTCTCCCGCGCTGAGCGATGCCTATCTGCATGTCAGCCAGTTGTGCAAGTCATACGACGGCGTTCATCGCGTGGTGGACGACGTCAACCTCGAGATTCGCCGAGGTGAGTTCATCACGTTCCTCGGGCCGAGTGGTTCGGGCAAAACGACCACGCTGTCGATGATTGCCGGCTTCGAGTCACCGACGGCCGGCGATATTCGTGTGAACGGACGCTCGCTGGTGCAGATTCCGGTGCATCAACGCAATATCGGCCTGGTGTTCCAGAGTTATGCGTTGTTTCCGCACATGACTGCCGTGCAGAACGTGGCGTTTCCGCTGCGCATGCGCAAGGTCAACTCGACCGATCAGATCAAGCGTGCGCAGCGCGCGCTGGAGATCGTCGGCTTGGGGCAGCACGGGCAGCGTATGCCGTCGCAGCTCTCGGGGGGACAGCAGCAGCGTGTGGCGCTGGCCCGTGCACTGGTGTTCGAGCCGGACGTGTTGTTACTCGACGAGCCGCTCTCGGCGCTCGACAAGAACCTGCGCGTACAGATGCAGATCGAGATCAAGCGATTGCATACGGAACTGGGCATGACCACGGTGTTCGTCACGCACGATCAGGGCGAGGCGATGACCATGTCCGACCGGATTGCCGTGTTCAACGCGGGGCGGGTCGAGCAGTTCGCTGCGCCGTTGGATCTGTACGGGGCGCCGTGCACCCGGTTCGTGGGCGAGTTCATCGGGGAGAGCAATTTCATCGATGTGAGCGTTGTGGACGGTGCGAAGGGCGAGTATGCGTCGCCGGCGCTGGGACGCGTGCGCGCTGCGG
Organism: Pandoraea sp.; assembly: GCA_031291335.1. GTDB lineage: Bacteria > Pseudomonadota > Gammaproteobacteria > Burkholderiales > Burkholderiaceae > Pandoraea. The sequence goes on along the minus strand of JARLJF010000074.1, from coordinate 8,160 downwards.
TGTCCGAGCGCTCGGCGGGAGCGACGGTCGCGTTGCTGTTGCGACCCGAGTGGATTCGCCTCGGGTCCGGCGGCGGGACGGCCTGCTCCGCGGGCGTGAAGGATGCGCATCTGGAAGTGAAGAACGTCATTCACTACGGAGATAGCGCGTTGGTGATCGGTGAGAGCGCGGGTCTGCCGCTGCGCGTGAAGGTGCCGAACATCGATATGCAGGGGGTGACGGTCGGCAGTCGTCATCCGATTCATTGGGATCCGGTGCATACGCACGTACTGGGCGACTGAGCCTGATCCCGACCGGACGGGGACTTGCGGCCTCGTCCGGGTTTCGTTCCTGAGTCGTGAAACGTTGGAGAGAACGCCCCCGAAACGAGGGGCGGTGGAAACGCTTTTGCCTGTGCAAAAGCGGAGGGCAGCGCTCGTTCCGGTGCCGGTGGTGCATGCGATGTGGTCAACGCACGCATGAGGGCCGCGAGTAGACGAGACGCAAAACAAAAGACAAGCCCGCCCGGTTGTTGTGCCCTGAGAGCAAGCCTCGCGTAAGCGAGTTACCAGAGCACACCTATGCAAGGAGCAGGACCATGAAAACGACGGGAGCCCGCACAGCGGCGATTTGTCTCGCGGCCGGGGCGGCAGCGTTTGCCTCCGGGGTACGGGCGCAAACGAATATTCAGCTCTATGGCGTGATTGACACCTATGTCACGGGGATTTTCAGCAGCGGGCGTTCGGCGTATGGCGTCGATAGCGGCGGCTTGCAGGTCTCGCGCTGGGGCATGCGCGGGTCGGAAGGGCTGGGCGGCGGCGTGAAGGCCAACTTCCAGTTGGAGAACGGCTTCAATATGAACAACGGCACCGGGTCGGTGGCGGGGGGCATGTTCAACCGTCAGGCGTGGGTGGGGATGAGCCATGAGAATTACGGCGAATTCCGCATCGGCCAGCAGAACAGCATCTTCTTCATGTTTCTGGGGAATATTGCGGCGTTCTACGGCGGCACGTACGGCGCGGGGCTGGGCACGGAATCGGGTTACAACTTCCGCAATTCCAACGACATCATGATCGCATCGCCGCGTGTGGCCGGTTGGCGCGCGGAGCTGCATCATTCGCTGGGCAACGATGCGCAGAACAAGGCGAACGGCACGTCGTCGCAGGTTGCTGTCGAGTATCGCGGCAACGGCGCGTATTTCCTGGCGGGGTATGTGGAGGCGCGTCCGCTGGTGAGTGCGCCCAATACCTACAAGGGTGTGGTGGACCGTCAGTATGCGATCGGCGGGAGCTACGATATCCAGCCGTTCCGTCTGTATCTCGGGTACTTCAAGAACAAGCAATCGGACGACACGATCAACAAGGATCTGTATTCCGTGAGCGCGGCGTGGTTCATTACGCCGGCGGATCAACTGAGCCTGGGCTACACGTATATCGACGTGAAGGCGGATGCGGCGAACAGCGATGTCGCAACGTTTCCGGGCAAGGGACACGCGAATCACTTCGGCATGATGTATCTGCACTTGCTGTCCAAACGCACCACGTTGTACGCGTCGGCGGCGTACATCACGAACTCGAAGGGGCTGCGTTATGCGCTGGGCGCTGCGCAAGCGCCCAGCGGCACGCTGCTCAACCGGCCGGATGCCGGGGACAGCACCACTGGTGTGCAGTTCGGGGTTCGGCACACGTTCTGATGGGGCGGCGCTCTGACCCGCAACGCCTCACGCGCGCCTTCGGGCGCGCGTTTTTGTTTGCCGCGCGGGTTTCGATGGACGGGGGCTGTGTGTAGGGCGCTTAGTTACCGTCCAGCATTTCCACACCTCGGGCCGCGCAGACGTCATAAAAATCGTCGACATTGAAACCGATAAAAGCGTCGAACGACAGGTCTACGTCCTCAAGCATCGATCTGATGACGTGATCCGACAGGCTCAGGCGACGATAAGGAGCGTCCAAAACGCAGTCGAGCGAATCATGGCGGTAAGGGGCGTCGTCCACAAATTCCGTATTGGGCCGGTGCATGAATTGTCTGAAGCGTGCTACGGCATCCCTGCGGCGGGAAATTCTGGTGTTGACGCATTCATACAGCGTTGGCCACGGTACGAAAAGGTGGCCCAGCGTGAGATTGCTTTCCATTGCCTGAGCCGCGGCGTGGTGTTTGTCCCTTTCGTTCAGTAGGGCAATCCAGTAGCCGGTATCGACGAGGATTCTTCTTTGCATCACACATCATCCTCATCTGAACTGGCCTTTCCAAATCCCTGCCACGGTCGTGCTTTGCGTTTGCCGATGATAAAGCGACCCTGGCTGACGCCTTGAGCGTTTCTCCAGACGAGGTAAAGGCGGTCGCCCTTGCCGAAGGCCATATGGGCCTCCAACTCACACTTCACATACTCAGGGATCGTGTTTTCGCCAGTGATTTCAAGTTTCAGACAGGCGAGGTTGTTGCCGCACTCGACGGCATCCATGTCGTCCAGCCATTGATAAAGCGATGTGTAATCGGCCCGAACGCCGAGATCGTAGGAAAGCCATAAGGTTGTTTGCATGATCGGGAATCTCTCCAATGCGAAGCACTTGCACGACGATATCCGCCGAGACTCCCGAATGCGCAGCACGTGTCGCTATATCGCCCCTGATTCGACGTGGTAACCCAATAAATCAAGGGCTTATCACGCTTGATTTCCACGCCTCAACCACGTATTCAAGAGCCTTCCCAAGCGATCAAAAAAAGAGCCGCTTGCGGCGGCTCGGAAGGTTGCAGTGCTCTTCGGATGGCACGTTCGGAGACGCGCCGTCATTGTTCGGTCAGACTTAAATTCGTGCCTCGATCAAGAACGGCCCGCGGCGGCGCATCGCCATGGCGAAGACGTCGTTGAAGCGCTCGATCGTGTCTACACACGTCGCTTCCACGCCCATGCCGGCGGCGAGCTTTACCCAGTCCAGTGTCGGGTCCACGAGGTCCAGCATGCGACGCGCGTTGTGTCCCGCCTCTCCCGCACCCACCTGTTTCAGCTCATTGTGAAGAATCGCGTAGCCGCGATTCGCGAAGATGATCGTCACCACGTCCAATCGCTCGCGCGCCTGTGTCCACAGCGCCTGAAGCGTGAACATGCCGCTGCCGTCTGCCTGCAGACAGACCACCTTGCGGTCCGGACACGCCACGGCAGCTCCCGTGCCCATGGGTTGTCCGGCACCGATCGCGCCGCCCGTCAAGGCAAGGAAGTCATGCGGCGCAGCGCCCATCGTGAGCTTGAAGAACGCGTGTCCCGACGTGATTGCCTCGTCGCACACGATCGCGCCCTCGGGCAGGTGACGGCCGACCACCGCTGCAATGGCGGCCGGTGTCAGTGCGCCCGTGGGACGTTCCTGTGTTGCCGCCGCCGCCAGTGTTACCGGCGCATCCGCCTTCAGGCCCAGCGCCTCGGCCAAGGCGCGCAGCGACGCCAACGCGTCATGACCGCGCGTCGTGTATGTCACCACGTCGCATCCCGGCGGCAGCATGTCGCTCGGCTTGCCCGGGTAAGCGAAGAAACCGACCGGCGCCTTCGCACCGATCAACACCACCTGCTCGATGTTCGCCAAATCCGCAGTACACGCGTCGATGTTGTAAAGCACTCGCTCGATCGGCACGCGTCCCGCGCCGCGCTCGATCCGCGCATTCGATTGCTGCGCCAGCAAACGTGCGCCGGTCGCCTGCGCAATACGCCCGGCGACGACCAGCGCATCGGCGCGCAAGGCGCGTCCGGAAAGCAGCAGCAATGTACGCCGACCATTGCGCAGACCATTACGTAGACGCGACGCGACATCGCGCAATACCGCGTCGTCCGGAATGCCGCCATCTGCCGTGGGCGGCACCCCGGGGGCGGTCTGCGACGTCTCACCCCATGCGGCATCCGCCGGCAGGATCAGGGTGGCGACGCTCCCGCCGTTGGCGCGCGAGGCGGCAATCGCTTGGGCGGCACGCTCGCCAACGTCGTCGCTATGTCCGATGCGTCCGACCCATGCCGACATGGGGCGTGCGAGCGATTCAATATCGCTGGTGAGCGGCGCATCGAAGGGCAGGTGATACGTGGCGTGCTCGCCCACGATATTGACCACCGGCGTGCCCGCCCGGCGCGCGTTGTGCAGGTTCGCCAGCCCGTTTGCCAAGCCGGGGCCAAGGTGCATTAGCGTCGCGGCCGGTTTGTCGGCCATGCGCGCATAGCCGTCCGCCGCCCCCGTCACCACGCCCTCGAACAAGCCGAGTACACAACGCATCGCAGGCTTGCGATCCAGCGCCGCGACAAAATGCATCTCCGACGTTCCGGGATTGGCGAAACACACGTCGACATCGCCCGCCAACAGCGTGTCGCACAAGACATCGGCACCGTTCATCTCGCGCTTTTCCTCACATCCATTCACACAATCGCTTCATTATCGCGACCTCATTGCCACAGTGAATCACCGTCGCAACGAGGTGGAAAGGCACCCACCTGCGGCCGGCCGGGCGATGTCCCCACGACACCACGCGCCAGCACCGCGCCGCAGCCGGTTGCCCGGTGCGCGCCTTTCGTCAGGCGCCAAAGACTTCCCGATACACGCGCAGCCAGTTGCCATGCGTGATCTTGTCGACTTCTTCCGGCGTGAAGCCGACTTCGCGCAAGCCGCCATGAACGTCGCCCAATTGATGCACTTCCTCGAACCACTCGGGACGTGCCGCCTTGCCCGGGCGGGCCGCAGATCCCGCACCGTAGTCGACGCCGCGGGTCCAGTGACCCATCCGCATCCAGTCGAGATCGACCTGTGTCGTGTTATGACTGCGGTCCGTGCCGATCGCCACATGGTCGATGCCCGCGATATCCACCGTACGGGCCACCAGTTCGCACCAGTTACGCACCGTCAGGCAGAAGTAGTCGCCCGCGATATTGCGATACGCCGCGCAGCCGATCACGCCGCCGTTGTCGCGCAAGGCATGCAGCACGTCGTCCGTCTTATTGCGCTTGTGGGGGAATATCGAATCGGGATTCGCGTGCGTGATCGCCACCGGCTTCTCGGAATGACGAATGGCCTCGAGCGAGGTCTGGTTGCCCACGTGCGAGACATCGATGAGCACGCCCGTGCGGTTCATCTCGCGAATCACTTCCTTGCCGAATCGGGCGAGGCCGGAATCGTGCGCCTCGTAGCAACTGCCACCGAGACTGTTCTGATTGTTGTACGTGAGCTGCATGACACGCACGCCCATGTCGGCAAACAGCTCGACATAGCCGATACGGCCTTCGAGATGGTCGGTGTTCTGAAAACCCATGAGCACCGCGACCTTGCCGGCGGCAATCAGCGCCTCGATTTCGGCGGCCGTCGTGGCGATGCCGAAGACATCGGCGTTCGCCATCGCCATGTTGCGCCATTTCACGATGGCGTCCATCGACGCGACCGCGCCTTCCCAGAATCCGAGCGTGTTCGTCACGCAACCAATATTGCCGCGCTTCAGGCTCTCGAACACTTCACGCGTGAAGTGACCGCATTGCAGACCGTCGATAATCATTGCCTTTGCTCCAGAGGAGCGCGCCGTCAGCCCCTTGCCGCCAGCGCGCTTTTGAATCGGATGTCGTTGTCGTTGTCTTTTGCCGTCGTCGTCTGCGGGCGACTCAGGCCGTGGTTTTGCCCGCAGCCTCGGTGCTTCGCTCAACACGCGTGAGCAACGAGAAGTCGGTGTCGTCATCCGTGGGACGGCCGATGACCTGGCCCTTCTCGTTGACGATGTTCGCGCCCGCATGACGCCGTGAGACGATGTTGTCGGGGGCCAGCGCCCCGAGCGCGAGGTGATACATTGACCACCACAGCGTGGCGTCCACCGGCAGTCCGTGATGAATGACGTCGCGCAGTGCCGCGTCGGAGGCATCTTTCGGTGGCAGTCGGCGGCCGTGCAGCGTCAGTGTGACGTTGCCGGTTGCGCTGCATGCCTCGCCGCACGCGACGCTGATCGTCGCACCGTGTCGTTGTGCCAGCCATATCGCCACCTGAAGCTCGTGCGGATCGGCGACGTCGATGGCGTTGAGCGTGGTCGCCTCTCGCTCCGCGTGCTCGGCGAGCAGCAAGTCGAGCAACATCTGCGCGACGACCCACGCGTGCTGCCCTGCGCAGTCAACCTGCAACGGGGTGCTGCCTTGCGCTGCGCCGATCTGCAGGGCGTCGGGCTTGGCGTGTTTGAGGCCGTCGTGCAAGGTCATGTAGCGCGCAAAGCCGCCCATCGGACGCGCCGGATCGGCGCTGCGACGTGCCTCGGAAATCAGCACGCATTCGCGCACGGCATGATTGAACCCGTACGGCATGCCGGTCTCCAGCAGGGCGCGGTCGAGGGTCAGACGCGCCTCGCGCAGGCTGATTTGCAGCGTGCCCGCCATGGTAGTGCAGGTCGAACTCATTGCTTGGGCTCCAGAGGGCTGAACCAGTCGTGATCGGCACCGGCACGAAGCGTGTCGGGCGTGGGTGCGCCGAGGAACAGCACGCCGCGCAGATTGCGGCCGAGGTAATCGCGCGGACGATCTACGCCGTGAATCGCAACATTCAGCAGGCGCACGATGTGAATCGGGATGAAGTCGTCGCCCATGATGTTCATCTGCGGAGAGTGATACGGCAGCCCTCGCAGCGACTGGATGCGTGCCACGATGGCGCGCAGATGCGGGTGGCGCAGCAGCACATGCGCCATGCGCGTTTGCGGCGGCACACTGGCGAGCACCGCTTCCAACTGCTGCACATAACGCGGCAGGTCGAGACCCAATTGGTGGGCGTCACCCACTTCATCGCGCGGGCCACGGCGCGGCTCCTCAGCGGTGGCGGACTTGTACCAGATGTAGCGACGCGAGGCTTCCGTCGTCAGGTCCATCGCGAGCGCCCACGCATATTCCGCACGGAGGATGTCGCGCAAATAGCCCGCCGTCATTTCCGGTTGTACCGGCATTTCTTCTTCGGCATCAAGCACGTCGGCAACCAGACGGTCGGCCAGTTCGGGCACGAGTTCGATATACAGCGCGAGCAGTGTCTCGTGCGCTTCGATATGGATCTCGGATTCGAGAGCGTCGGCGAGCACATTCAGCGCGTAGGTGACGCGACGACCGCGAACCAGTCCGGTGCGATAGAGAGTATCGACGTCTTCGCGCGCCTTCGCCAACTCGCTCGCCACCAGCGCGCTCGGTGCGAAGTGCTCGTACTCCATGCGGTCTTCGCGACGGAAAGCGATCGCACGATCGAGCAGGTTGCGCAGATGCAATACCGCCGGGCTACCGGCATCCACCTTGAGCGACTTGGCCGCCACAATCGCCTGCTCGCGCGCCGTGAGCCAGCGGTTGATCAGATGGGGATGGTTGTGCAGGAAGAAGATGAGTCCCAGCGCCGAACCGTTGCCAATGCCCAGAAACTGCTGATATTCAGGCGACAGTTCGGCCGCATTCGGTGAGCGGGCATGCGCGAGGCGATTCACCAGATCGACCGCGAAGACTCGCATCATGTACGCCGACGCCATTTGCGCCGCAAGCGTCTTGCGCAACGGGTGACGGCGCTCGAGCGCCTTGTACGACCGGGTGCCGAACGTGCCATTGCCGTCGATGCCGGTATTGCGCATTAGGTAGCACACCTGCGCCACGGTCTCGATGTCGGGCTGGCGGCCCTCGGCCAGCGCATCGACCGCATGGGCGAAAACGCGCGAGCTTCGGTTGGCGCGTGCCCAAGTGAGCGTGTTCGATGTGGCGCGGCCCTCGTAGAGCTTGGGCAACTCGGCCCGGGTCTGCGCGATCTGGGCGTCGGTGGCGGGGCCATCGAGCAGGCCGCCCATCATGTCCCAGGCGCGGCCGATGATGCGGCCGGTGCGGCCTTCTTCCTGATAAGCGAACGAACTCAACACGAAGTCGAGCGGCATGCCGTTCGCATCAATCCGGTAATGCGCGGTGCCACGCGATTGCCCGTCGATATCGAACGCGAGGCGCTGGATGTCCCAGCGCTCGTCGACCGCCTGACGCATGAAGCTGCGGGTCATCGACAAACGGCTGGGTTGCAACGCGGCCAGACGCTCGGGCCGCATCAGCACATCGGGATGTCGCGCACGCGGGGGCGCATCGCGATGATCGGAAATTTCTGTAGGCACGGCGGCCATGACGAACTTCTCCAGAATCGACCCGGGGGCCGGAAGGTCTCCATCCATTCCCCTCTCGGTGGG
>JARLJF010000073.1 GCA_031291335.1 Pandoraea sp. | reverse complement strand
TTGCGGGGAAAACCCTAGACGCGGCCCGGCCCTTTATGATGAAATGCGCCGATGACTTCGAACCAGGCGAACACCGCGAATCCGAACGGCCATGGGGCCACGGGCGAGGGTGTATCCGCTGCCACGCCCGCCACGTCGCCCACTTTCAGCCCCTTGTATCAGCAGATCAAGGGCTTGATTACACAGAGCCTCGAAACCGGCGAATGGAAACCTGGCGAGATCATTCCTAGTGAAGTCGAATTGGCGGCCAGATTCAAGGTCAGTCAGGGAACAGTGCGCAAAGCGATCGACGAGCTTGCTGCCGACAACCTGCTGGTGCGCCGCCAGGGCAAGGGTACTTTTGTTGCAACGCACAATGAAGACCGCGCCCAGTTTCGCTTCCTCAGATTACTGGCCGATGACGGCGCGGAACATCCGCACGTCAGCCGCCTGCTTGAATGCCGGCGTTTGCGCGCTTCGGCGGACATCGCCCGGCAACTCGATCTGAAACCCGCCGATCCGGTGGTGCTGATCAAGCGCTTGCTGCAGTTCGACGGCGAAGTCACCGTACTCGACGAAATCTGGTTGCCCGGCGCGGTGTTCCGCGGGCTCACACTCGAGCGGCTGTCGGAGTATAAAGGTCCCCTCTACGCGATGTTCGAGACGGAATTCGGCACCCGCATGATCCGCGCAACGGAGAAGATCCGCGCGGTCGCGGCTGATCCGTCGGTCGCTGATCTGTTGAGTGTGCCGGCGGGTTTCCCATTGCTTTCGGTCGAGCGCGTCTCCTATACATATGGAGACCGGCCGGTTGAGGTGCGCCGTGGTTGGTATGTCACAACCGGGTATTACTATCAGAACGATCTGAGCTGAATCGGGACGAAAAAAGGCGTCGCGTCCCACGCGCGCGCCTGTTTGAAGGCGCCTTTATCGCGCGTGCTGTAACGGACCTGTAGTGGTTTTCGCTGCAGCGCGATATAAAAAGGCGCTAAAATTGCGGATTAGTGTGACTACATAGTAGGGGTCTAGCATGGCTGAAGCCGTAAAAAAACCGAGGCCGGAATTCCGGAACATCGGTATCGGGCAGATTTTGACGGCATACCGTCTCCCGCTAGCGGGGCGCGTGTCGATCTTGCACCGCTTAAGCGGTGGGCTGCTTTTTGTTTTTCTTCCGTTCCTGCTGTACCTCTTCGATCAGAGCCTGACTTCCGAACTTAGTTTCGAAGTCTTCAAGGGCTTCCTCTCCAACATCATCGTCAAGCTCATCACGCTCGTTCTCGCGTGGGCCTTCCTGTTCCACTTCTGCGCAGGTGTGCGTCACCTGTTCATGGACACGAGCCACGGTCTCACGACTAAAGAGAAGGGCAAGCAAACCTCCATCGTGGTGCTGGTCGTTTCGTCGCTTCTGACGATTGCTTTTGCGCTCAAACTCTTCGGAGCATTCTAAAAAAATGGCAGCTAATAACCGAATCGGTCCGAAGCGTCTCGTCGTCGGCGCACATTACGGCCTGCGCGACTGGCTCGCCCAGCGCATTACCGCCTGCATCATGGCCGTCTACACGGTGATCCTGCTCGCGTGGTTCTTCGGCGCGCGCGATTTCTCGTATGACGGCTGGGCCTCGATCTTTGCAACGCAATGGATGAAGCTCGCCACGTTCGTCACGCTGCTGTCGCTGTTCTATCACGCGTGGGTTGGTATCCGCGACATCTGGATGGACTATGTGAAGCCCGTTGGCATGCGCCTGTTTCTTCAAGCGCTGACGATCGTCTGGCTGCTCGCATGTGCGGGCTACGCTGCGCAGATTCTCTGGAGAGTGTAAAAGAATGGCTGCAATCAAGAATTCTCTGCCGCGTCGCAAGTTTGACGTGGTTATCGTCGGCGCAGGCGGCTCGGGGATGCGCGCTTCGCTGCAACTCGCGCGCGCTGGTCTGTCGGTTTGCGTGCTGTCCAAGGTGTTCCCGACGCGTTCGCACACGGTCGCTGCCCAAGGCGGCATCGGCGCTTCGCTCGGCAACATGAGCGAAGACAACTGGCACTATCACTTCTACGACACGATCAAGGGCTCCGACTGGCTCGGCGACCAGGACGCGATCGAGTTCATGTGCCGCGAAGCACCGAACGCAGTCTACGAACTCGAACACTTCGGCATGCCGTTCGACCGTAACGCCGACGGCACGATTTACCAGCGCCCGTTCGGCGGCCACACCGCCAACTACGGCGAAAAGCCGGTGCAACGCGCTTGCGCGGCTGCTGACCGTACCGGTCACGCGCTGCTGCACACGCTGTATCAGCAGAACGTCGCGGCCAAGACGCAGTTCTTCGTCGAATGGATGGCGCTGGACCTGATCCGCGACGCCGAAGGCGACGTGCTGGGCGTGACGGCGCTGGAAATGGAAACGGGCGACGTCTACATCCTGGAAGGCAAGACCACGCTGTTCGCTACAGGCGGTGCAGGGCGGATCTTCGCGGCATCCACGAACGCGTTCATCAACACCGGTGACGGCCTGGGTATGGCTGCACGTTCGGGCATCGCATTGCAAGACATGGAATTCTGGCAATTCCACCCCACCGGCGTGGCGGGTGCGGGCGTGCTGATTACCGAAGGCGTGCGTGGCGAAGGCGGCATCCTGCGCAACTCGAACGGCGAGCGTTTCATGGAACGCTACGCGCCGACGCTGAAGGATCTGGCGCCGCGTGACTTCGTTTCGCGTTCGATGGACCAGGAAATCAAGGAAGGTCGCGGCGTAGGTCCGAACAAGGATCACGTGCTGCTCGACCTGTCGCACATCGGCGCTGAGACGATCCTGAAGCGTCTGCCGTCGATCCGCGAAATCGCGCTGAAGTTCGCGAACGTCGATTGCATTAAAGAGCCGATCCCGGTTGTGCCGACCATCCACTATCAGATGGGTGGCATTCCTACGAATATTCACGGCCAGGTCGTGGGTACGTCGAAGGGTCATGAAGAGCCGGTCAACGGCTTCTACGCAGTGGGCGAATGCTCGTGCGTGTCGGTCCACGGCGCGAACCGCCTGGGCACGAACTCGCTGCTCGACCTGGTGGTATTCGGCCGCGCGGCCGGCAACCATATCGTCAAGCACGTGCGGGAAATCAAGGAACATAAGCCGTTGCCGGCTGACGCCGCTGATTTCGCGCTCTCGCGTCTCGACAAGCTCGACAAGTCCTCGTCGGGCGAATACACGCAAAACGTGGCCAACGACATCCGCGCCACGATGCAGGCACACGCCGGCGTGTTCCGTACCTCGAAGCTGCTTTCCGAAGGCGTGGAGCGTATCCGCGAAGTGGCTGAGCGCGTCGACAACGTGCACTTGAAGGACAAGTCGAAGGTGTTCAACACGGCCCGCGTTGAAGCGCTGGAACTGGCGAACCTGATCGAAGTGGCACGCGCCACGATGGTGTCGGCAGAAGCGCGCAAGGAAAGCCGTGGTGCGCACGCACAGGACGACTTCGAACATCGCGACGACGAAAACTGGCTGCGCCATACGCTGTGGTTCAGCGAAGGCGATCGCCTCGACTACAAGCCGGTTCACATGCAACCGCTGACCGTCGAATCGGTGCCGCCGAAAGCGCGTACCTTCTAAGGCACAAGTCAAAGGAATTCAGAAATGGCCAAGCGTACATTTGAAATCTACCGCTACGATCCGGACAAGGACGCAGCTCCGCGCATGCAATCGTATGAGATCGAAATCGACTCGCACGAACGCATGCTGCTCGACGCGCTGCTCAAGCTGAAAGCAGTGGATGAAACGCTGTCGTTCCGTCGCTCGTGCCGCGAAGGCGTGTGCGGTTCGGACGCAATGAACATCAACGGCAAGAACGGTCTGGCGTGCCTGACCAACATGAACGATCTGCCGCAGAAGATCGTGCTGCGTCCGCTGCCGGGTCTGCCCGTCGTGCGTGACCTGATCTGCGACTTCACGCAGTTCTTCAACCAGTATCACTCGATCAAGCCGTATCTGATCAACGATACGCCGCCGCCGGAAAAGGAACGCCTGCAGTCGCCGGAAGAGCGCGAGGAGCTGGACGGCCTGTACGAGTGCATTCTGTGCGCAAGCTGCTCCACGTCGTGCCCGAGCTTCTGGTGGAACCCGGACAAGTTCGTCGGTCCGGCAGGTTTGCTGCAAGCTTATCGTTTCATCGCGGATAGCCGCGACCAGGCGACCGGCGAGCGTCTCGACAATCTGGAAGACCCGTACCGTCTGTTCCGTTGCCATACGATCATGAATTGCGTCGATGTGTGTCCGAAGGGACTGAACCCGACGAAGGCGATTGGCAAGATCAAGGAATTGATGGTTCGCCGTGCAGTCTAATGAAACAACCCCCACGCTCCCTTTCGTTCGCTGCCCCCCAAGGGGGCGGTCAGTACGCTTGGGGCGGCCCGGCGCGTACTGACATGCAAGAATCGCATCAAGCTGACCCGCTTCGGCGGGCGCGCCTTCGCTGGGGCGGCCCCCCCGGCCTGCTTGAAAACCATATGATTTTAGACCGAGATCCGAACAGCGTAGTGGACGGAAATACTTTAAATATAGGATCAATGGTCCCCGGGTGGGGCGGGCCCCCGTGGGGGGGCCCCCCCGCCGCGGCCTGCTGGAAAACGATCTGATTTTCGAGCGTTTTTTCAGCAAATACGAGCATGACCTCAGCGACGCCGACGTAGGCGCACTTACGCGCCTGCTAGAGCTGAGCGATAACGACCTGATGGACTTGCTACTCGCGCGCAAGGAACCAGAAGGCGACCTTGCAGAGCCGGATGTGATCCGGTTGCTGGAGCTGCTGCGCACTGCTTGAGTAAAGCCAGTCCGTTGTTCCACGCGTGCAATTATCGAAACCCTGTTTCCATACTTCGATTGAGGATGTGCCATGACCCCGTCAGATGTTAAAGCCACGCTATCGTTCAGCGACAACTCGCCGAGCGTTGAAATGCCGATCTACAAGGGCACGATGGGCCCGGACGTGATCGACATCCGCAAACTGTACGGCCAGACCGGCAAGTTCACGTACGACCCGGGCTTTATGTCGACGGCGGCGTGTAACTCGGCCATCACCTACATCGACGGCGACAAGGGTGAGCTGTTGTACCGCGGCTACCCGATCGATAACCTCGCACAGAATGCCGACTTCCTCGAAACGTGCTTTCTGCTGCTGAAGGGCGAACTGCCGAACGCAGCTGAGAAAGAAGAGTTCGTCGAGACCGTCACGAAGCACACGATGGTGCACGAGCAGATGCACTTCTTCTTCCGTGGCTTCCGTCGCGACGCGCATCCGATGGCGATTCTGGTGGCCGCAGTCGGCGCGCTGTCGGCGTTCTATCACGACTCGCTGGACATCAATAACCCGCGTCACCGTGACGTGTCGGCGATTCGCATGATCGCGAAGCTGCCGACGCTGGTGGCGATGGCGTACAAGTACAGCATCGGCCAGCCCTTTGCGTACCCGAAGAACGAACTGTCGTACAGCGCGAACTTCATGCACATGATGTTCTCGAACCCGTGCGAAGAGTACAAGGTCAACGACGTGCTGGTGCGCGCGCTGGACCGTATCCTGATCCTGCATGCGGATCACGAACAGAATGCGTCCACGTCGACGGTGCGTCTGGCCGGCTCGTCGGGTGCGAATCCGTTTGCGTGTATCGCAGCCGGTATCGCCTGCCTGTGGGGCCCGGCACACGGTGGCGCGAACGAAGCCGCGCTGAACATGCTGGAAGAGATCGGCTCGGTCGACAACATTCCTGAGTTCATCAAGCAGGTGAAGGACAAGAACTCGGGCGTGAAGCTGATGGGCTTCGGTCACCGCGTGTACAAGAACTACGACCCGCGTGCCAAGCTGATGCGCGAAACCTGCCACGAAGTGCTGGAAGAG
>JARLJF010000072.1 GCA_031291335.1 Pandoraea sp. | reverse complement strand
TCGTACGATTCAATTCGCCGACGTCCACGCCTTCTCACGCAGCGTCGCGCGCAGACGCGAGATCGCCTGGCTGTGCAACTGGCAGACGCGAGACTCGCTCACCTCGAGCACCGCACCGATCTCGCGCAGGTTCAGCCCCTGCTCGTAGTACAGGCTCATCAGCAACTTCTCGCGTTCGGGCAAGCGATCGATGGCGTCGACCACCCCGCCGCGCAAGCCCTCGTCGAGCAGCATCGTCAACGGATCGGCGCCCGGGTCCGAACAGATCCGGTCGATGAACGGCTCTTCGTCGGCCGCTTCGAAATCTTCGTAATAGATCAGTTGGCAACCATGGACGTCCTGCAGCATCTGCTGATACTCGGACAACCCGATGGACATCTCGCCCGCAATTTCGCTCTCGGACGGACCCCGCCCCAGCCGTTGCTCGAGTCGTTGCACCGCCTGCTCGATCTGGCGCGCCGTCTTGCGAATGCCGCGCGACGCCCAATCCAGCTCGCGCAACTCGTCGAGCATCGCCCCGCGAATGCGCTGGCTCGCGTACGTTTCGAACTGGGCGCCCTGCGTCTCCTGATATCGGTTCGACGCATCGAGCAATCCCAGCATGCCGGCCTGAATCAGGTCTTCCAACTCCACGCTCGCCGGCAGCTTCGCCATCAATTGCAGTGCCAGACGGCGCACCAATGGCGCGTATTGGGTCAGTGTGTCGTTCGTGTCGACCTTCCCGCGCGCGGTATACATGTTTCCCTCCGCTTCCTCTCGACGCGTGCCGTGACGCTCAGACCGTATGAGCGCTGAGCGCGCCCACACCATGCGTCAGCTCGCTGCCACGATCGGCGCTGAGCGCCGCCGGACCCGTCTCCCGCATGGCCAACGGCCAATGCATCACCTGTGCCGCCAACTGACGATACGCCACCGCCGCCGGTGCCATCGGGAACGCATCGACCACGGTGCGCGTCAGTTGCCGCGCACGCATGACCTGCCGATCCACCGGCACATGGCCAGCCAGTTCGAGCGATACCGCCAGATAGCGGCTCGCTGTCGTCGCCAGATTGCGGCACACCACGCGTGCCTCCACATCTTCTGCCCGGTTCACCAGCACCCGGAACTGAGCCAGTGCATAGTCGAAATGCGCCTGCTTCATCCACGAATACGCGCCCGTGATCGACGTCGGCTCGCACCCGAGCACCACCATCACGTCATGCGCGTGCGCGGCAAGCGGGCTGAGCACCGCCCCGGCGTGCGTGCAGTCGATGACCACGATATCGGGCTCGCCCATCGTCAGCAGCGGCAGCGCGCGCGACGGATCGATACGTTCGGGATGACGGTGCGCCACCGGCACCAGGACCACGTTGTCTCGCGTATGAACGCGAATCGCCTCGGGCGATACCCGCCCCGCGAGCACGTCGTGGATGTCGCCGCGCAGCGGCAGCCCGAGCGCCGGCGCCGCATGGCCGCTCTCGTCGGCCAGCACGACATCCTGACCGTGATGGGCCAGCGCGCTGGCCAGATTCAGAGCAACACTCGTCTGACCCGCTTCAGGTGCACTCCCCACCACCGCAACGATACGCGTGGTGTGGCGCGCCACCAGACGGCGCAGTCCTTCAGCTTGATCGACTACGAGTTTAACCAAAGCAGGCCTCGCCTGAAGGTTGAGCAGGCGCGAACAGCCCGCTGTAGTTGGGATCGACCCCGCGCACCACGGCCGGCAAATCTTCCTCGGCCGGCACGAACGGCGAACCCGTGACCGGCGCGGAGAGCGCCGTGTCGATCAGGAACTGCCGATCCGCCACGTGCAGGTTCTCCGGCACGCGCTGCCCCGTGGAAACGTAATGCACCGGCAAACGGTGACGAATCACCGTATCGAGCACCGAGCCGAGGTTGGTCGTCTCGTCGAGTTTCGTCAGGATACACCCGGCGAGATCGCCGCCGCCCTCCGCACTGGCGCTGCGATACGCATGCACCACTTCGTTGAGCGTGTCGCCATGACTCGTGGCGTTGAGCAACAGCAGACGCTGCACCGGCGTCTCCGCCCCGCACAGCATCGCCACCTGCTCGGGCACCGTGCGATCGCGCTGGCTCATGCCCACCGTGTCGATCAACACCATATGCTTGTTGCGCA
The DNA here is from genome assembly GCA_031291335.1 of Pandoraea sp. Classification (GTDB taxonomy): domain Bacteria; phylum Pseudomonadota; class Gammaproteobacteria; order Burkholderiales; family Burkholderiaceae; genus Pandoraea. The sequence continues at coordinate 95,480 of JARLJF010000072.1, read as the reverse complement.
ATTCGGTCAGCGCGAGACGCAGATCCGTGGCGTCTTTCACCGCATGCACAGTCACGCCGAGAATCTTGCCGTAAATACGCAGTTGCTCATGCCCGCCGATACGATAGCTGTCGGTCGTGAGCAAGGCGAGCTTCTCTGCGCCATGACGCATTACACAGCGCGCCGCGAGCTTGGCCGTCGTCGTGGTCTTGCCCACGCCGGTCGGGCCCATCAGCGCATACACACCGCCGCGGTCCATCAGTTCGTCTTCATTCGGCATGATGGGCAAGTTGCGCTTGAGCGCACTCTTCACCCAATCGAGCCCGTTCTCGCGATCGCTGCCTTCCGGCAGATGCTCGAGCAGCGCGCGGCCCAGTTGCGCCGAGAATCCGGCAGCGAGCAGCGTGCGCAGAATCTCGCCTTGCGCCGGGGAGCGACGTTGCTTGTCGTTCCACACCAGCCCGGCGACCTGCTCTTCGAGCAAGCCGCGCATGCTCTGGAGTTCGCCCATCATGGTCTGCGCGAATGCGCTCGCCGCCGCGGCGTCGTGCGCCCCGGTGGCAGACACCGCGGAGACCGGCACGGCAGGTGCCACCGGGCGCGGACGCGGCCGGTGCGTCGGCATGTCGCCGCCCGCCAGCGCGTCGAGATCCTCTTCCGCCAGCGCGACGATTTCCACGCCGTTGGCGACCGAGCGGTTGGACAACACGACCGCATCGGGTCCGATTTCCTCGCGAATCTGGCGCAGTGCGTCGCGGCACGTGCCCGCAAAGAATTTCCGAATCTTCACGCTTGACCTCCGATGAGTGCCGTCATTTTCACGTTCCGTGTGTCAGGCACTTCCGCATACGACAAAACCTTGAGCTGCGGCAGGCTGCGACGCAAGAAGCGCGAGAGCAGCGAGCGCAGCGGATGTTGAACCAGCAATACCGGCGGCAGCCCCTGACGCTCCTGACGCGCCACGGCTGCCTGGGTTTCCCGCAGCAACGTGTCCGCAAGGCCCGGTTCGAGACCGGTGCCTCCGCCTGCGGACAACGCCTGCGTGAGAATTCGTTCGAGATTGGCGTCGAGACCCACCACCTCGAGATCGCCGTTGCCCGGGAACACGCTTTGCGTGATCGCGCGGCCCAGCGACAGGCGTACCAGCGCCGTGAGGTCGTACGGGTCTTGCACGCGCGCGCCATGCTCGGCAATGGTGTCGATGATGGTGCGCATGTCGCGAATCGGCACGCGCTCCTCGAGCAGGTTCTGCAAGACTTTTTGCAACGTGGTGAGCGCGATGGTCTTCGGCACCAGGTCTTCGATGAGCTTGGGCGCGTCCTTGCCAATGCGCTCGATGAGCTGCTGCACTTCCTGACGTCCCAGCAATTCGTGCGCGTGGGCGTTGATCAGGTGATTCAGGTGCGTGGCGACCACCGTGCCGGCGTCGACCACCGTGTAGCCGTACGCCTGCGCCTGATCGCGCTGACCGACGTCGATCCAGGTAGCGGGCAGGCCGAAAGCCGGATCGCGCGTGGGCGTGCCTTGCAGCGGCGCGCTGACCTGCCCCGGATCGATGGCGAGCAGTTGGCCCGGATACGCTTCGCCCTCGCCGATGATCACGCCCTTGAGCGTGATTCGGTACTGGTTCGGACGCAGTTCCAGATTGTCGCGAATGTGCACCACCGGGGCGAGGAAGCCGATTTCCTGCGCGAACTTCTTGCGAATGCCCTTGATACGCTTGAGCAGTTCGCCGTCCTGATTGCGGTCGACGAGCGGAATCAGGCGGTAGCCGACTTCCAGCCCCAGCGGGTCGACGAGGGCTACGTCGTCCCACGAGGCTTCGGCCACCTCGGCCGGCGCGGTGGCCGCCACCGGGGTCGGACGCGTGGCCTGTTGCTTGGCTGCTTCCCCCTTGCGGTACTGCCAGCGGGCCAGTGCGCCAAGACCGATCGCCAGCAGCAGGAAGGCGAAGTGCGGCATGCCCGGGATCAGGCCCATCAGGCCAAGAATCGCCGCCGTGATGCCGAGCACACGCGGATTGCTGAACAGTTGCGAGACGACCTGCTGGCCGACGTCCTCATCGGTCGCCACCCGCGAGACGACCACACCGGCAGCGGTCGAGATCACCAGCGCCGGAATCTGCGCGACGAGACCGTCACCGATCGTCAGCAGCGTGTAGTTCTTGGCGGCCAGGCCAATGTCCAGCCCGTGCTGCACCACGCCGACGATCAGCCCGCCGACGATGTTGATAACCATGATGAGCAGACCGGCAACCGCGTCGCCGCGCACGAACTTCGACGCACCGTCCATCGAGCCGTAGAAGTCCGCTTCCTGCGAGATCACCGAGCGGCGCTTGCGCGCTTCCTCTTCGCCGATCAGGCCGGCGTTCAGGTCGGCGTCGATGGCCATCTGCTTGCCGGGCATGGCGTCGAGCGTGAAGCGCGCACCGACTTCGGCGATACGCCCCGCGCCCTTCGTGATCACCATGAAGTTGATGACCACGAGGATGATGAACACCACGATACCGACGGCGTAGTTGCCCCCCACCAGGAAGTGGCCGAACGCCTCGATCACCTTGCCGGCGGCGTCCGGGCCGGTGTGGCCTTCGAGCAGCACCACGCGGGTGGACGCCACGTTCAGCGACAGCCGCAGCAGCGTGGAGAACAGCAGCACGCTCGGGAACGCCGCAAAGTCGAGCGGCTTTTGCGTGTACATGCTCACGAGCAGCACCATCACCGCCAGGGCGATGTTGAAAGTGAACAACAGATCCAGGATGAACGGCGGCAACGGGAGGATCATCATGCCCAGAATCATGATGATCAGCACCGGCGCGGCGAGCGACTTCAGACTGCCGCCGAGGAGCATTTGCGACGAGCGCAGCAGCTGGTTCGCGCGAGGGTTGAGGTTCATTCGTTACACTCGTTTCGACCCGGCGCGCCGCGGCGCGTCGAGTTCGGCCGGCACCGGCAGGTCCGACGGGGCATTCGGCAGAACACCCCCTTCGGTACGCCAGCGGCGAAGCTGGAAGACCCACGCCAGCACTTCGGCTACCGCCGTGTACAGCGTGGCCGGGATTTCGTGACCGATCTCGACATGCGCGTGCAGCGCACGTGCGAGCGGCGGGGCTTCAAGAATCGGGATGTTGTGCTCGGCGCCCATCTCACGAATGCGCAGCGCCACCAGATCGGCCCCCTTGGCCAGCACGCGCGGCGCGCGCATGTTGTCCTTGTATTCGAGGGCGACGGCAAAGTGTGTCGGGTTGGTCACGATCACATCGGCCTTGGGCACGTCCTGCATCATGCGGCGGCGCGCGGCCTGACGCTGCAACTGGCGGATGTGCGCCTTGAGGTGCGGATCGCCTTCCGATTCCTTGTTTTCCTGACGCACTTCCTCTTTGGTCATGCGCAGCTTCTTGTAGTGCTGCCAAAGCTGGAAAGGAATGTCGATGGCCGCCACCAGCAGCAGCGACGACACGATGAACGCGCAGCACACCGCGATCATCTCGCCCACATGGGGCAGCGCGGCGCGTGGCGATTGGGTCATCAGGCCCATCACGGCGTCTTTGTCGCGGGCGATCGCCCAGTAGGCCACGGCGCCGACCAGCACGGTCTTCGCCACCGCCTTGATCAGCTCGATCAGGCCTTGCGTGGAGAACATACGACCGAGACCCTTGAGCGGGTTCAGGCGGCCGAAGTTGGGGGCCAGCGACTTGGTCGTGAAGAGCCAGCCGCCCAGCGCCATCGGGGCGGCGATCGCGGCGACCACCAGCACGCCGAGCAGCGGGGCAATCGTGATGAGGGCATCGGCGCCCGAGTGGGCGGCGTACGACAGCATGCGACGGGTATCGAGGGCGGTGCCCGGTTCGAACTGCATGCCGTGGCGCATGAGCTGGGCGAAGCCTTGGGAGATCCGGTCGGCCGTCATCCACATGCCGGCCACGCCGGCCGCGAGCAAGGCGAACGTGGATAGCTCGCGCGAACGCGCAACCTGTCCCTCCTCGCGCGCCTTTTCAAGACGCCGGGGGGACGCGGGTTCCGACTTTTCGAGATCGCTATCCTCTGCCATGCCCTATCCACAAAGGGCGGACGAACCCACCCTATCGAGACGGATTATGGCCGTAACCGTCAAGTCACAAAGGGGGGAATAGAGGCGGGATTGGGCGGTATTTCGTGACAGCGGCCGAACACGGTCGCCAATGGGGCCGGAGACCGGCTTCGAGACGAGGCCAAAAACAACGCCCCGCAAGCCGGTCAGCCGGCTGGCGAGGCGTGAGTTCAGAAGCCGAGGCTGGCGAGCAGGTCGTCGACCTGTCCCTGGTCGGCCACGATATCGGTGCGGCCTTCCTTCTTGACTTGCGGCCCGTTGAGCAGCGAGTCTTCGGCCTCCTTGCGCTTCTCCGGCGGCATGTTCTCGAGCAGCGTCTGAAGCAGATGCTTCTCGATCTCCTGCACGACCTCCATGATCTTCTTGATGACCTGGCCGGTCAGATCCTGGAAGTCCTGCGCCATCATGATTTCCATCAGATGGTTGTTGGTCGCGCGGGTGTCTTCCGGCACGCGGCGCAGATAGGTGCGTGTCTCGAGGACGAGCTTGCGCGCGTCGTCGAGTTCGAGCGGTTCGTCGAACCACTTGGCCCAGCGCTCGTCGAGCGCATTGGCGTCCGCTTCGAGACGATCCTGCAGGGGCTTGGCCAGTTCGATGGCCGTGAGCGCCCGCACCGCCGCCTGCTCCGTCATCGTCGCGACGTAGTTCAGGCGATCGCGCGCGTCCGGAATCGCTTCGGCTGCCTGCTCGAGTTGCTTGTCCAGGCCCAGCTCGCGCAGGTTGTCGCGCAGCATGCGCGTCAACTGCCCGATGCGCATGAGCATGCGCTCGGCTGGGTCCGCCTCGCCGGTCACGTAAGCGCCATTGGGCTCACCCGGCCATTCAGTGCTCGCCTCGTGGGTCACGCTCAGGCCCCCGTTTTTTCCATTTTCTCGAAGATCTTGCCCAGCTTTTCATCCAGGGTCGCGGCCGTGAACGGCTTGACCACATACCCGCTCGCACCTGCCTGGGCGGCGGCGATGATGTTTTCCTTCTTCGCTTCGGCCGTCACCATCAGCACGGGCAGCTTCGAGAGGTTCGGATCGGCACGGATTTGCTGGAGCATCGTGAGGCCGTCCATGTTCGGCATGTTCCAGTCCGAGACCACGAATTCAAAGCTACCGCCGCGCAGCTTGGCCAGCGCCGCCGCACCATCTTCCGCCTCGTCGACATTGGAGAAACCCAGCTCCTTGAGCAGGTTTCGCACAATTCGGCGCATCGTCGGAAAATCGTCGACGACCAGGAATTTCATGTTCTTGTCTACCATCATTACTCCAATTCGGCCGGCGCCCCCTTGGGGGCCGGCGATATTCACGGGCAAATTCCGCCATCACTCAGTGCCCTGAGTGTGTTCGCAAATCGTTGCGAACCATACGGCGAAAAAACGCCAAAAAGCGCCCTACTATACTCGTTGGGTGCGTTCGCCAAATTTCGCGACCTGATGCAGCACTTTTCGGGCCATCTCGTGCAGCGGCACCACCTCTTCCGCGCCGCCCATGGCAATGGCCTCGCGCGGCATGCCGAATACGATGCAGCTCGCTTCATCCTGCGCGAACGTGTGGGCGCCGGCGCGGCGCATCTCCACGAGACCGGCCGCGCCGTCGCGGCCCATGCCCGTGAGAATCACCCCGATCGCGTTGCGTCCCGCATGCACGGCCGCGGAGCGAAACAATACATCGACCGACGGCCGATGTCGATTCACCGGCGGCGCCGGGTCGAGCAAGGCCACATAGTTCGCGCCGCTGCGCGAGAGCTGCAAGTGCGTATCGCCACCCGGCGCGATGTAAGCGTGGCCCGGCAGCACACGCTCGCCATGCTCGGCTTCCTTCACCGTGATGCGGCACAGACCGTTCAGGCGCTGTGCGAATGACTTGGTGAAGCCCGCCGGCATATGCTGGGTGATCAGAATCGCCGGCGCATCCGGCGGCATCGGCACCAGCACTTCGCGAATCGCTTCGGTGCCGCCCGTCGAGGCGCCAATGATGATCAGCTTCTCCGTCGATACCAGCGGGTTGCGCAGCATCGGCGCCGCCTCGATCTGCACCGGCGCCGCGCTCTTGGGCGGGGCGCTACGCACACGGGCGCGGGCGGCGGCACGAATCTTCTCGGCGATCATCTCGCCGTATTCGAGCATACCGTCGCGAATGCCCAGCCGCGGCTTGGTCACGAAGTCGACCGCGCCGAGTTCAAGCGCGCGCAGCGTGACTTCCGAGCCACGCTCGGTCAGCGACGACACCATCAGCACCGGCATCGGACGCAGGCGCATGAGCTTCTCGAGGAAGTCCAGGCCGTCCATGCGCGGCATTTCGACGTCGAGCGTGAGCACGTCCGGGTTGTGCTGCTTGATCAGGTCGCGCGCCACGAGCGGATCGGGTGCGGTCGCCACAACGGTCATGTCCGGTTGCGCATTGATGATCTCCGTCATCAGACTGCGCACGAGTGCGGAATCGTCCACGCACAGGACTTTGATTGATTCGCTCAAGCCTCCTCCATTTGTCGGTTGTCAGGCCCCGGCCGAGGCTTGGCATTTCTGGCCGGTGGCGCAAAGAGTTCTACGGAGCCCCGTACTTCGCGTGCGCGCAGACGCTGCGCGTACGCCTGTTCCCGCTGAGCGATAGCCGGATCACCCCGGTCGCCCAGCTTCTTGACCATCACCCGCCCGGTGCGCGGCAAAAAGCACACCTTGCGCGGATGCGGCCCGAGCAGATCCTGCGCCGTAACGCGAATCTGCTCCGTCTCGAGATAGCGCAACACGAAGTTCGCATTGCGATCGCCGATGTTCAATGTGGTCATGCCCGCCAGCACCGCACCACCGCCGAAGACTTTCGCTTCGAGGCGTTCGCGCTTTGCGCCGAGCTTGATCAGCTCGTTGATGAGCATTTCCATAGCGTATGCACCATAGCGCATGGACGCCGAGAGTATACGGTCGCGCTCGCTCTCGCCATCGTCAGGCAGCATGAAATGATTCATGCCGCCAATGCCGGTAACGCTGTCGCGCACACACGCGGCCACGCACGAGCCGAGCACCGTCACGAGCATGATGTCTTCGGTCGTGACGTAGTACTCCGACGGCAGCAACTTCACCGCCTGCGTGTTGAACGCATTGTCGAAGTAGTGGTTGGTCGCGAGGGCTTCGGCCAATGGCTGGGACATGTCAGGCTCCGCGTGCACTCGGACCGGCCAGTTCGTAGACCGTCTGCCCGCGCAGTCGGAACGCCCGGCTCACATACGTGAAGTTCTCGGAGTGCCCGGCAAAGAGCAGACCGTCCGGCTTGAGCAAGGGCACGAAGCGCTCGAGAATGCGCGCCTGCGTGGCCTTGTCGAAATAGATCATCACGTTGCGGCAGAAGATGACATCGAACGGCCCGCCGATCTGCCACGACGGCGCCAGCAGGTTCAGCGGCTCGAACGTCACCAGTTGTTGCAGCTCCGGGCGCACCTTGATCTTGCCCGAGTTCGCCCCCGTGCCGCGCAGGAAGTGGCGGCGCAATTGCTCTTGCGAAAGCTTGCCGGTCTGCTCGCCGTTGTAGACGGCGGCCGACGCCCTGGCAAGCACCTGCGTATCCACGTCGGTCGCCACGACGGTGGCATTGGGACGCGAGCCGAGCGTGTCGACAAGCGTCATGGCAATCGAATATGGCTCTTCGCCGGTCGACGCCGCGCAGCACCAGACCGAAATCGGCTTGGCGCGCTGACGCACGAAGTCGGCCAGCAGCGGGAAGTGATGCGATTCGCGGAAGAACGACGTGAGGTTCGTCGTCAACGCATTGGTGAACGCTTCCCACTCGCTGTCACCCGTGTCGGCCTCGAGCATGTCGAGGTATTCGGTGAAGCTCGTCATGCCGAGCGCACGCAGACGCCGCGCGATACGGCTGTACACCATCTCGCGCTTGTGTTCGGCCAGGGCGATCCCGGCACGCTGATAGATCAGGTTGCGGATGCGGCCGAAGTCGGCCAGCGAGAAGGCGAAGTCGCGCTCGCCCGAGAGGGCGGCGCCGCTTGCGCGCGCGAAATCCGCGCTGCGCGAGCCGCCGCCGTCCGTGCCGGTACTGCCAGTGGCACCGCGGCGCGACAGCTGCGAAGTATTGCGCGAATCAGTCATGGTTTCTCACTTTTACTACGGCGTCAGTCACCCGCCGTCATGCTCGCTGTTGGGCTCACGTTCATGCCGCGCGAGCCAACGGCTGCGGTGTCGGTTCACGACGCGTCGCGCTCATGGCATGCACGCTCGCGCCACCCGCACCGTTCGTCTGAAACACCGACACAGCCTCGCGCAAGTCGTGCGCCTGCGACTCCAGGGCACCGGCGGCGGCGGCCGCCTCTTCCACGAGTGCCGCGTTCTGCTGCGTCACCTCATCCATCTGCGCCACGGCGCGATTGACCTGTTCGATGCCGCTCGACTGTTCCGCCGATGCCGCCGAGATCTCGCCCATGATGTCGGTCACGCGTTTGACCGCCTGCACGATCTCGTCCATGGTCTGCCGCTGTTGCGTCACGAGCGCGGTGCCGTTCTGCACTCGGCGGGCCGAGTCTTCGATCAGCGCCTTGATTTCCTTGGCCGCCGCGGCACTGCGTTGCGCCAGCGTGCGCACCTCGCCCGCCACCACGGCGAAGCCGCGACCTTGCTCGCCGGCACGGGCGGCTTCCACCGCCGCGTTCAAAGCAAGAATGTTGGTCTGGAACGCAATGCCGTCGATCACGCCAATGATGTCGACGATCTTGGTCGAACTGGTCGAGATGCCGTCCATCGTCTCGCCGACCTGGCCCGACACCTGTCCGCCGCGCGTAGCGATTTCCGAGGCATTCACAGCGAGCTGGCTGGCCTGACGCGCGTTATCCGCGTTCTGCTTGACGGTGGCCGTGAGCTGCTCCATTGACGACGCCGTCTCTTCGAGCGACGCCGCCTGCTGTTCCGTTCGGGCCGACAGATCGGTATTGCCCTCCGCGATCTCGTGGGCGGCCGTCGTGATCGACTCGGTGCCCTGGCGAATCTGTCCGATGGTCTCGGCAAGCGTTTGCTGCATGCGCTGCATGACGTAGACCAGGCTGCCGGTATCGCCCGGCGCCACGTTAATGTGACCGTGCAGATCGCCGCTCGCGATACGTTGGGCGATTTCAGCCGCGTATTCGGGCTCGCCGCCGAGGCTGCGTTGCACGTTGCGAATGATCGCGATCATCGCGGCGGTCACGATGGCGCCGATGGCGAGCAGTGCAGCGCCCAGGCGCGCAAGCGTGCTGTAGAACGCCTCGTCGATGTCCTGCACGTACACGCCGCTCATCAGACCCCAGTCCCAGGGCGCGAAGTACTTCACGAACGAGAGCTTCGCGAGACGTTTGTCGCTGCCGGCCACGCGGCCGAAGTAGTCGACAAAGCCCGCGCCCTTGTCCTTGGCCACGCGGGCCATTTCGACATAGAGCAGCTTGCCGTTCGAATCCTTGTAGTTGGAGACGTCCTTGTTCACCAGATAGGCGAGCGTCGGATGCATGAGCACGGTCGGCTTCGTGTCGAAGATAACCACATAGCCACTGTCGCCATAGCGCATGGTCTTCAGGCGGGCCATGGCCTGTTGCTTCGCCTCGTCGACGGTGATCTTGCCTGCCGCAGCTTGCGCCGCGTAGTCGCGCACGATCCCGTCGGCGCTGGTGACGATGTTCTCCACCGCCGTGCGACGCTCCGACATCATCGTGCCGCGTTCATGCCAGGCAGCCCAGCCACCGAGAATCAAAAGCCCCAGCCACATCAGCGCAAGCGCGGACCAGAGTTTTGCCTTGAGACTCAACTGCTTCATGATGTGACCCTCCACCCACTGCACGTCGCGGCGTGATGCACGCGACGGCGTTTTGTCTTACCGATTGTTGCCACTTGCCGACACGCGTCTCTTCAGTTCCGGCTCATCCCGCTCCGGGAGAGACGCGTGCACCGTTCCAGTAGGGTATTGCCGTGTTGCTTGAATCCGGGTCCTTAAGGACTTAAGTCCTCAAGTCCGCAGACCCGTGAGCGCCAGGCGCTCAGAAGGTCTCCCAGTCGCCACTCGCGTCGTCCGTGCCCGTGCGGGTGCTGGCGGCCGGCGCGGCGGCGGCCGGTGCCGGTCGGCGCAGCGGTGCGGGCGCAGCCTTCGCTGCCGGTGCTGCGGCCGATGCCGTAGGCGTCGCCTTCTTCTTCACTGCCGGACGTGCTGCCGGCGGCAGCGCCGCCAACGTCGGTGCTGCATGGTTTGCCACTGCCTGACTGGCATCCAGACGGAACACCGAGACAACCGACTTCAGGCGATTGGCCTGCTCTTCCAGCGAGCCGGCTGCGGCCGCCGCTTCTTCCACGAGTGCCGCGTTCTGCTGCGTCACTTCGTCCATCTGCGTGATCGCGCGGTTGACCTGCTCGATGCCGCTAGACTGTTCAGCCGAAGCGGCCGAGATCTCGCCCATGATGTCGGTCACGCGTTTGACCGCCTGCACGATCTCACCCATGGTGTGGCCTTGCTGCGCCACGAGCGCCGTGCCGTCCTGCACGCGGCGCGCCGAGTCTTCGATCAGCGCCTTGATTTCCTTTGCGGCTGCCGCGCTGCGCTGCGCCAGCGTGCGCACTTCACCCGCCACCACCGCGAAGCCGCGGCCTTGCTCGCCCGCACGGGCGGCTTCCACCGCGGCGTTCAAGGCAAGAATGTTGGTCTGGAACGCAATGCCGTCGATCACGCTGATGATGTCGACGATCTTGCTCGAGCTGGCCGAAATGCCGTCCATGGTCTCGCCGACCTGGCCCGACACCTGTCCGCCGCGCGTAGCGATTTCCGAGGCATTCACAGCGAGTTGGCTGGCCTGACGCGCGTTGTCCGCGTTCTGGCGCACAGTGGCCGTGAGTTCTTCCATCGACGAGGCCGTTTCTTCCAGCGATGCAGCTTGCTGTTCCGTACGTGCCGACAGATCGGTGTTGCCTGCGGCGATCTGCTGTGCCGCCGAGGTGATCGACTCGGTGCCCGAGCGCACTTCCGCCACGGTGCGCACGAGGCTCTCCTGCATGTGCTTCACGCCCTTGAACAGACGCCCGGTCTCGGTGTCGTTCCACACGTTGATGCGCTGCGTGAGGTCGCCGCCGGCGATCTTCTCGAAGTGCTTGATGGCGTCGTCGATGGGGCCGACGATGGCGCGCGTGAGCGTGATCTGCGTAACGATACCGACGAGCAGGCCAACGACCAGACCGATGCCGACCATCCACATCACCATCGTGTAACGGCTCTGGGCAGCGAGGTAGCGATCTTCGGCGTTCTTGACCTGCATGTCGGCCAGGGTCGTCATCGCCTTCGTGTAGTCGCCGAACAGACGCGGCACGTCCATCACGGTCTTGGCGTGGAAGTCGGGAATGTCGCCCGATTCAATGGCCTTGAGTGCGGGCACGATGCCGTCGTTGACCACTTTGCCACGGGCGGTAATCACCGCGTCGGCGAGGGTCTTCTCACCATCGCTCATCGGCAGCGCGGCGTAGGCGGCCCAGGCGTCGTCGGCCTTCTTGAGGTTATTGCGAACGCTGTCGATCGCCGTCTTGATCTCGGTCGGATCGGCAATGAATTCGATGCGCGAGAGGGTGACGCGTGCGCTCAATGTCGAGATCGTCGTTTGTGCGAGCGAGCGCGACGACGCCATGTCGTTCGAGTAGATCTCCTGCAACGATGCGTTGCTCTGTCGCAGCGAGATGAGACCCACAGCGGCGCCGACGACCAGCAGCACCATGAAGAGTCCTAGCGCCAGCGTCAGCCGAGCCCGGATGGTGACATTCTTAAACATAACGACCTCTACCCCGTGAAGACCGGCCTGTCGCCGGCGTACCCATCTCAATCATCGAAACGTCAAAACTCTTCCCAATCGCCCGGATCACTCGACTTCGCTGGCGACGTTGTCCCTGTCGACGCTGCCGCCGGTGCCTTGCCGCGTCGGGCCGCGAGTTGCAGCACCTGTGCGTCTTCTTGCGCGCTGGTTGCCGCCGGCGCGGGTGACTGCGAACGGCGCGTGACCGCACGCGTTGCACCACCGCCCGCACTGGCGCGTGCCGGTGCGGCGCTGGCGGTCGATGCTGCGCTCGATGCCGCCGATGCCACCTTTACTGCGGGAACCGCCACGCTCGAATGCCGCACGGTAGACGCCGTGCGTTGCATCGTTGCGCTGGGTCCCCCGGCGACCTTGAAGCTGTCGCCGACACGGAAGACGGCAACGGCATCGCGCAGGCGATGCGCCTGATCTTCGAGCGAGCCCGCTGCGGCAGCCGCCTCTTCCACGAGCGCCGCGTTCTGTTGTGTGACTTCGTCCATCTGTGTCACGGCGCGGTTGACCTGTTCGATGCCGCTCGACTGTTCCGCCGATGCCGCCGAGATCTCGCCCATGATGTCGGTCACGCGTTTGACCGCCTGCACGATCTCGTCCATGGTCTGACCGGCCTTTTCCACGAGCGCCGAGCCGTTTTCCACGCGTCCCACAGAGTCTTCGATGAGGACCTTGATTTCCTTCGCCGCCGCCGCACTGCGCTGCGCCAACGTGCGCACTTCGCCCGCCACCACGGCGAAGCCACGGCCCTGCTCGCCTGCGCGCGCCGCTTCCACGGCAGCGTTCAACGCGAGAATGTTGGTCTGGAACGCGATGCCTTCGATCACGCTGATGATGTCGACGATCTTGTGCGAACTCGACGAGATGCCCTGCATCGTGTCGACGACGTTGCCGACCACCTGACCGCCACGCTCGGCAATTTCCGAGGCATTCACCGCCATTGCGCTCGCCTGACGGGCGTTGTCGGCGTTTTGCTTGACCGTCGCCGTGAGCTGCTCCATCGACGAAGCGGTCTGCTCAAGCGAAGCGGCTTGCTGCTCCGTGCGTGCCGACAGGTCGGTGTTGCCTGCGGCGATTTCACGCGAGGCCACGTTGATCGATTCGATACCTTCGCGCACGTCCGAGACAATGGACAACAAGCTGTTCTTCATGACCGTGAGGCCGAACAACAATTGCCCGATTTCGTCGCGGCCCGTGCCTTCTGCCTTGCCGGTCAGGTCGCCCGCTGCGATCTGCTTCGACATCGAGAGCGCAACGCGCAGCGGATGGTTGATCGCCCGGCGCAGAATGCTGCCAAGGACGAACAGCACGACAATGCCGCCGAGCACCGCCGCGACCGTGGCCGTGCGCACGAGCGTGTGTTCCTTCTGCGCCTGCTGATACAGATCGGTCGCCTGCGTGAGTTCGAGGCGCGTGAGCACGTTCAGCTCGTCACGCATCGGGCCGTAGGCCGGCTTCACCTTCTCGAGATACGTCTGTTGCGCGCCTTCGGCCGAACCGGCCTTGAGCATCTCGACCGTCTGTTGCAGACCGTCCGTCGTGAAGCGCTGGCGAATCACGTTGAAACGCTCCGCCTGCGCTTGCGTGGTCGGATCGACCGACTTCATGTATTCCGCCCACTGACGATTGATCTCGTCGAGGCTGCCCGCAATTTCATCACCCGCGCGCTTCATCGCGTCAAGGTTTGGGCTGCCCACGGCTTCGGCCACGAGCAGCACGTCGCGGTCGAGCTTCTGGCCGATCACGCCCAGCGTGCTCACCGGCACCATGCCGTTCTGATACACCTGCAGCAGTTTGTCGTTGCTGCTCGATACGCCCCACAGCCCCAACGCGCCGACCACGGCAAGCAGAATCGCGCCGAGCACGATGATGCCGGTCAGACGCGCACGCAGCGTGTCGAGTCGCACCTTGCGCAACAGCGCCGACATGCCACCGCGCTCGACCTGACCGCCGCGAATGCGCAGATTGCCTGCCTGTCCATTACGAAAGCGCGTGTAGATCGCGTCCGCCTGCGCCGATGCACCGACGTCCGGGCGCACGCGCACCGACGTGTAGCCCACCACCGCACCGCTTTCCAGCGTCGGTGTCACCGTCGCCAGCACCCAGTAGTAATCGCCGTTCTTGCGGCGATTCTTGACCAGCCCGGTCCATGTGTCGCCGCGCTGGATCGTTTCCCACAGATCGCCGAACGCCTCCGACGGCATATCCGGATGGCGCACGATGTTGTGCGGCGCGCCCAGCAATTCATCACGCGAATAGCCGCTCACCTCCACGAAGGCGGGATTGGCATACGTGATCCGCCCCTTGAGATCCGTTCGCGAGATCAGATACTGATGCTCGCCGATGACGAATTCGTTCTGGGTGACGGGCTGGTTATCGCGCACGTGCTCGGTCTCCGTGGACTGGGGTCGATGGGTTATGGTCTGTGGGGTGATGCTGCGGGTGTCTCGGCCCGTCTTTCACATCAAAGCGTCTGCCTCGCGGGCAATGTCCGGTGCCGTCGCTCAGCTCGACAGACGCTCGATGAGCGCCATGTCGTCGCTGGTCATCAGCTTCTCGATGTCCATCAGAATCAGCATGCGGCCTTCGACCGTGCCCAGACCCGTGATGTACTCGGTGGCCAGTTGTGCGCCGAACTCCGGCGCCGGCTTGATTTCACCGCGCGCGAGCGTGAGCACGTCCGACACACCATCGACCACCATGCCGACCACGCGGCCTGCCACGTTCAGAATAATCACGACCGTCTGCGTGTCGTACTCGACGCGGCCCAGACGGAATTTGATCCGCATGTCCACGATCGGCACGATGATGCCGCGCAGGTTGATCACACCCTTGATGAAGTCCGGCGCGTTGGCGATGCGCGTGACAGCGTCGTAACCGCGAATCTCCTGCACCTTCAGAATGTCGATACCGTATTCCTCTTCACCGAGCGTGAAGACCAGAAATTCCTGACCGTCGCCATCGGTCTGCATGGCGCCGCCCTGGCGTGACACGGCATGCTCTTGCGAAAGGTTGTCCATCTAACGCGTCTCCGACTTCAGTTGAAGATGGTGGCTGAAGCCGAGCGCTGACCGCGCTGAAGCGCCGCCACGTCGACGATCAAGGCCACACTGCCGTCACCCATGATGGTGGCGGCGGAAATACCGTGAATACGGCGGTAATTGGTTTCGAGGTTCTTCACCACGACCTGCTGCTGACCGACCAGTTCGTCGACGAGCAACGCGAAGCGGCGGCCTTCGGCCTGAAGAATCACGATGATGCCCTGCGTCGGATCGAGGCGCGCTTCCGGCACGTCGAACGCGCGGTACAGCTCCACGAGCGGCAGGTACTCGCCGCGCACCAGCACGACCTGACCTTCGCCGGTCACGGCGCGAATGTCGTCACGACGCGGTTGCAGCGACTCCATCACGAAGTTCAGCGGCAGGATGAAAATCTCCGGGCCGACCTTGACGGACATGCCGTCGAGAATCGCGAGCGTGAGCGGCAGCACGATGCGGATCGTGGTGCCCTTGCCGCGCGTGGACAAAATCTCCACGTGCCCGCCCATCTGCTGGATGTTTCGTTTGACGACGTCCATGCCCACGCCACGGCCCGACACGTCGGTCACGGCCTCGGCCGTCGAGAAGCCTGGCGCGAAAATCAGTTGCCAGACTTCCTCGTCCGCCATCGAATCGGACACGTTCATGCCTTGCTGCTGCGCCTTGGCGAGAATCTTCTCGCGACGCAAACCCGCGCCGTCGTCGCTCACTTCGATCACGATGTTGCCGCCCTGATGCGCGGCGGAAAGCACCAGTTGACCGACCGGATCCTTGCCCGAGGCCAGACGCGCCTCCGACGTTTCGATGCCGTGATCCAGACTGTTGCGCACCAGGTGCGTGAGCGGATCGATGATGCGCTCGATCAGGCTCTTGTCGAGTTCGGTCGCCTGACCGAACGTGACGAGTTCGATTTGCTTGCCGAGCTTGCCCGCGAGATCGCGCACCAGACGCGGGAAGCGCGAGAACACGTAGTCCATCGGCATCATGCGGATGGACATCACGGCCTCTTGCAGATCGCGCGCGTTACGCTCGAGCTGGCCCATGCCGTTGAACAGGCGATCGTGCAGCATCGGGTCGAGGCTGCTCGCCGTTTGCGCGAGCATCGCCTGCGTGATCACCAGTTCGCCGACGAGGTTGATGAGCTGGTCGACCTTTTCAACGCCCACGCGAATCGAGCTGTTCTCGTGTCCAGCAGCTGCGCCGGCCGGTGCGGCCGCCGCACGCTTTTCCGGCGGATGATGCGCGCCATTTCCGCCGCTGCCACCACTGCCCGCTTGCGCCACCGGCGCGGCAGGCACGACGATCTGCTCGGCCACCGGCGCGGCAGGCACGACGATCTGCTCGGCCACCGGCGCCGGCACGATGGCTTCCGGCACGGCGGGCACTTCGATCGGCGCCGAAGCCACGGGGGCCGGCGTGAAGATTTCGGACGTCTGAACCGGGGCCGCCACAGGCGATTGCACCGCAGCGGCAGGCGCCGCGCTCGCGGCGGCAGCAGCGGAGGCGTCCTGCACGTCTATCTGCGACGGCTCGATCACGAAGCAGCACACGGCGAGAATGTCGTCGGCACCACACGTGGTGTCGAGCCACAGGTGCAATGCGTCGCCGGTCGACTGACGACCTGCGACCTGGCCGAGGTTGCCCAACTCTTCCGCGAGCAGTGACTGGTCTTTCTCGCCCACGCCGGTCAGCGTGACTTTCAGACGTGTCTGGCCCGGCGGCACAGGGCTCGCGGGAGCACCGCTCGCGTCGGTTGCCGCTTCGCCAGCGCCCTCGGACGCCACCGGTGCCGCCGCTGCGGCAGGCGCAGGCGCGGCGGCCGCAGGCGTGAGCGGTGCGGCGGATGCCGGCGCCCCGCCTTCTTCGGCAGCGAGTTTCTGGAGTACCGCGCAGATACGCGTCATCGCCTCGACATCAGGTTCACTGGAGGCGCGGTAGGCATTCAGCTGTTGATGCAACACGTCTTTGGTTTCCAGGAAGGTGTCGACCATCTCGGTGCGCAACTGCAATTCGCCGCGACGCGCGCGGTCCAGCAGGTTTTCCAGCAGGTGAGTGGTCTCGGTAAGCGCGGTGAAGCCGAACGTGGCGGCCCCGCCCTTGATCGAATGCGCTGCACGGAAGATAGCGTTGAGCTGCTCGTTGTCCGGCGCATTGATGTCGAGTGCGAGCAGGAGGTGCTCCATCTCTGCGAGCAACTCTTCCGCTTCATCGAAAAAGGTCTGGTAGAACTGGGTGATATCCACCGATTTCCTCGTCCTAACTTGGTTGTGCCATCGACGCCATCGTCATGCGCCTTCGCCGACGAGCGAGCCCACCACGTCGACCAGTGCTTCGGGGTCGACCGGCTTGATCAGCCAGCCGCTGGCGCCCGCTTCGCGGGCCGCCGTCTTGTACACGCCATCGACTTCCGTCGTGAGCACCAGAATGGGGGTCTGGGCAAACGCGTCAAGCTCACGCAGGGCGCGAATGAGCGACAGGCCATCCATGCCCGGCATGTGCTGGTCGGTCAGCACCAGATCGAAGGTCGCGTTCGACGCCAGCGCGAGTGCTTCTTCCCCGTCGCGGGCCGTGGTCACGGCGTAGCCGGCTTCGTCGAGCGTAGCCGCCAGGATCTGGCGCATCGACGCGGAATCGTCGACAGCGAGAATCGTGTTGCGAAGGGCCTGCATGCGTCTCCTCTTGTCGGTTATCGCGCGGTGCCCGGCGCCGCCGGCGGTGCGGGCGGCATGGGCGTACCTGGCACGACCGGCAACTCGCCGTTGATGGCGGCGTTCACCGCGTTGCTTCCTGCGCCACGTGCGTTCGCGGCGTCGATTGTCGGTTGGTCGCCCTCGTGCTTGACCGACTGCTCTGCGCGGCGGTTGAGCACGATGATGCTGATGCGGCGGTTGATCGGGTTGTACGCGTCGTCGCGATCGAGCGGCACGGTGGACGCCAGGCCCACCACACGCAGCACCTTGTCGCCGTCGAGCCCGCCCGCGATCAGTTCACGACGCGAGGCGTTCGCGCGATCGGCGGACAACTCCCAGTTGCTGTAGCTCTTGTCGCCCTGCGCGTAGGCCGTTGCATCGGTATGGCCCGACAGGCTGATGCGGTTCGGCACATCGTTGAGCGACTTGCCGATCTCGCGCAGGATGTCGCGCATGTACGGCTGCACCTGTGCGCTCGCGTTGGCGAACATGGGGCGGTTCTGGTCGTCGACGATCTGGATGCGCAGGCCTTCGGTCGTGACATCGATGAGCAACTGCTTGCGGAACTGTCGCAGCGTCGGGTTATTTTCGATGGCCTTCTCGATGCGCGCCTTGAGTTCGCGCAAACGCTGCGCGTCGGCGCGCTCGGCCAGCTCGGTTGTCGTCGCCTGACGCGATTTGACCTGATCGCCACGCGACTTCTGACCGTCGGTGCGCGTCGTATCGGTGCCGCCCCCGGGAATCACGCCGCTGTTGTCTGCCGCGTTACGTCCGCCGGTCAGTGCCACTTTCAACGGCGTGCGGAAGTACTCGGCGATGCCCGTCAATTCCTTGCTGCTCACAGAGCTGAGCAGCCACATCAGCAGGAAGAACGCCATCATGGCCGTCATGAAGTCGGCGTAGGCAATCTTCCACGCGCCTCCATGGTGACCGTGTGCGCCGCGTGCACGGCGCTTGACGATAATGGGCCGCTCTTCTTTCTCGCTCATTGCTGCCGCCCGTCAACGTGCCTTGACCTGTCGCACGTGCTCTTCGAGCTCGGCGAACGACGGACGTACTGTGGAATAGAGCACCTTGCGGCCGAATTCGACCGAGAGTGCCGGCGCATAGCCGTTCAGGCTGGCCAGCAACGTGACCTTGATGCACTCGTAGAGTTTGACCGACTCATTGATGCGGTGCTCGATGAGTTGGGCCAGCGGCGAAATGAAGCCGTACGCCAGCAAGATGCCGAGGAACGTGCCCACGAGCGCCTGGGCGATCAGTGCACCCAGCACGGCCGGCGGCTGGTCGGCCGACGCCATCGTGTGCACCACCCCCATCACCGCGGCCACGATACCGAAGGCCGGCATGGCGTCGCCCGTCTTCTGCAAACAGTGCGCCGGAACTTCGCCCTCGTGGCGGTACGTTTCGATTTCGTGATCCATCAGGTTCTCGATCTCGAACGCGTTCATGTTGCCGCTGACCATCAGGCGCAGATAGTCGGTGAGGAATTCCATGATGCGCGGCTCGCCGAGAATGCGCGGGTACTGCGAGAACACCGGGCTCGACGCCGGGTCTTCCACGTCCCCTTCGATGGCGAGCATGCCGTCCTTGCGCGCCTTCGCGAGCAGCACGTACAGGAGCGCCATCAACTCCATGTACAGATCTTTGGTGTATTTCGAGCCCTTGAACAGCATCGGCAGCGCTTTCATCGTCGCCTTGATCGCCTTGCTGTTGTTGCCCACCACGAACGAGCCGACGCCCGCGCCACCGATGATCAGTAGCTCGGTCGGCTGAAACAGCGCGCCCAAGTGGCCCCCGCCAATGACGAAGCCGCCAAAGACCGATGCCAGAACGATGATGTAACCAATGACGACAAGCACTGCCGGATACCTCTCGCAAAAATACGTCTACGGAAAAATGTCCTTCCTGTTCAGAGGGCTTAACGGCAGACACGCAGGGAAACTGTAGGGGGGTGCGACCTCGTGACGTGGGCTCGGTTAGGCAGCAAGCGGCGAAATATCCGCGCCTGGCGCGGACGACGCCACGGCCGGCGCCAGATCGGCGGCATGCGCGTGTTTCGCTTTCCGGGTCTTACCAGCGCGCGACGGCGGCTGGCACAGTCCGCAAACATACTGGCCATGCGGCTCGTGCGCGTGCGTGACGAAATGTCCGCCGCAACGCGTGCACGGCGTCATCTGGAGCATCTTGCTGTCGAAGAAACGAACGAGCGTCCACGCACGCGTAAACCCGAGCACGGCTTCCCAGCCATGCAGCTCCACATGCTCCAGGTACAGCCGGTAAGCCTTGATGATGGCTTCGATGCCCTGGCATCCGCCGTACTGAACCAGATGGCGGTAAATGTTGTGGAAAAGCGACGAGTGGATGTTCGGCAGCCACGTCACGAACCAGTCGGTCGAGAACGGCAGCATGCCTTTGGGTGGCGATGCCCCCTTGAGCTCTTTGTAGAGTTTGATGAGCCGGTCGCGACTCAGGCTCGTCTCCGCTTCCAGCAATTGGAGGCGGGCGCCGAGTTCGATCAATTCGATGGCCAGTTGAATTTCACGGGCCTCGAGAACGACGCTTTTGGTACGCATATACAGGCTTCCTGGCAATTCACGCAAAGCGCCGCCCCTAGGGACGGCGCAATACGCGTCGCGTATGTCGTACGCTCAGCCGATCTGCTCGACGGGTTGCCCCGCCAGCAGGATCGATGCGTGTGACTGCTGCATACCCACGTCCTTCGCCCCATGCGTGAGGGTCGAAAGAATCACGTGGTCGTCGAATCGAAATCGGCACAGAAGCTGGTTCGACCCCGCAAATTTGACGAGTTGAGCCAGTGTGAGACTGCCGAGCACGTCGGCAAGCTGGTCGCTGATGCCCAGGCGGAACATTGCCGCCGCGCGATCCTCACGGATCAGGCGTTGAGCCAGGACAAGGTAGGAGAGATTCAATTCACGAATCTCGTTCAGTGTTTCGCTGTTTCGCATGCGGCCCCCCGGCGCAATGGATGAATCTTGCGGTACTACTGTCTATTCCCCCGCATTGTGGACAAGGGCGAAAGATAAAGAAATCGGAGAAAAACTACAGGGGATGGCAAGAAAAGCGGAAGTTTTTTGTAGGAATTTTTCCTACACGAGGGACGCGAACGGTCCCAACGATACGTTCGGGGAGAACGATCGTGGCGAACACATGACGGCTTCATGAAATTGTCACGAAGCTGCGCTCTGCTACTTGACTGTATTTCGGCGAGGTTTTGCCGAACTTTAGCGATCCTTGCAAAAAATTTCAGGGGGGCTTTGCAAGGAGGCGCTGAATCGTACTTTGCCAATCGCGCGAATGCCGGAACAGCGCAATTACAAAGTGTTACAGATGTAGTGGCGCACGCCGAATTTCAGGTTTGGAAGGAAAGCTCTGGCATCAGTTCCCGGAATTTCCGGCGATGGTGACGTGTTGCCCTTACCGCGCCTTTCGTATGTTGCAGGTTTCAGACGCCCGGTAGCGCCGGGCGTTCCTGTTTCCGCACGTTGACGGGGCGTTGAGCAGAATCAGACCGTTCCCGCGGCGGGAGGCGCCGCCGGCTTCGCACGGCGAATGAGCACCGTGTGAAAACACCACGATAACGCGCCGCATACGGCCATGACAGCCGCCATCGGCACGGCCGAGTGGGCATGCATCAGACCGATGGCCGCGCCGGCGCTTGCGGCCGCGAGGAACTGCAGCGCGCCAAGCAGTGCCGATGCGGCACCCGCGCGCTGATGCTGACGGTTCAAAGCTTCCGCCACGGCATTCGGCTGCGAGAAACCCAGACTCGTGACGTAGGCGAAGAGCGGCACCATCAGCCCGATCAGTCCGCCGAGCTGGAGCGCCGCCACGGCGAGCATCAATAACCCGAGAATCGCGACCAGATTGTTGGTACGACGCAACACGTCGGCCGGGCGACGTGTGCGCAACAGATGGGCGTTGATCTGCGAGCCGGCGATGATTCCGCAGGCATTCAAGCCGAACAGCCAGCCGTAGTGCGCCGGGTCGACACCGTACAGATTGATGAATACGAAGGGCGAGCCCGTGATGTAGGCGAACATGCCGGCCTGCGAGACGCCACCCGCCAGCGCGTTGCCCATGAATTCGCGGTCGCGCACGAGCGCGCCGTAGTTGTGCCACGCCGTGGCGATCCAATGGCGGGCCTGCTTTGCCGCCTGACGTGTCTCTGGCAACCAGTACACGGACATCGCGAAACACACCGCGCCGAACGCCGTCAGGCCCCAGAAAATCCAGCGCCAGCCGACGAACAGCAGTACTTGTCCGCCAATGAGCGGGGCGAGGATCGGCGCGGCCCCCATGATGAGGGTCATGCGTGACAGCACACGCGCCACGGTGTTCGTGTCGAACAGATCGCGCGCCATCGCCCGTGCGATCACGAAGCAGGCGCATCCGCCGACCGCCTGGATGAAACGGCAAACGATCAGCGTCTCGATATTGCTCGCTAGCGCACAGCCCGCCGACGCGAGCGTGTAGAGCGCCAGGCCGGCGTACAGCGGCCGCTTGCGGCCGTAGCGATCAGCGAGCGGCCCATGCAGCAACTGACCCAACCCCAGGCCGATGAAGAACGATGCCAGCGAGAATTGTGCGGCCGCGTCCGTCGTATTCAGTTCGCGCGCGATGCTCGGCAGCGCAGGCAAATACATGTCGATCGACAGCGAGCCGATGGCCGACAGAATGCCAAGAACGAAGACGGTGCGGAAAGTGTGGGCAGGCATGGCGCGAAACCTAGGGTAATCCCGAATGATACGGCATTGCCCCCGGCTTCGCTTAAAAAATAAGCAGACGCCCGCCACCGAGGCGGGGCCGGCCCTGCGGCCTTCATCGAGCCTTAAGCCGTCTTCTCTTCAGACAGTCCCAACGTTTCGACCATCCGTTCGCGCATGACGAATTTCTGCACCTTGCCCGTGATCGTCATCGGCATCTCGTCGACGAAGCGGATGTAGCGCGGAATCTTGTAGTGTGCGATCTGGTCCTTGCAGAACGTGCGGATGTCGTCTTCCGTCGCGCTCTGGCCCGGTTTGAGAATGATCCAGGCGCAGACTTCCTCGCCGTACTTCGCATCCGGCACGCCGAACACTTGCACGGCCTGTACCTTCGGATGACGGAACAGGAACTCCTCGATCTCGCGCGGGTAGATGTTCTCACCACCGCGAATGAGCATATCCTTGACCCGGCCGACGATGTTGCAATAGCCCTCCTCGTCGAGCGTGGCGAGGTCGCCCGTGTGCATCCAGCCGTCGCGGATCGCCTCACGCGTGCGGGGCTCGTCGTCCCAATAGCCCTGCATCACCGAGTAGCCCTTGGTGCAAAGCTCGCCCTTCTCGCCGACCGGTACGATCTCGCCGGCCGCGTCGACGAGCTTCACTTCGAGGTGGGGTTGCACGCGTCCGACGGTCGTCACGCGCTTCTCGAGCGGATCGGTCGTGGTGGTCTGGAACGACACCGGGCTCGTCTCCGTCATGCCGTAGGCGATCGTCACTTCGCTCATGTGCATTTCGCTGATCACGCGCTTCATCGTCTCGATGGGACACGGCGAGCCCGCCATGATCCCGGTGCGCAGGGTATCGAAGTGGTAGTTGGCGAATTCCGGGTGATCCAGCTGCGCGATGAACATCGTCGGCACCCCGTGCAAGGCCGTGCAGCTCTCTTCGGAGACAGCGGCCATCGTGGCCTTCGGGTCGAACGCCTCGCCCGGAAACACCATCGTCGCGCCCGTCGACACACAGGCCAGCACCGCCAGCACCATGCCGAAGCAGTGATAGAACGGCACGGGAATGCACAGGCTGTCGTGCTCGGAGAGGCGCATCGCCATGGCAATGTAGCGGCCGTTGTTGACGATGTTGTGATGCGTCAGCGTGGCGCCCTTCGGGTTGCCGGTCGTGCCGCTCGTGAACTGGATGTTGATGGGTTCGAAGCAATCGAGGCCGTCGGAGATCTCGCGCAGTTTGACGAGATCCGCGTCGGCACCGAGCGTCACCACGTCGCTGAAATTCATCATGCCGGCGGTAATGCCCGTGCCCATGCGAATGACGGTCTGCAACGTCGGCAACTTCTCCGACTTCAGTTGACCCGCTTCGCACACTGCCAACTCGGGGGCGAGCACGTTCAGCATGTCGAGGTAGCGCGACGTCTTGAAAGACTCCGCGGCAACGAGCGCCTTGCAACCGACCTTGTTGATCGCGTATTCGAGTTCGGCGAGCCGGTACGCCGGATTGATGTTCACGAGAATCAGACCGGCGCGCGCGGTCGCGAATTGCGTGACCAGCCATTCGACCCGGTTCGGCGACCAGATACCCACGCGGTCGCCCTTCTTCAGCCCCAACGACATCAGTCCGGCGGCAAAGGTGTCCACGTGCGCGATGAACTCGCGCCACGTCCAGTCCACCCCCTGCTCGCGAAACACGACGGCCTGCCGCTCCGGAAACGTCGACGCCGTCTCGGCGAGCAGACCGAACACCGTCAACGTCGAAAGCGGTACGGTGGTATCACCCTTCACATACGACAGTCCATCACGAGGTACAACGCCCGCACCTTCCCGGCTTTCCATGCTTTGTCTCCTGAAGCAATGCTGAAATGGCGAAATGCTGTCGCGTGGCACTAGCGAATGAATGGCGCGCCTGTCGTTGCTTCGAACGGCGGCGAGCTTCTCTTCATAACAATAGCGCGTCACGCAGGGTTGACGTTTACGTTAACGTAATTTGAGTGACAGAACGAGTGGGGATGGCCCTGAGTCCGGCATGGAATGGGCATCTGTGAAGCATCCGCGATACGCGATGCCGACTTCATCAGGCAAAACAAAAGCCCCACGCACTTACATGCATGGGGCTTTCTGCCGGTGCGCGGCAACGTACGTCACGATGACGAACGTCGCAGCACCACGGCTGGCATGACACGCTACGCCGACGAAAACGCCGCCGCAACCGCCCTGCCGCTTTACTTCACCTTGCGGAACTTCTGGATCGCAGCGAGTTGGGCGATCGCTTCGGCCAGTTCGGCCTGGGCAGTCGCGTACTCGATGTTCGAATCCTTGTTCGTCAGCGCTTCTTCCGCGCGGCGTTTGGCGTCGGCAGCCTTCGCCTCGTCCAGATCCTTGCCGCGAATGGCGGTGTCGGCGAGCACAGTCACCGTGTCCGGTTGCACTTCGAGAATACCGCCGGCCACGAAGACAAAGTCCTCGTTGCCTGCTTCGTCCTCAATACGCACCGCACCCGGCTTGATACGCGTGATCAGCGGCGTGTGGCCAGGCAGAATGCCCAGCTCGCCGGCTTCACCCGGTAGTGCCACAAAGCGCGCCTTACCCGAGAAGATCTGCTCTTCCGCGCTGACGACGTCTACGTGAATGGTTGCCATAATCGCTCCCGTTGAGTGTGATGAAGCGGCAGGCGCGCCAGTCCGGACGTTGCCGCCCTCGCTCCGCTACCCCGCCCCGCAACAGTCACCTGCCGGCGTGCGGTGGCGTCTCTCGCGAGACCCCGCCGTCGCCCGGCACTCAACCGTTTACTGCATCTTCTTGGCTTTTTCGAACGCTTCGTCGATCGTGCCAACCATGTAGAACGCCTGTTCCGGCAGGTGGTCACACTCGCCGTCGACGATCATCTTGAAGCCGCGGATCGTTTCCTTGAGCGGAACATACTTGCCCGGCGAACCCGTGAACACTTCGGCCACGTGGAACGGCTGCGACAGGAAACGCTGGATCTTACGCGCGCGGGCCACGGCGAGCTTGTCGTCCGGCGACAGTTCGTCCATACCCAGAATCGCGATAATGTCGCGCAGTTCCTTGTAACGCTGCAGCGTCGATTGCACGCGACGGGTCACCGTGTAGTGCTCTTCGCCAATCACGTTCGGGTCGATCTGACGCGAGGTCGAATCGAGTGCATCGACGGCCGGGTAGATACCCAGCGAGGCGATGTCACGCGACAGAACGACGGTGGCGTCCAAGTGACCGAAGGTGGTTGCCGGCGACGGGTCGGTCAAGTCATCGGCAGGCACGTACACGGCTTGCACCGACGTGATCGAGCCGGTCTTGGTCGACGTAATACGCTCTTGCAGCTTACCCATTTCTTCAGCCAGCGTCGGCTGATAGCCCACGGCCGACGGCATACGGCCGAGCAGTGCCGACACTTCGGTACCGGCCAGCGTGAAACGGTAGATGTTGTCCACGAAGAACAGCACGTCGCGACCTTCGTCACGGAAGTGCTCGGCCATCGTCAGACCGGTCAGCGCCACGCGCAGACGGTTGCCCGGCGGCTCGTTCATCTGGCCGTACACCAGCGCGACCTTGTCCAGAACGTTCGAGTCCTTCATTTCGTGGTAGAAGTCGTTCCCTTCACGGGTACGCTCGCCCACGCCGGCAAACACCGAATAACCGCCGTGTGCCTTGGCGATGTTATTGATGAGTTCCATCATGTTCACGGTCTTGCCCACACCGGCACCACCGAACAGACCCACCTTGCCGCCCTTGGCGAACGGGCAGATCAGATCGATAACCTTGATGCCGGTTTCGAGCAGTTCCGTCGACGGCGACAGCTCGTCGAATGCCGGTGCCTTCTGGTGGATCGAACGGGTGTGATCCTTGGCGATCGGACCCGCTTCGTCGATCGGACGGCCAAGCACGTCCATGATGCGACCCAGCGTTGCCGGACCGACCGGCACCGTGATCGGCAGACCGGTGTTTTGCACCGTCATACCGCGGCGCAGGCCTTCGGAGGAACCCAGACAGATGGTACGAACCACGCCGTCACCCAGCTGTTGCTGGACTTCGAGCGTCAGTTCCGAACCTTCCATGGTGAGCGCGTCGTAGATCTTCGGCATGCTGTCGCGCGGGAATTCCACGTCGATAACGGCGCCGATGCACTGTACGATTTTGCCTTCAATCAAAGCAGTACTCATCGCTTTTCCTTTAGATACTCAAATTCATTTCGCCTTGCGGCGCATCGGCCCGTGCCACCGCTTACACAGCGGCGGCGCCACCCACGATTTCGGACAGTTCCTTCGTAATCGCTGCTTGACGGCCCTTGTTGTAGACCATCTGCAATTCACCGATCACGGTCTTCGCGTTGTCCGACGCGGCCTTCATGGCCACCATGCGGGCAGACTGTTCCGACGCCATGTTCTCTGCGACTGCCTGATACACGACCGCTTCGACGTAGCGCACCAGCAGGGCATCAACGACCGTCTTTGCATCCGGTTCGTAGATGTAATCCCACGAATGCTGTGCCGGCACTGCGCTCGCCTCTTCCGATTGGCCTTCGAGCTTCTCGGGCAACGGCAGCAGTTGTTCGACCACGGCTTCCTGCTTCATCGTGTTGACGAAGCGGTTGTAGGCCAGGTACACGGCGTCAAGCTTGCCTTCGGCATACGCGTCGAGCTGCAGCTTCACTGCGCCGATCAGCTTGTCCAGATGCGGGGTGTCGCCCAGTTGCACGACGTGCGAAACCACCTTCGCGCCGATACGGTTCAGGAAACCGAAGCCCTTGCCGCCGATGGCGGTCGCTTCGATCTTCAGACCTTGCGCTTCGATAGCCTTCAGCTTGTTCACCACGGCACGCAGCACGTTGGTGTTCAAGCCGCCGCACAGCCCCTTGTCCGTCGTCACCACGATGATGCCGGCGGCTTTCGCGTCGGCATGCTTCACCATGAACGGGTGGTGGTATTCCGGATTCGCCTGGCCCATGTGCGCAGCAATCTGGCGCACCTTGTCAGCGTACGGCCGGGCATGACGCATGCGTTCCTGCGCCTTGCGCATCTTCGACGCGGCCACCATTTCCATGGCCTTGGTGATCTTGCGCGTGTTTTGCACGCTCTTGATCTTGCCGCGAATTTCCTTCATTCCAGCCATTGCTTACTCCTTGTCTCGGCGCGACGTCCGCTCTTGCCTGAACATCGCGCCTTCCCGGGTCCGTTGAATAGTTACCGATTCAACCGGATTAGTAAGCGCCGGTCTTCTTGAAGTCCTTGATCGCAGCGTGCAGGGCGGCTTCGTCGTCCTTCGAGAGATCTTTGGTCTCTTCGATACGGCCGATGAGCGCGCCGTGGCTGGTCTTCAGAACTTCGCGCAGACCCTTTTCGAACGGCAGTACCTGAGCGATTTCGAGATCATCCAGATAGCCGTTGTTGGCGGCGAACAGCGACACGGCCAGTTCCCACACTTGCAGCGGGTGGTACTGCGGCTGCTTGAGCAGTTCCGTCACGCGGCGGCCGCGCTCGAGCTGCTTGCGGGTAGCTTCGTCCAGGTCCGAGGCGAACTGCGCGAACGCAGCCAGCTCACGATACTGTGCGAGGTCGGTACGGATACCGCCCGACAGCTTCTTGATAACCTTGGTCTGAGCAGCACCACCAACGCGCGACACCGAGATACCGGCGTTAATTGCCGGACGGATACCTGCGTTGAACAGATCGGTTTCCAGGAAGATCTGGCCGTCGGTAATCGAGATCACGTTCGTCGGAACGAAGGCGGTCACGTCACCGGCTTGCGTTTCAATGATCGGCAGTGCCGTCAGCGAACCGCTCTGGCCCTTCACGGCGCCGTTGGTGAACTTCTCGACGTACTCTTCCGAGACGCGAGCCGCACGCTCGAGCAGACGCGAGTGCAGATAGAACACGTCACCCGGGTAAGCTTCACGGCCCGGCGGGCGGCGCAGCAGCAGCGAGATCTGACGGTAGGCCCAAGCTTGCTTGGTCAAGTCGTCATAAATGATCAGCGCGTCTTCGCCGCGGTCGCGGAAGTATTCGCCCATCGTGCAACCGGCGTACGGTGCGATGAACTGCATGGCGGCCGAGTCAGAAGCGGTGGCGGTCACGATGATCGTGTACTCCATCGCGCCTTGCTCTTCGAGCTTGCGCACCACGTTCATGATCGACGAAGCCTTCTGGCCGATCGCAACGTAGACGCAGGTCACGCCCTTGCCCTTTTGCGAGATGATCGTGTCGACGGCCACAGCGGTCTTACCCGTCTGACGGTCACCAATGATCAGCTCACGCTGGCCGCGGCCGATCGGCACCATGGCGTCGATAGCCTTCGTACCGGTTTGCAGCGGTTGCGACACCGACTTACGCCAAATCACGCCCGGGGCGATCTTTTCGATGGCGTCGGTTTGCTTTGCGTTGATCGGACCCTTGCCGTCGATCGGCACGCCCAGTGCGTCAACGACGCGGCCCTTCAGTTCCGGGCCGACCGGCACTTCCAGAATGCGGCCCGTGCACTTGACGGTGTCGCCTTCCGAGATGTGCTCGTACTCGCCCAGAATCACGGCGCCGACGGAGTCGCGCTCGAGGTTCAGTGCCAGACCGAACGTATTGCCCGGGAATTCCAGCATTTCGCCCTGCATCACGTCCGACAGGCCATGGATACGGCAGATACCGTCGGTCACCGAAATCACGGTGCCTTCGTTACGGACTTCGGCGCCGCTCTCGAGACCTTGAATCCGGCTCTTGATCAGTTCGCTGATTTCAGAGGGATTGAGTTGCATATGTGCTCCTGATATTCAATTCTTGCCGTCGCAGGCGTATCGCGCCGGGCTCAGGCCGTCAGCGATGTCCGCATAGCCGCCAGGCGGGCGCGCACCGAAGTGTCCAGCACCTCGTCGCCAACCACCACACGCACGCCACCGATAAGCGACGGTTCTACCGTCACGCTCGGGTTGAGCTTGCGGCCGAACTTGTGCTCGAGGCCCTTGACCAGCGAGGTCAGTTGCTCACCTTCGAGCGGGAAGGCGCTTTCGATCGTGGCATCCGCCGAACCGGCGGCAGCGTTCTTCAACACTTCGAACTGATCGGCGATTTCCGGCATAGCCGCCAGACGGCCGTTTTCGACCACAGCGGCGACGAAGTTGCGCACTTCGGCGTCGGTCGATTTCACGGCTGCGGTCAGCACGTCGACGACTTGCGCCGGCGTGACTTTCGGATCGTCGGCCAGATTGGCCACTTCGGGCAGCGCTGCCACTTGCGCCAGTTCGCGCACCAGCTCCGACCAGCGATTCAGGTCGCCGGACTTGGCCACGCGGAACAACGCCTCGGCATACGGACGAGCGATGGTTGCGAGTTCGGCCATGATCAGAGCTCTGCCTTGAGTTGGTTCAGCAGGGCAGCGTGGGCCTTGGCGTCAACTTCACGCTTCAGGATCTGCTCGGCGCCCTTGACAGCCAGACCGGCAACGTCTTCGCGCAGCGATTCACGGACCTTGACGGCCTGGTTCTCGGCTTCAGCTTTGGCGTTGGCGATGATACGGGCGGCTTCGGCTTGCGCCTGAGCCTTGATCTCGTCAGCCACGGCCAGTGCGCGCTTCTCGGCGTCGGCAATACGCTTCGCGCCTTCGTCGCGGGCTTCCGCGAGGGCTTGCGTGGAGCGCTTGTTGGCGGCGTCGAGTTCAGCCTTGCCCTTATCGGCAGCAGCCAGACCGTCAGCGATTTTCTTCGCGCGTTCGTCGATAGCCTTGATCAGCGGCGGCCACACGAACTTCATCGTGAACCATGCCAGGATCAGAAACACGACGGTTTGCGCGAACAGAGTTGCGTTGATGTTCACGGTGTTTCCTTTCGGTGATGCGAGTCGATTGGCAAAACAGCGCGCCCCATTGTGCCTGCTGGCTTGGGCGCGCCGTTCATGTCCAGTTGGCCGCGCGGATCAATGCGCGACCGGCCGAAAGTAACTTAAGCGAGCTTCGACAGCAGCGGGTTCGCGAATGCGAACAGCATGGCAACGCCCACGCCGATCAGGAATGCAGCGTCGATCAGGCCGGCCAGCAGGAACATCTTCGTTTGCAGCGGGTTCATCAGCTCGGGCTGACGGGCGCACGCTTCGATGTACTTACCGCCCATCAGCGCGATACCCAGACAGGCGCCGATAGCACCCAGACCGATGATGATGCCGATACCGATGGCGGTCAGACCCTGGATGTTGGCGATGAAAGCTTGCATGATTACTCCTTTTGGTTAGAGACTTGAAACTTTAAATTTGAAAAACTGAAAAACCGGGAAACCCTTGACTACTCGCAACGACCGATCAGTGATGGTCGTGCGCCTGACCGATATACACCAGCGTGAGCATCATCATGATGAACGCCTGGAGCAACACGATCAGGATGTGGAAAATCGCCCATGCGGTGCCGGCGATGATATGACCGACGAAACCCAGCACCGACGCATCTGCGCCAAAGCTCCAGAGACCACCCAGCAGAGCGATCAGCAGGAACAACAGTTCGCCGGCGTACATATTGCCGAACAGTCGCATACCGAGCGACACGGTCTTGGCACAGAATTCGATGAGGTTGAGCAGCAGGTTCGGAATCCACAGCAGGAAGTGGTTACCGAACGGTGCGGTGAACAGCTCGTGCATGAAACCGCCCGCGCCCTTGATCTTGAAGCTGTAGTAGATCATCAGGATGAGCACGCCGACAGCAATACCGAGCGTGCCGTTCAGATCGGCGGTCGGCACAATACGATGGTGCGTAATGATCGAACCCAGACCGACCCACTCGATCACCTTCGACGGCAGATCGACCGGCAGCAAGTCCAGCGAGTTCATGAGCGCGACCCAGACGAACACGGTCAACGCGAGGGGAGCGATAAAGGCACGATTGCCGTGCACGATGCTCTTCGATTGGTCTTCCACCATCTCGACGAGCATTTCCACGGCGGCCTGGAAACGGCCCGGAACGCCCGAGGTGGCTTTACGAGCAGCCATCCACAGCACGAAGCAGCCCAGAACGCCCATCGCGATCGACCAGAACATCGTGTCCCAGTTGATGATCGAGAAATCGACAATGCTGGTCTGCGTCGAACTCGCGAGATTTTGCAGGTGGTGCGAAATGTACTCCGACGGGTTCGGAGCGTGGCCGGCTTCTACTGACATAGCGATCAAACACCCAATTATGAAAATCCGCACACGGTAGCGTGACGACGCGTGAGCGGCTTTCTCACCGCTACTTCAGTACCATCGCAAGCCAATAGGCCTTCAGCGTCAGTACGAAGGTGACGAGGAACGCTACCCAGTGAACTCCGGAATAGCCGAACGCTACCGCCACCAACAATGCAATCGTCGTTACTACCTTGACCGCCTCTCCCATCACTAACGAACTGACGGAAAGACGATCACCTGACATCCTTAACCGCAGCGCAAACAATGCGCCCGGTATCCAACCGATCATGCCGCCCAGCCATGCGGACACCGCCGCGTCTCGTGGCGATGCCGAGAGTAACCACCAGGCCAGTGTCGCTACCAGCGACAGCAGTACCTGGGCTCCCACCACCCTGAATGGAGTCACACGGGATGCGCGCCCCACATCGGGACCGAACAGGCGCTCGGCCTGCGCACGCGTGAGCGGAACGATTGTTTCTTGCTCCTGCTCGTCGTCCCAAACCTCTGATGCTGCATGTGCCGGCGCTTGCGGTTTCGGTTCCAAGTTCGACCGGTTTTCTACGGTCATCTCGTTGCCTCCCCGCCCGACTCGTGCAAAACGAATGGGCTCTTCAAGCAGATAAATCCGCGAGATTTTACGGGACATTACGAACCCCAGTCAATCGAAACGCGCAACAAATTCGCCGAAATTGTGCAGTGCATGCTTCGATTTGGCGCCAACTCTCACGGAGCGCGATTTTACTCATGGTGCAACGCGGCATTCCTGATGAACGCTGCACGATCCCTGCACCCTGACGGGGTTCGGTGCGTGATCATACCCATTTCAGGGCCATAAACCCAACGAAAAGTGCCACCAGGTAAAACGGAATGGAAAGCCAATGAAAGTGCCACCAGATTTTTTCCGATTTCGCCATGCGCAATGCGATCAGGTTGGCCAACGAACCAATCGCCAGGCCGAAGCCGCCCACGGCCACGCCATGCGCGAGTGCCGGCCAGTTGTGGCTGTACTCGGCGAGCAGGATCGCGGCGGGCACGTTGCTGATGAATTGGGAGAGTACTGCCGCCCCCGCATAGGACATCCCTGCCCCCGAGAAATCCACATGCCCCAGGATGGCGCGCACTTCCGGTAAGCCGGCCACACCGCGCAGTACGACGAACATCAGCACGAAAATCGCCAGCAGCAGCCAGTCGATGCCGAGCACCGCGTTGCGACGTACGGCGAGCAGCACCACCGCCACGCCTGCGCAAGCCCACCCGGCATACCCATGGTCTGCCAGCGCGACGAAGGCAATGAACAGCGCCAGGGCGATCCACAGCAGCATCCAGCGCACGTCATGCCTCGGGCCGCGTCGCTGAAAATGCAGCACGCGCGAATCGAACGCCAGCGCGCACGTCACGAGCAGTACAGCCATGAGAGCGAGCGTGAGCGGCGTCATCATGACCACGAATGCGCCGAAGCCCATGCCGCTGCGTTGCCAGAGAAAGAGGTTTTGCGGATTGCCAAGCGGCGTGAGACTCGAACCCGCGTTCACCGCCAACGCGAGGAAGATGATCAGCCGCTCGATCCTCACGGGCGCAATCCGCGCAAGCGACTGCGCGAGCGGTACGACAGCAAAGAGGGCGACGTCGTTGGTCAACAGCGTGGAGAGCCCGGCGGCGAACGTCACCATCAACAACGCGAGACGTCGCTCGGTGCGAAACGACCGCAGCAGCCGCTGGGCGAGCCAATCGAGAAAACCGCTCTGATCGATGGCGCGCGTCAGCATCAACAAGCCTGCGAGCGTGAG
The DNA here is from genome assembly GCA_031291335.1 of Pandoraea sp. Lineage (GTDB taxonomy): Bacteria > Pseudomonadota > Gammaproteobacteria > Burkholderiales > Burkholderiaceae > Pandoraea. Next base: position 62,234 of record JARLJF010000072.1, on the reverse strand, counting down.
GATTGTGTGTTGATCGATGCGCGTGAAAAGCTCACCAACGCTCGCGGGCCGAACGACCTGCAGGATGACGAATCCGATGAGCAGAACGAGCAGCACGCGATCGCTGCGCACACGATCGTAAGTCGTGCGCAAAACGCGCAGAACACGCGTCGTTGCCGTGCCCGACGACGATGCGCTCGCAGGGGCGCCGTCCGGCGCCGTCGGCCTTGTCTGTCCTGCCGGTTTGCCAGCGGGCTCGGTCACGGAGAGATAATCAGGAGACCGAATTTACTCGGCACGAATGCGCGCAAGAATACCATCGAGCGCATCGAGGCTGCCGAATTCGATCATGAGTTGTCCGGCGCCTTTGCGGCCGACCTTGATCTTGACGGTCGACGCGAGCAGATCCGACAGCTCGTCTTCAAGACGCGTCACATCGCGACCACCCTCTTCCGCCGAACGACGACGAATGCCGTCGCCCTGCGGCTTGAGCGACGCATTGACGATCCGTTCGGTGTCGCGCACCGACAGCCGCTTGTTCACGACTTGATTGGCAAGCGTGATCTGCGTGGCCGCATCGACAGCAAGCAACGCACGTGCGTGTCCCATGTCAAGATCGCCGGCAAGCAGCATCGTCTGCACCGGCTGCGCGAGATTGAGCAGACGCAGCAGGTTCGACACCGCACTGCGCGAGCGACCGAGCGACTCGGCCGCCTGTTCGTGCGTGTAATTGAATTCACCAAGCAGGCGCTGAATGCCCTGCGCCTCTTCGAGCGGATTCAGGTCTTCGCGCTGAATATTCTCGATGAGCGCCATGGCGGCGGCGGCTTCATCGGGCACGTCGCGCACGAGTACCGGCACTTCGGCCAGTCCGGCAATGCGTGCGGCGCGGAAGCGGCGTTCGCCTGCAATAATTTCGTACTTCTCACCATCGACACGACGCACCAGAATCGGCTGCATCAGGCCTTGCGCGCGAATGCTCGCGGCGAGTTCCTGCAATGCGCCTTCATCCATGCGCGTGCGCGGTTGATACTTGCCGGCCTGAAGACGCTCGAGCGACATCACCGACGGCGCGCCGTCGGCGCCTGCCTCGGTCGCGCCGTTGTGATTATCGGCGTGTGCGCCGAGCAGCGCTTCGAGGCCGCGGCCCAGGCCCTTTTTTTTCAGTGCGTTGGTCTTGGTCGCCATGACAATGCGTTCCTGCGCGATTGCGCCTTACATAGTTTGAATGCGCGCGATCATTTCCGCGCCGAATTGCAGATACGCCTTCGCGCCGCGCGACGCGGGATCGAAGACGACGCCCGGCATGCCGTAACTCGGCGCTTCGGCGAGCCGCACGTTGCGCGGAATGATCGCGTTGAAAACCTTGTCGCCGAAGTGCTCCTTGAGCTGCTCCGAGACTTGTTGCTGCAGCGTGATGCGCGGATCGAACATCACGCGCAACAGGCCGATGACCTTCAGGTCACGATTCAGATTCGCGTGCACCTGCTTGATCGTGTTGACGAGATCCGACAGCCCTTCCAGCGCGAAATACTCGCACTGCATCGGAATGATCACGCCATGTGCCGCGCACAACCCGTTGAGGGTGAGCAGGGAGAGTGTCGGCGGGCAGTCGATGAGAACGAAGTCGTAGGCGTCGTCGACCTTGGCGAGCGCCTGCTTCAGTCGCGTGTCGCGGTTCTCGAGCGAGACGAGTTCCACGTCGGCGCCGGCCAGTTCGCGGTTTGCGGGCAGCACGTCGTAACTCCCGGACTCCGAGCGCTGGCAGCTCGTTGTCACATCGGCACCGTCGACCAGCACTTCGTACACGCTCGACTCGAGTGCGGCCTTGTCGATACCGCTGCCCATCGTCGCATTGCCCTGGGGATCGAGGTCGACCAACAAGACCCGCTGCCCGTGCGACGCCAGTCCGGCAGCGAGGTTCACCGTGGTGGTCGTCTTGCCGACGCCGCCCTTCTGATTGGCCACGCAGAAAATTTTCGCCATGCCGATGTAGTCCTCCGAATGCTGCCGTGTTGATGCAATTGATGCAGATGATGCCGGGATAACACCGGTCGTGCGAACTCGCCTGACTGCCAGCGACGGCCGACTTGCCGCCCGCTTACCGATACATCCCGCAAATTCGATTTTCTGAGCAAAGCTCAGTTATTGCGCTTGCTGGCCGGCGTCAGATGCGCCGGCGCGCTGTGCTCAGGGGGCGCTCGCCTTTTGGGGCGTCAACACCAGTTTGTCGGTGTCATAGCCCTGCTTACGCAACTGGGCACGCATTTGATTCAGTGCATTTTCGTCGAGCGTCGGCGTGCGCGAGAGTATCCAGAGGTACTCACGGCTCGGCTCTCCGACAGCGGCAAACTGGTAGTCGCCGTCGAGCACGATAACCCAGTAGTTCGCCCAAAGCCAGGGAATCCAGCGCAACCAATCGGGCGCGAAAGTGACTTTGAAACGCGCCGTACCGGTGCCCTGCCCGTCGGTGCGAGCCTGGCCCGCATCGCTGACCCAGGTACCGTCTTCTTTACGGCATTTGTTCGTGACGTCGATCCTGCCATCCGCACGTGCCACGTACTCCGCGGTCACGTCCGACACACATTTTCGCTCGAAGAAATTCGGGTAGCGTGCTATTTCGTACCAGGTGCCGACATAGCGCGCCTTATCGATCTTCTGCACCGGACGCACGCGGGTCGTCAGCGATTCCTGCCCGGATTGCGCCCAGGCAACAGCGGCCACCACCGACAACCCCAGCATGGCGGCGCCCATCCAACGAGTCACTGTGTTCATGCCGTCACCTTTACGCGGAGCAAATGACGCTCGGCGTCAAGAAACGGCACGTTCAGTGCCAAACGTTCGACCAACTCACACCCGGTCGGCAGCGCAAGTTCACTTTCGGCCGCCACACCTTTCATGGCCCAGAAACTGCCGTCCGGGGCGAGCAAATTGCGAGCGAGCGTCACGAAATCGGACAATTCGGCGAAGGCACGCGAGACGATCGCGTCAAACGGTGCAGGCACTTCCTTGCCGATGACGAGCGATTCGACCCGCCCGGTCACGACCGTCAGGTTGGTCAGCTTGAACGTCGCACGCGCTTGCGTGAGGAAAGCGGTCTTCTTGTGAACGATGTCATTCACCGTTACTTGCCAGTCGGGGCGCACGATCGCGAGCACGACACCGGGCAGCCCGCCACCTGAGCCGACGTCAAGCACACGTGAAATCGGCTCATGATCGAGGCGCGGCAGTATCGAGAGGGAGTCGAGCAGGTGCTTGATGACCATCTGTCGCGGATCGCGGATCGAGGTCATCTGCAATGCGGCATTCCATTTCGCCAGCAACGCCTGGAACTCGAGCAGACGGGCCTGCTGTTCATCGTTGATGGACAAGCCCAGTTGCCGGATACCGTCTGCCAATAGCGTAGCCAGGTCGTTGCCGCCGTTCGCGGCAGTCCTTCGCGGATCAGTCATGAGGTCTCCGCGTCAGGCTGCGTGCTGACCGTCATCACCGGTGGCGGTGGCGGTGGCGGCAGTCGTGTCCTCCGACGCGCGGCGGCGTCCGAGTCCCTTCTTGAGGTGGATCATCAGCAACGAGATCGCGGCGGGCGTCACACCGGAGATGCGCGATGCCTGTCCGAGCGTCTCAGGCCGCTGTGCGTTGAGCTTCTGGCGCACTTCGATCGACAGGCCCCGGACATCGTTGTAATCGATGTTGGCCGGCAGCACGGTGTTCTCGTTGGCTTCCTTGCGTACGATCTCGTCGGCCTGACGGTCGATATAGCCCTGATACTTGACCGCAATCTCGATCTGTTCGCGAATCTGGCTGGCTTGCAGCGGATCGTCCGACAGTTGCCCTTCGGGCGCAAGGCGGCCGCCCTGCACTGCCATCAGCGCGTCGTACCCGACTTCCGGGCGACGCAGCAGATCGGCCAGTGAGTATTCGTGATCGATGGCTTTACCGAGCAACGGCACCGAATCTTCAGCCGGGAAGGTTTTGGGATTCACCCACGTCGATTTGAGACGTTCTGTTTCACGTGAAACAGCATCACGTTTGCGGCAGAACGCTTCCCAACGAATATCGTCGACCACACCGAGTTCGCGCCCGGTTTCGGTCAGCCGCATATCGGCATTGTCCTCACGCAGCGACAGGCGATACTCCGCCCGGCTGGTGAACATACGATACGGCTCGGACACACCGCGTGTGATCAGGTCGTCGACGAGCACGCCGAGGTACGCTTGATCGCGTCGCGGGCACCAGGGCTCACGCCCCTGCACTTGCAGCGCAGCGTTGATACCGGCGAGCAGCCCTTGGGCCGCAGCTTCTTCATAGCCGGTCGTCCCGTTGATCTGGCCGGCGAAGAAGAGTCCCGAAATCACGCGAGTTTCGAGCGAGCTGCGCAGCCCGCGTGGATCGAAGTAGTCGTATTCGATGGCGTAGCCCGGCCGCAGGATGTAGGCGTTCTCCATGCCTTTCATCGAGCGGACAAGTTCGAGCTGCACGTCGAAAGGCAGACTGGTGGAGATACCGTTGGGGTAGAACTCGTTGGTCGTGAGCCCTTCGGGTTCGAGGTAGATCTGGTGCGACGTCTTGTCGGCGAAGCGATGGATCTTATCCTCGATCGACGGACAATAGCGCGGGCCAACCCCTTCGATGACACCGGTGTACATCGGCGACCGGTCAAGGCCGGCGCGGATGATATCGTGCGTGCGTTCGTTGGTATGCGTGACCCAGCACGGTACTTGACGCGGATGTTGTTCCGCGCTGCCGAGGAATGAGAAAACGGGTACCGGATCGAGATCACCCGGCTGTTCCTCGAGTACGGAGAAGTCGATGGAACGACCGTCGATACGCGGCGGCGTACCCGTCTTCAACCGCCCTTGCGGCAACTTCAACTCTTTGAGGCGTGCCGACAGGCTAATGGCGGCCGGATCTCCGGCGCGTCCGCCCACATAGTTGTTCAGTCCGACGTGAATCTTGCCATCGAGGAAGGTACCGGCAGTCAGCACGACGGCACGGGCGCGGAAGCGCAGCCCAACCTGGGTGATGGCACCAACGACACGCTCCCCTTCGACGATAAGGTCGTCAACGGCTTGCTGGAACAACCAGAGATTGGGTTGATTCTCGAGGCGATGGCGGATGGCTTGCTTGTAAAGAAGCCGGTCGGCCTGCGCCCGAGTGGCGCGCACGGCCGGACCTTTGGACGAATTCAAAATACGAAACTGAATACCGCTTTCGTCCGTCGCGGCCGCCATAGCCCCGCCCAGCGCATCGACCTCTTTGACGAGGTGACCTTTGCCGATCCCGCCAATGGAGGGATTGCAGCTCATCTGACCGAGCGTCTCGATATTATGGGTGAGCAGAAGTGTTTTACAGCCCATGCGGGCTGAGGCGAGCGCAGCCTCAGTGCCGGCATGGCCGCCACCCACAACAATCACGTCGAACTCGGTCGGATAAAGCATCGCAATATTGCCGCGCGCGGCAAACTCTCTGGATTCGGTAATTGCGGAATTATAGCGGTATTGCGGTGCATCATTTGTAACTGCCCCGGTGTTTCACGTGGAACGTGCGTGGAAAACGACGGTTTTGGGGACTGTTTCACGTGAAACGTTGGCGTCCGATAGGTGGTGCTTCGGTTCTCGGGCGCCGGATTGACGACGACGGCGAGCACATTCGCGGGACTCGCCCTCGTTCTGCCCTGTATCTGGGCGGTGCGGATTACCGTTGCTCCGACCTCGCTCCACTTGAAAGTCGCTAGGTCAGGGCCTCGGCAAGCGCCGCAGAGCTAGTGCGCGAGCAGAACCGGCGGCGAACTGTCGCGTGTGTTTCACGTGAAACGTCGAGCACGGATGAAGGATGCTTCGGCGCTCTAGGCAAGACCCATGACGTCCACCCACCACATCCCCGAATACCACCCGCACTTTCTCCCAACTCCGGGCAACGAAGGCACCGATGCCCCGACTGCGCTCCACCAAAAAGTCGCTACGTCAAGGCATCGGCAATCGCCGCCGAGCTAGTGTCCGAGCAGAACCAATGGCGAAGCACCGCCCGTGCTTCACGTGAAACGTCGAGCATGGATGAAGGATGCTTCGGCGCTCTGAGCAAGACCCATGACGTTCACCCACCACATCCCTGAATACCACCCTCACCTTCTCCCACCTCCGGGCAATGAAGAACACCTATCCCCCGGCTGAGCTTCACCTGAAAGTCGTTACGTCAGGGCATCGGCAATCGCCTTGGAGCTGGTGCCCGAGCAGAACCAACGGTGAACCGGCGTCCGTGTTTCACGTGAAACGTCGAGCATGGATGGAGGATGCTTTGGCGCTCTGGGCAAGACCCATGACGTCCACCCACCACATCCCCGAATACCACCCTCACCTCCTCCCACCTTCGGGCAACGAAGACACCTATGCCCCGACTGCGCTCCACCAAAAAGTCGCTACGTCAGGGCATCGGCAATCGCCGCCGAGCTAGTGCGCGAGCAGAACCGGTGGCGAATTGTCGCGTGTGTTTCACGTGAAACGTCGAGCATGGATGAAGGATGCTTCGGCGCTCTGGGCAAGACGCATGACGTCCACCCACCACATCCCTGAACGCGGCCCTCGCCCTCTCCCTCCTCCGGGCGATGAAGATCACGCATGCCACGACTGCGCCCACCTGAAAATCGCTACGTTAGGGCATCGGCAATCGCCTCGGAGCTAGTCCCCGAGCAGAACCAACGGTGAACCAGCGCACGTGTTTCACGTGAAACGTCGAGCATGGATGAAGGGTGCTCCGGTGCTCCGGGCAATATCCATGACGTCCACCAAGCTCATCCCCGAATACTGCTCTCGCCTTCTCCCGTATGTACGGGCGACGAAGATCACCGGCACCCCGATTGCACCTCACGTGATAATCACTCCGTCAGGGCATCAGCAATCTCGGCCGAGCCGTTGCCCAACCAAAACCAACGGTGAACTTGCGCCCGTGTTTCACGTGAAACACCGGGCATGGATGAAGAGGGCGTCGGTCTCCCGTGGCTAGAGCGATGACGTACACCAACCCGATCTCTGAATACTGCTCCCACCCGCTCCGACTTCCGGGAAATGACTGACCTATGCCCTGCCCTCGCTCCGCTTGAAAGTAGCTCCGTCGGAGTCTCGGCAATCGCGGCTGAGCTATTGCCCCGGCAGAACCACCGGCGAACTAGCGCACGTGTTTCACGTGAAACGTTGAGGATGGATGAGCGCTTCTTGGGTATTCCGGCACCAGACCGATGACGCATACCAACCCCCTCTCTGGATACTCCCCTCGCCCGCCCCACTGCATAGCAGCGAAGATCACCAATACCCGACCGTGCACCACTTAAACAGCGCTCCTTCAAGCATCGGCAATCTCCGCCAACCCAGTGCCTAGGGAGAAACAGCAGCGGGCCACCGGTGCGTTTCACGTGAAACGTTGAAGTCCACAGTGAAGGCTCCCCAACGGCTAATCGATACACTCCCCTTCCGTCGACGAAGCCTTCGCCTCGTTCTCATAGGTGAACCTCGATTACCGGCGAGGACGCATAGGAAATGATTCGCCATTGAGAGATAAATCAACGAGGAAACGAGGGTTCAAACGCATCAATGCATTCCGGCGAAGAACACCGGCGATTGAGGGGGGGATTGGCGGTGCGCTGACGTAGCAACTTGGAAGTGGAGCGCAATCGGGGCACCGCCAATCCCCCCTGCCCGGACGCATAAAAGCACGTCAGTGAAATCTTGACATGGGGTTTCACAACCTCGGCTTGCCCCTCCGTTCCACGTGAAACCTACGAAACAAAAAACGGGAAACAAAGTCGAAAGCCCGCCCGGCTAAACCCGTTAAAGCGACCTTATCCACACACTCGGTCAATGACCGCCAAACGCGTTTCGGGAATTTGCTTTTCTGTGGATAACCTTGCGCGATATTTTCGACAAATTTCCCAAGAAATCTCGAAACCCCTTATTGCGGCAGTGCGCCATAGATTTCGGATATCCACAACTATCCACAAGCAACTGTGAATAAGTGAGTTTCCACCTACCGGCGATAACCCTCCAACGCTGCCCGAAAAAATGGGGCCGGATACCCGCCAAAGGGACACACTCCCAGCGTCACCGCAAAAGAAAAAGCCCGCCATTTGGCGGGCCTCTCCGTAACAACAAGCCAACAAGCAGCGCTCGTCAGGCAGCCTTCTTCGCCAACCCGAGATACGTCTCGATAACCTTGGGATTGGTCGCCAGCTCCTGCGCAGGACCTTCCAGCGCCAGCTCCCCGGTCTCGATCACGTAGGCGTAGTCCGCCACCTGCAACGCCGCACGCGCGTTCTGCTCGATCAGCAGCGTAGCCACACCCGTCTTGCGCAAGTCGTTGATGATGTGGAAGATTTCCTTCACGATCAGCGGTGCCAGACCCAGGCTCGGCTCGTCGAGCATCAGCAACTGGGGCTTGGCCATCAACGCACGGCCCACCGCCAGCATCTGACGCTCACCGCCTGACAGCGTGCCTGCCTGCTGGACACGACGCTCCTTGAGGCGCGGGAACAGCTCGTAGACCACTTCCATCTGGTCCAGGAAGTTCTTCTCTCCAGCACGCTTGCGGCGGTAGGCGCCGAGCAGCAGGTTGTCCTCGACGGTCATCGTCGAGAACAGCTCGCGCTTTTCCGGCACCAGGCACATGCCACGCGATACGCGAGCTTCAATGGCCAGCGCCGACATCTCCTGACCGAGGTATGCCACGCTCCCGCGGCTCGAGCCGTTGTGCGGCAGCGCTCCCATGATCGCGTTGAGCATGGACGACTTGCCCGCACCGTTCGGCCCGATCACCGTCACGATCTGGCCCGCACCCACCCGCAGATGCGCACCATGCACCGCCTCGACTTTGCCGTATGCGACGGCGAGGTCCTTGACCTCCAGAATTGCGTCTGCCATCACTCCACTCCTCCAAGGTACGCTTCGAGCACCGCCGGGTTCTTCTGCACGTCTTCAGGCAGGCCCTCAGCGATCTTGGTGCCGAACTCCATCACCACCAGGTGATCGGTCAGATTCATCACGAAGTCCATGTCGTGCTCGACCAACAGCACACTCATCCCCTCGTCCTTGAGCTTTCTCAGCAGGTCGCCCAGCGCCTGCTTTTCCTTGTAACGCAGGCCAGCGGCCGGCTCGTCGAGCAGCAACAGCGTCGGGTCGCACGCGAGCGCACGGGCAATTTCCAGAATACGTTGCTGACCGAGGGCCAGGCTGCCCGCCTCGTCGTACATGTGCGCCCCGAGGCCCACACGCTCGATCTGCTGCCTGGCTTCGTTCAGCAGCATCGCTTCTTCGTGACGATCCAGACGCAGCACGCTCGACCACACGCCCCCTTGCGGACGACGACGCAGCCCGTTCTTGTCGCGCAGATACGCGCCGATCGCCACATTCTCGAGCACGCTCATGTGCGGCATCAGGCGTACGTGCTGGAACGTGCGGCCAATGCCGCGCTTGACGATCTCGCGCGACGGCAGACGATCGATGCGCTCACCCAGGAACGAAATCTCGCCACGGGTGGCCTGCAACACGCCCGTCACCAGGTTGAACGTCGTCGACTTGCCCGCACCGTTCGGACCGATCAGTCCCACGATCTCGCCAGCCTTCACTTCGAACGACACATCGTTCACGGCGACCAGACCACCGAACTCCTTGCGCGCCTTCTCGAGTTTGAGCACCACCTCACCGACCGCAGGCTTCGCGCGATGCCCCAGCGGATCGGCCTGCTCCGGTGCTTTCGCCACGCGCCGCGCCGGGAAGATCCTGGCGAAGAACGGCCACACACCATCGCGTGCATATTGCAGCAGCAGCACGAGCAGCACACCGAAGACGATGGTCTCGAAGTTACCGTTAGCACCCAGCAGCACCGGCAGAATGTTCTGCAGGTAGTCCTTGAGCACCGTCAGAATGGCCGCGCCGAGCACGGCGCCCCACACGTGCGACACGCCCCCGACAACCGCCATGAACAGGTATTCGATACCGTGGTTCAGGTTGAACGGCGTCGGGTTCACGGCACGCTGCAAGTGCGCGTACAGCCAGCCCGAAATCGACGCGAGCACAGCGGCATACACGAACACGACGACCTTCATCCACGCGGTATTCACGCCCATTGCTTCGGCCATCACGCCGCCGCCCTTGAGCGCGCGAATGGCACGTCCCGGACGCGAATCGAGCAGGTTCTTGATCGAGACGACCGCCAGCACCACCACGATCCAGATCAGATAGAACATCTGACGCCCGCTCGCCAACTCGATGCCGAACAGGTTGATGGTCGGGATGTCATTCAGGCCGTCGTACTTGCCCAGGAACTCGAGATTGCCGAACAGGTAGTACAACGCCAGCCCCCAGGCAATCGTGCCCAGCGGCAGAAAGTGCCCGGACAGACGCATGGTGATGGCACCGATAACGAGTGCCGCCGCCGCCGTAATCGCCACACCGACGATCAGGCCCAGCCACGGCGACGCGCCAAAGGCCGTCGTCAGATAAGCCGTGGCATAGGCGCCCAGACCCACGAACGCCGCCTGCCCGAAGGAGGTCATGCCGGCTACGCCAGTCAGCAGAACGAGGCCGATGGCCACAATGCTGTACAAGCCGATGTAGTTGAGCAGCGTCACCCAGTACTCAGGCAAACGCACCGGCGCAGGCAGTACCGGCAACACGGCCAGCAGCACCAGGAAAATCAGGAAGTATTTGTTTTTCATTCTGTGGTCCGCCCCGGCTTATTCCTCGTCTTCTTCTACATGCTTGCTCGTGAGCGACAGCCACAGCAGCACAGGAAGAATCAGCGTGAAGACGATGACCTCTTTGTATGCACTCGCCCAGAACGACGAATACGACTCCAGCAGGCCCACCAGAATGGCGCCAAGGGCTGCCAGGGGGTAGCTCACCAGCCCGCCGATGATCGCGCCCACGAAGCCCTTCAGGCCGATCAGGAAGCCCGACTCGTAATAGATGGTCGTGATCGGTGCGATGAGAATGCCGCACAGCACACCCAGCACGGCCGCCAGCGTGAACGCCAGACGCCCGGCCTGCACCGTGCCGATGCCCACCAGACGCGCACCCAGCCGGTTCACGGCCGTCGCACGCAAGGCTTTGCCCGAGAGCGAACGGTCGAAGTAGAAGTACAGCGCCAGAATCATCACGATCGACACGCCCAACACCCATAGGCTCTGGCCGGACACCATCACCGAACCGATGTTGAAGCTCGCATCCGAGAACGGCTGCGTGCGCGAGCCTTCCGCGCCGAACATCACCAGGCCCAGCCCCGTGAGTGCGAAGTGCACCCCCACCGAGACGATGAGCAACAGCAGCGTGCTTGCCTCAGCCAGCGGCTGATAGGCCAGACGATAGAGCATCGGCCCCATCGGCACGACCAGCAGCAGCGTGATCGCGATCTGCACGAGCATCGGCAACGTCATCGGGGCAAGCGCCTTGACGACGAAGAATACGGCGATCGGAAACACCAGATATTTACCCGCAAGCACCGGCACCAGACGGCCCGCCAGCTTGCGACGCTCACTGTGACGCAACACGCCAGCCGTCTCCACGACGAACGTGCACACGCCCATCGCCACGAGCAACCAGCTCGTGAGCGGAAACTTCTGGGTTTGCAGTGCCGCCAGCGTGAGCGCGCCATACGACACGAACTCGCCCTGCGGAATGAAGATGACGCGGGTAACGGAGAACACCAGCACAAGCGCCAATGCCAGCAAGGCATAAATCGCACCCGTGGTGATGCCGTCCTGCGCCAGGATGGCTGCAATCGAAAGATCCATGCTCCTCTCACTTCGTTTGAGTACTTCTTGAACCGGCTGGCGAGACAGCCGGTTTGATGCACGGTGCGGCGCGCTGCCGCCACCGTTCCCCTTCACATCGATACAACGCTCACGTCCCCGTGTCGCAGTGCAGCGAATTATGAATTGTATAAATCGTTATGCATTGGTAAAACCCGGGCGACTACTGAGTCGGCGAAATTTGTCTCCTGCGTCTCCTGCAATTTCACCGCCTGCACCGTCCTGCGTGCCGCGCCGGCCCCCGACGCGCCTACATCACCCGCTTCCTGCTCGTGCACGGTTCAACAACGGTCACGACGCCCGATCCCCGCGGTATGGGGCGTCATGCCAACGCTCATGCCGACAATCACGCTGCCGGCTTGCGACGGCGGCGCGGCTTGGTCGGCAACGACGGTGCCTCCGCCACGACTTCAGGCGGCAACGCATCGCGCACGACATCGAGCAACCGGTAGATCTCGGCGAGCGTGTCGCGCCCGACCTTGTCTTCCAGATAGCGATAGCGCTCCTCGACCAGCGGGCCGAGCTTCTTGCACAGCGCGCGGCTCGACGGCGTAAGCGACACCATCACCCGGCGCTGGTCGGCCGCCACCCGGCGACGCAGGATGAGGCCAGAGGCCTCCATGCGCTCGAGCATGCCCGACAGACTCGGGCTGAGAATGCAGCACTCGCGCGCGACCTGCCCGATTTCCATTTCCCCGGATTCGCTATCGTTGACGGCCCGTATGACACGCCATTGTTGTTCCGTGATGTCGTAACAATTGAGCAAGGGCCGAAATAGCCCCATCGCCGCTTCACGCGTCTGTAGCAACACCAGAGATAGATTGCGGTGTTCGAATTCACCCGTCATGGATTTACGCTCGAAAGGATCGTCCGGTCAGCCCCCCGGCTGCGGCGATCAGGTTGGGACAATGCGGCCTCTCATGTGCCGCTCGTTTCGCATGTCCTGCCGTCTCTTTGCGAAGCGCGAAACTACCACGCGCTCAAAAAAAACGGGCGCGAACGCCCGTTCTTCCGGTCCGGTCGGTCCGACCGAACACAGATACCGCAGATACGACAACGGGGCATGCCTGTGTGCTACAGGTGCTATAGGCAGCCCCGCTTCGTATCAGTTCGCCAATTTCCACTTGCCGTCGACGATTTGCACCATCACGCGCGAGCGTTGATCCAAACCGTTGTGGTCGTTCTTGCTCATATTGAAGATACCGGCGGTGCCCGGCAGGTCCTTCACGTTCTCGAGCGCCTCACGCAGCGCGGCTCGGAATTCAGGCGTGCCCGGCTTGGCCTTCTTCAGCGCCACCGGAATGGTCGCCTGCAGCAGCAGGCCGCCGTCCCAGGCGTGACCGCCGAAGGTCGAGATCGAGCCCGCGCCGTAGGCCTTCTCGTAAGCTGCCTTGTATGCGGCGGCCGACTTCTTCACCGGATTGTCGGCGGGCAGTTGCTCAACCACGAGCAGCGGGCCGGCCGGCAGGTACGTGCCTTCGCAATCCTTGCCGCAAACGCGCAGGAAGTCGTTGTTGGCCACGCCGTGGGTCTGATACAGCTTGCCCTTGTAGCCGCGCTCCTTGAGCGTGCGTTGCGGCAGTGCTGCCGGCGTGCCCGAACCCGCGATCAACACCGCATCCGGATTGGCGCCCATGATCTTGAGCGCCTGGCCCGTCACCGACGTGTCGGCACGGTTGAAGCGCTCATTGGCCACCACCTTGATCTTGTTCAGATCGGCCGCCTTCTGGAATTCCTTGTACCAGCCTTCGCCGTAAGCATCCGAGAAGCCGATGAACGCAACCGTCTTCACGCCGTGATCGGCCATGTGCCTGGCGATAGCGGTCGCCATCAGAATGTCGTTCTGCGGGGTCTTGAAGGCCCACGTGCGCTTGGCGTCTACCGGTTCGACGATGGCGGCGCCCGCGGCCATCGAGATCACCGGGGTCTGCGTCTCGGCAGCCACGTCGACCATCGCCAGCGAGTTCGGCGTGACGGTCGAGCCGAGCACGGCGTCAACGTGATCTTCGCTGATCAGCTTGCGCATGTTCTTGACGGCGGTCGTGGTGTCGGTTGCGTCGTCGAGCACGATGTATTGCACCGACTGACCCGCGATCGTCTTCGGCATCAGGGCAATGGTGTTCTTCTCGGGGATGCCCAGCGAAGCCGCCGGACCGGTCGCCGACAGCGACACGCCAATCTTCACCTGAGCGTTCGCGACGCCCGCGGCCAGCATCATCGCCGATGCCATGCACAGCAACTTCAGTTTCATTTGGGTCTCCTCACAAAAATTTCGAATTCGTTTTTTTGACATTAACCGACCGCGCAGTCGGTAAATTGTCGCCCATCTTACGGGCACCGGTGCCTTCTCGTAAAGTGCGGTTTCCCCACATGTGGTTTCGGCCTCATCTGACCCCGCCCGACTAGCGCACGCCGGTCTTTCTTTACTATCGAACGCGCCGGATACCCCGCTCGATCCTGTCTCAGACGCGCAGGAACGCGTCGTACCCCGTCTTCACGATCAGCACGGCGAGCACGCACAGGAACATCCGCCGCACGAAGCCCACGCCATGCTTGAGCGCGAGCCGGCTTCCCACCTGACTGCCGAGCACGTTCATGATCGCCATGCCGATACCGACCTGCCACCACACGTGCCCGCCCATGCCGAACAGCAGGAGCGCGGCGAGATTGGTCGCCACGTTCACGATCTTCGATGACGCCGACGCGTTGACGAAGTCCTGCCCGAACAGCCGGACAAACAGAAAGACAAGGAAGCTGCCCGTACCAGGGCCGAAAAAACCGTCGTAGAAGCCAATGGCGCCGCCCACGGCAATGGCCATGAGGGTCACCCCTGCCCCACCCTTCACAGGGGCGTGGACCGTCCCGAAATCCTTCTTGCGCAGCGTGTAGACCGCCACGCCCGCGAGCACGAACGGCAGCAGCTTGCGCAGCACGTCGGCAGGAATATGGGTGACGGCGTACGCACCACAGAACGAAAACACGAATGCCGCGATCGTCGCCGGCACCAGGAGGGCCCAGCGAAGCTGAATGCCGCGCGAGTAGCGCAGTGCAGCCGCCGCCGTCCCCCAGACACCGGCCATCTTGTTGGTGCCGAACAGCACCGGCGGTGCCGCATTCGGGAAGACGGCGAACAGTGTCGGCACGGCGATCAGTCCGCCGCCACCCACCACGGCATCGACCAGACCGGCGAGGAACGCCCCGCCCGCCAGCATCAGCAAATCGGTCAGTGCCCAACTCGTCAACATACATTCCCCGTACACGCCATGGGTGCGCATGGGACTCGCGACGGCCACCGGGAGAATTCACCGGCCAGTAAGCGCGAGTGCGCGCGTTGGGGAATGTGGAGCGTGCTAGACATACGACTGCGACTACCGGGTAATCGTAATGGCCGAATGGAACGAGCCGAATGAATGAAATTGGCACCCCGACCGAGTTGCCCGAATTGAACCGCACTGTCGAAAGCACACAATGAAACGGCGAGCATAGCGTCTTTAGGCCGCATTGCGCGTATTTCGGCCACGCGATTCTCGCAATACGGCGTGAAACGCGCGCAAAACACGGTGTAAAGGGATGTCGTGTAGACTGCCGGGCCCCCGGCGGCTGACGGCCTCGCGCCGAGGCGAAGCACAATATAAAAAGCGCTGTTGGAGTCTTCTCCAACAGCGCTTCCTTTTTGGCGGTGCGCGTTTCGCGCTTATTGTCTCCTCGTTCCTCGCCCCTATATCCTGCTGTGACGCGAACTGAGGGAGAGAATAAAGGAGCACCCGATGCACCACAAGTCAGCATTTACCCCTACGGATTAGACTTTTTCCGACATATATGCGCCAGGGTGATGAGCGGGCGCCCCAAGCCGGTGCACCCGCATGCCAACTGTCACCCCTTTTGCCATGCTCACGACTGCTGCGACATCGTCCGGAAGAACGGGATACGCTCCGCCAACTCACCCACCAGACCTCGGCGGAAAGCCAGCACGCAGATGATGAAGATCGCGCCGATGACGATCGTCACCGACTCGCCAAGCGTCTGGAACCAGGGCACGCCGGTGGCCGTCGCCAGCCAGTTGCCGATGTCGCCGAGCTTGTTCTCCAGCACGATGATGACCACGGCGCCAACCACCGGCCCGAGCATCGTGCCCAGACCGCCCACGAGCGTCATCAGGATCACCATGCCCGACATCGTCCAGTGCACATCGGTCAGCGTCTCGAAGCCCAGCACCACGGTCTTGGTCGATCCGGCCAGGGCCGCCAGCGTAGCCGACAGCACGAACGCCAGCAGCTTGAAGCGATCGACGTCGTAACCGAGCGAGATCGCACGCGGCTCGTTCTCCTTGATCGCCTTGAGCACCTGACCGAACGGCGAATGCACGATGCGCATGATGAGCAGGAAACCCAGCGCGCAAATCGCCAGCACCACGTAGTACAGGGTAAGGTCCGAATCGAGCGGCAACACACCGAAGAGGCTGCCGCGCGGCACGCCTTGCAGGCCGTCTTCTCCGCCCGTGAACGGCGCTTGCAGGCAGAGGAAGTACAGCATCTGTGCCAACGCCAGCGTAATCATTGCGAAGTAGATGCCCTGACGTCGAATCGCGAGCAAACCGATGACGAGCCCCAGCACCGCCCCCGCGATCACGCCCGCGAGAATGCCGACCTCCGGCGTGAATCCCAGATTGCGAATGGCATAGCCGGTGACATAGCCTGCGCTGCCGAAGAACGCCGCGTGACCGAACGACAGCAGTCCCGTGAAACCCAGCAGCAGATTGAACGCGCAGGCGAACAGTGCAAAGCACAGCACCTTCATGACGAAGACCGGGTAGGCACCGGCGAACGGCGCGACGATCAGCGCGAGCAGCAGAAGGGAATAAAGCACCCGTTGTTGCGTCTGTTGTTGCATGGTTCTGCCCCTTACTTTTGTTTGCCGAACAGCCCAGCCGGGCGCAGCAGCAACACGATCACCATGATGACGAACACCACGGTCGCAGACGCTTCCGGGTAGAACACCTTGGTAAAGCCTTCGATCACGCCGAGCATCAGACCGGTGAGGATCGAGCCCATGATGGAGCCCATACCGCCGATCACGACCACCGCGAACACCGTGATGATCATCGACTGCCCCATGAGCGGCGAGATCTGGATGACCGGTGCGGCGAGCACCCCGGCAAACGCGGCCAGCGCGACACCAAAACCGTACGTCAGCGTGATCATGAGCGGCACGTTCACGCCGAACGCTTCCACGAGCTTCGGGTTCTCCGTGCCGGCGCGCAGATACGCGCCGATCTTCGTCTTCTCGATGACGAACCACGTGGCGAAGCACACGATGAGCGAGGCCACCACGACCCAGGCGCGATAGTTCGGCATGAACATGAAGCCGAGATTGGTCGCGCCGGAAAGGGCTTCAGGGGCGTCGAAGGGCTGGCCCGACACACCGTAGATCGAACGGAAAACGCCTTCGAGCACGAGCGTGATGCCGAACGTCAGCAGCAGACCGTACAGGTGATCGAGTTTGTAGATCCAGCGCAGCATGGTGCGCTCGATGACAATGCCGACGATGCCCACCACAACGGGGGCGAGAATCAGCATGACCCAGTAATTGAGGCCGAGATAGTTGCCGCCCATCCAGGCGAGCATGGCACCCAGCATGAACAACGCGCCGTGCGCAAAGTTGATCACGTTGAGCAAACCGAAAATCACTGCCAGGCCGAGGCTCAGCATGGCGTAGAACGAGCCGTTCACCAGTCCCAGCAGCAGTTGGCTCAACAGCGCCGGCAGGGGGATGCCTAGTAATTCCATCGAAATCGATTCTCGGGGAGAAAGGTTGCGACGGGACACGCGTCCCGCCGCATTCAGTGCATCGCTTTCAGATCGTGCCGATTACTTCGGGAGCTTGCAGGTCGATTCCGCCTCGGTGGTGAAGGCCTTCTCGCCCGGGATCGTTGCGACAACCTTGTAGTAGTCCCACGGTGCCTTCGATTCCGCCTTCGACTTCACTTGCATCAGGTACATGTCGTGGACCATGGTGCCGTCGCGGCGGATGTAGCCCTTGCTGAACATGTCGTCGATCTTGATCTTGTGCAGTTGCTCCATGACCTTGTCGGCGTCGGTGGTGCCCGCTGCCTGTACTGCCTTCAGGTACGTGGTCGTGGCCGAATAGTCGCCGGCCTGCAGGCTCGACGGCATCTTCTTCATCTTGTCGAAGTAGCGCTTGGCGAACGCGCGGGTCTTGTCGTCCTTGTCCCAGTACCAGCTATCGGTCAGGTACATGCCCTCGGTGTTATCCAGACCGAGCGAATGAATGTCGTTGATGAACACGAGCAGACCGGCGATCTGCATCTTGCCCTTGATACCGAATTCCTTCGCGGCCTTGATCGCGTTGATGGTGTCGCCGCCGGCGTTGGCCAGCCCCAGCACCTGCGCGCCCGACGACTGCGCCTGGAGCAGATACGACGAGAAGTCCGACGCGGAGAGCGGGTGACGTACCTGCCCCTTCACCGTGCCGCCGTTGGCCTTGACCACATCGGCCGTTGCCTTTTCCAACGCGTGGCCGAACGCATAGTCGGCCGTCAGGAAGAACCACGACTTGCCGCCCGCCTTGACGACGGCCGAGCCCGTGCCGCGTGCGAGCGCAACGGTGTCGTAGGCATAGTGCACGCCGTACGGCTGGCACTGGTCATTGGTCAGTGCGTCCGAGCCGGCGCCCACGTTGATGTAGACCTTCTTCTTCTCGGCCGAGACCTTGTTCATCGCCAGACCGGTACCGGAGTTGGTACCGCCGATAAGCATGTCCACGCCGCCACGGTCAAACCATTCGCGCGCCTTCGACGCCGCAACGTCCGCCTTGTTCTGGTGATCGGCCGTGACCAGTTCGACTGGCTTGCCGAGGACCTTGCCGCCGAAGTCGGCGATGGCCATCTTGATGGCTTCCGCACCACCTTGCCCGTCGATGTCGGTGTAAAGGCCCGACATGTCGGTAATGAAACCGATCTTCACCGTATTGCCATCGGCATGGGCCTGCGAGGCCATTGCCGCAAAACCAAACGCAGCCGCAACGGCCAACGCCTTCATCCGCATCGTCATCTTCGTCTCCTTCGTGGATTTGATCGCCTGGGTCCATCGCCCGGAACGCGTGCGCGCCGGGTAGCTCACCTCATACGCCCAACAACTCGTGCAGCACCGGCATCTTCGTCTCCAGCTCCTGAGCGCCGAAGCGCTCCACGATCTTGCCGTGCTCCATCACATAGAAGCGATCGGCCAGCGGAGCCGCAAAACGGAAATTCTGTTCCACCATCACGATGGTGTAGCCCCGCGCCTTGAGCGTGGTGATCATGCGTGCCAACGTCTGCACGATCACCGGCGCAAGACCTTCGGAGATCTCGTCGAGCAGCAGCAGATTGGCGCCCGTGCGCAGAATGCGCGCTACGGCGAGCATCTGCTGTTCGCCGCCTGACAAACGCGTGCCCTGGCTGTGGCGCCGCTCCTTCAGGTTCGGGAACATGTCGTAGATCTCGTCGAGCGACATGCCACGCCCGCCGTCTTCGCGACGATTGCCCGCCATGCCGATATACGGCGGCAGCAGCAGGTTCTCCTCGCACGACAGGCTCGCGAAAATACCGCGCTCTTCGGGGCAATACCCCACACCGTGATGCGCCACCTTGTAGGTCGGCAAATGAATGGTTTCTTCACCACCGATGCGGATCGATCCCTGACGCTGCCCGGTCAGGCCCATGATGGCGCGCAACGTGGTGGTGCGCCCGGCGCCATTGCGTCCGAGCAGCGTGACAACCTCGCCACGGCCTACCGTCAGATCCACGCCATGCAGGATGTGCGATTCGCCGTACCAGGCCTGAAGTCCTTCGACTTCCAGTGCCGGTATGTTCGCGCCGCCCTTCCCGTTGCCGTTACCGTTACCGTTCCCGCCCCCATTCCCGTACATAGCCGTCCTCACCCGTGGGCTCCCTGCATTTCGCCGTCCGCGGTGCCCATATAGGCTTCCATTACCTGCGGATTCTTCGAGACTTCGTGATACGGGCCTTCGGCGAGCACCTCGCCGCGCTGAAGCACGGTGATGGTGTCTGAGATCCCCGCGATCACATTCATGTTGTGCTCGACCATCAGAATCGTGCGCCCTGCCGACACCTTCTTGATCAATGCGGTCACGCGATCGACGTCTTCATGCCCCATGCCTTGCGTGGGCTCGTCGAGCAACATTAGTTCGGGTTCCATAGCAAGTGTGGTTGCGATTTCCAGCGCGCGCTTGCGGCCGTACGGCAGCTCTACGGTGAGCGTATGGGCGAATTCGGTGAGCCCCACTTCGGCGAGCAATTCCATCGCACGGGTGTCTAGCTGACGCAGTGTGCGACTGCTGCTCCAGAAGTGGAACGCGGTGCCGAGATTGCGTTGCAGCCCGATGCGCACGTTCTCGATCACGGTGAGGTGCGGGAACACGGCAGAGATCTGGAACGAGCGGATGATGCCGCGTCGTGCAATTTGGGCGGGCGCTTCGCGGGTGATGTCTTCACCGTTGAAGGTGATGGTCCCGGCACTGGGCACCAGAAATTTGGTGAGCAGGTTGAAGCAAGTGGTCTTGCCGGCGCCGTTTGGCCCGATGAGTGCATGAATGGTGCCGCGCGCGACGCGCAGGTCGACCCCGTTCACGGCGGTGAAGCCGCGGAACTCCTTCGTGAGTCCACGGGTTTCGAGAATGTAATCGTTGTTCGCCATGTCTCCTGCCACATTCCTGGTTGGCGGTGCGAGGCAGGTAAGCGCCTCGGCACCATCGTCTGTGACAACCGCAAGGCAGGCCGATGACGCTCTGGTTTGCGTCTTCAGCGAAATGCCCCGCGTCCCGTGGGTGACGCCGAATTCTTGGTTCAGTCGCACATAGGGAATCGTTATTGTGTGTGGTTTGCTGCAACGCGATCATTGGGATTTGCACTTAGCTTCACCACCGTCGAAACACGCATGCTCACACGTGTTGCAGAACGTTCGGTCACATTGCCCACAGGTACCCGCAGCCCTTATGGCACAAGGCTTTTGCGGCACACGCAAATGCGCGTTCGATAGCTTTTGGCGATGAGCTTTCGCCGTTCGCGCGACCGACATTAGGTATTACTACGTAAGTTTTGAAGGAGATGTCCGGATTTCCGGAAGGCGCGCGGTCATCGCCACGGCCAGAATAGCGGCCTGCGCTTCACCGCAATCGGCGAAGCGCAGGCCTGTCATTTCGCGCGTTCGCTCACTGCCGTGCTTTGCGCGCCGCACGAATCATGTCGCTCGCGCGTTCGGCAATCATGATCGTCGGCGAGTTCGTGTTGCCCGACGTGATCACCGGCATGACCGACGCATCGACCACACGCAGGTTCTGTACGCCACGCACGCGCAACTGGGCATCCACGACGGCATCGGGATCGTCGGCGCGTCCCATGCGGCAGGTGCCGACCGGATGGAAGATCGTCGTACCGATCTCGCCCGCCGCGCGCATCAGGTCTTCGTCGCTCTGGAACGCGGGGCCCGGCAGATATTCGCGCGGCTCGTAACGCGCGAATGCCGGTGCGCCCACAATGCGGCGCGTCAACTTGATGGCATCCGCCGCAACACGCAAGTCCGCTTCCGTCGACAGGTAGTGCGGCGCGATGCTCGGTGCCACACTCGCATCGGGCGACGTCAGATGCACGTTGCCGCGCGACGTCGGTCGCAGGTTGCAAACCGAAGCCGTGAACGCATTGAACTTGTGCAGCGGCTCACCGAAGCGGTCCAGCGATAACGGCTGCACGTGGTATTCGAGATCGGGACGCGCCATGTCGTCGCGACTGCGCGCGAACGCCCCCATTTGCGACGGCGCCATACTCATCGGCCCACGCTGCGCAAACGCGTATTGCATGCCGATCTTCAGCTTGCCGAACAGGCTGTTCGCGGTGAGATTCAGTGTCGTGACGCCGCGCAGTTTGTACACCATGCGCAATTGCAAATGGTCTTGAAGGTTCTCGCCCACGCCCGGCAAATCTGCCACGACATCGATACCAAAACCGCGTAGCCGCTCGCCATTGCCAATGCCGGAGACCTCCAGCAGATGCGGCGAATTCACCGCCCCTGCCGCGAGAATCACCTCAGCCTGCGCGAGCGCCGTGAAGTCTTCATTGCCACCGCGATACGCCACGCCGGTGCAACGCGTGCCCTCGAACATCAGACGGCTCACACTCGCGCCCGTGATGACCGTGAGATTCGGCCGCTGCGACGCCGGCCGCAAGAAGCCCTTCGCCGCACTCCAGCGCACACCGCGTCGTTGATTCACTTCGAAATAACCGATGCCGAAGTTATCGCCACGATTGAAGTCGTCCGTCTTGGGAATGCCGATCTGCTCGGCCGCATCGGCAAACGAATCGAGTACGCGCCACGACAAGCGCTGCTTCTCGACACGCCACTCGCCCCCGCCACCGTGAAACTCGGTGCCACCTTTGTAGTGATCCTCGCTGCGCTTGAAAAGCGGCAGCACGTTGTCCCATCGCCAGCCGTCGTCGCCGGTCGCGTCGGCCCACACGTCGTAATCTTCACGCTGACCGCGCATATAGATCATGCCGTTGATCGACGAACTGCCGCCCAACACCCGCCCGCGCGGATACGCGAGCGAGCGCCCGCCCAGCCCCGCTTCCGCCTGCGTGCGATACAGCCAGTCCGTGCGCGGATTGCCGATGCAATAGAGATAGCCGACGGGGATGTGAATCCAGTGATAGTCGTCCTTGCCGCCCGCTTCGAGCAGCAGCACGGTGACGTCGGGGTCCTGCGTGAGGCGATTGGCCAGCACGCATCCGGCCGAACCGGCCCCCACGATGATGTAATCGAAGCTCTCGTGCTTCGCTGCCTGCTTGGTCATTCCCGCATGTCTCCGTCGATGGCGCGGCACTCGCCATAGTGCGGTGCCGACGCTGGTGCGGCACCCGACTGGGGTGGACTGTCGGCCACCTCTCCGGGTTCATTTTGTTGGCAACGCCGGAATATCAGCATCGCTCATGTTTATTACCCCGATTCGCTCCTGCCCGTGACACGCCAAACGGCACATCTCCGAGCCAGGCCCCAGCGTACTGCGGTAAGACGGTGCAAGCCAATGAGAAATTATCAAAAGCAATATAAGATCCCCTTATGTTGCCCGACGACGCCCCTCGGGCAACGCCTTCTCACGGCCGCCCCATGGAACTCGCCCACCTTCGCGCCTTCGTCGCCATTGCCCATGAAGGCAACCTCACCCGCGCCGCCGGGCGGCTGCACCTGACGCAGCCGGCGGTCAGTCTCCAGGTCAAGGCGCTTCAGGAAGCGCTGCGTCTCACCCTCTTCACGCGCACGGCGCACGGGCTGGCCCTCACACGGGACGGTCAGGCACTGCTGCCGCTGGCCGAGCGCATGCTCGCCGCACTGGCCGATTTTCAACAGGCCGCCGGAGCGCTAAGGGAAACGGTGCGCGGACGCCTGCGCATCGGCACGATCCTCGACCCGGAATTCACCCGGCTGGGCGCGTTTTTGAAGCGGCTGGTCGAGTCGTATCCGCAGATCGAAACGGCGCTTCGGCACGGTATGTCCGGCTCCGTGTTGCAACAGTTGGGCCGCGGCGAACTCGACGTCGGTTTCTATCTCGGCCGCCCCGACCCCGAACGCTTTCATACCGTGACTCTCACCCCGTTCTCGTATCAGGTGCTCGCACCCGCCGGCTGGCGCGAGCGTGTGGCCCGGCGCGGCTGGCGCGAACTCGCCGCGCTGCCGTGGATCTGGACACCGCCCGAGTCGGCCCACCACCGGCTGCTGTCGGAGTTGTTCGGCGCGCTCGGGGTGTCGCCCACCAAGGTCGCGGAAGTGGATCAGGAGCCGTCGATGCTCGATCTGGTGAAGTCCGGCATCGGGCTGTCGCTGGTGCGCGACTCGATCGCGTTGCGCGAGGCCCGTGCCCACGGGCTCGTGATCGCCGAAGGCGTGGCCGTGCCGACCGAACTCACGTTCGTCACGCTGGCCGCGCGACGCGACGAACCCGCCATCGCGGCCGCCTTGCAGTTGGTGGCCGCCGTATGGGCCTGAGCGCTCCCTGACGGCCAAAGGACGCCATCGTCCGACACCCTCGGAACGCAATTCCGGCGCATAATCCATGCCTGCTCAGGCCGTCAGGTTCAAGACATACGAAACGGCCGCTCTTCCCGCAATTCATTCCCACGTCATGGCACGTCACCCCCCGTGCTGCCATGCCGGATCCTGTCTAAAGCTCTAAAATTTAAATCTCTCTTCGAGGAGTTGATCATGTCTGTGAGAATGGAACGCGATACCTTCGGCGAAATTGCAGTGCCCGCCGATCGTCTCTGGGGTGCCCAAACGCAGCGCTCGCTGCAGAACTTCAAGATTTCAACCGAGAAGATGCCGCGCGAACTCGTGCGCGCGCTCGCTCGTGTGAAACGCGCCGCCGCCGAGGTCAACAAGGGCCTGGGCGTGCTCGACGCCAAGAAGGCCGACGCGATCATCAAGGCCGCCGACGAAGTCGTTGCCGGCCAGCATGACGACGAATTCCCGCTGGCCGTGTGGCAAACCGGCTCGGGCACGCAGTCGAACATGAACATGAATGAAGTGCTCGCGAACCGTGCCAGCGAACTGCTCGGCGGCGTGCGCGGCGAAGAGCGTCTCGTGCACCCCAACGACGACGTGAACAAGGGCCAGTCGTCGAACGACGTGTTCCCCACGGCCATGAGCGTCGCCGCTCTCGACGCCCTCGTCAACCATCTCAAGCCCAGCGTCGGCCAGTTGCGCGATACGCTCGCCGCCAAGGCCCACGCCTACGACGACATCGTCAAGATCGGGCGCACCCACCTTCAGGACGCCACGCCACTCACGCTCGGTCAGGAGATCTCGGGCTGGGTCGCACAGATCGACCACAGCCTGAAGCACGTTGCCGACGCCCTGCCCCACGTGGCCGAACTCGCACTCGGCGGCACGGCCGTTGGCACGGGGCTGAATGCCCATCCGGAATTCGCAAAGCAGGTGGCCGACACGCTCGCGCGCGACACTGGCCTGCCGTTCGTCACCGCCCCGAACAAGTTTGAAGCCCTCGCGGCCAACGACGCCATCGTCAACGCGCACGGCACGCTCAAGACGCTCGCCGCCAGCCTGATGAAGATTGCCAACGACGTGCGCTGGCTCGCCAGCGGCCCGCGTTGCGGCATTGGCGAACTGACGATTCCGGAAAACGAACCGGGCAGCTCGATCATGCCGGGCAAGGTCAACCCGACCCAATGCGAAGCGATGACGATGCTGTGCTGCCAGGTGCTCGGCAACGATGTGGCGATCAACATTGGCGGCTCGATGGGCAACTTCGAGCTGAACGTGTTCAAGCCGATGCTTATCCACAACTTCCTGCAAAGCGTGCGCGTGCTCGCCGACGGCGCGGTGAGCTTCAACGATAACTGCGCCATCGGTATCGAACCGAATCGCGCACGCATCGGCTCGCTGCTCGAAGAGTCGCTCATGCTCGTGACTGCCCTCAACCCGCACATCGGTTACGACAAGGCTGCGCAGATCGCCAAGAAAGCGCACAAGGAAGGCACCACGCTCAAGGCCGCTGCGCTGGCCCTGGGCCACGTCACGGACGAGCAGTTCGACGCGTGGGTTCGCCCCGAGCAGATGGTCGGCAAGCGCTGATTCCGTAGTAGCGCATGCCCATCTCGCCGTTGCCGCCGCTGCATTGCCTGATTGCTTTCGACGCCGCCGTACGGCACGCAAGCTTCACCCGGGCGGCAGCGGAGCTTAATCTCACGCAAAGCGCCGTGAGCCGGCAGGTCGCGCAGCTCGAGGAGTTCCTCGGGCGCGCGCTCTTCACGCGTGAGCATCGCACGCTGCGCTTGACGGTCGCGGGACAACGCTACGCCGAGCAGATTCAGCGTCTGCTCGGCGAATGCGCCGAAGCCACCGCCGATCTGATGAAGCGGCGCGGTGACCTTGAACTCACCGTGGCCTGTTCGTCAGGCGTGGCCGTGTTGTGGATGACGCCGCAACTCATGCGCTTTCGCGCCGCCCATCCCGATATCAAGATTCGCGTGATCGTGAAAGACGGCATCACGTCGCTTTCCGCGTCCGAGTTCGATCTCGGCGTGTATTACGTGCGTAACGACCTGCCGCCGGACTTCGCCGGCCGGCGCCTCTTCGACGAGGAAGTCTTCCCCGTCTGTTCCCCCGCCTATCTCAAAGGACGCAAGCTCACTCCCGCCGATCTCGTCAACGAGACGCTGCTGCTCATCGAGGACGGCCAGCGCAAATGGATGTCGTGGCCCGACTGGTTCGAGCTGCAAGGCGTGAGCGCCCCAAAATTCCCGCGCATGGTGAGCGCCAATTACTATCCGCTGCTCGTGCAGATGGCCATCGAAGGCGGCGGCATGGTGATGGGATGGCGTCACATGATCGACCCATGTCTCGACGCAGGCTTGCTCGTTCGCGCCTGCGAAGCGACCGCGAGTCTGGGCGGCGGCTACTACCTCGTGTGGCCTGCCGAGCGCCACGAGCATGCCGCAGCCCGAATTTTCCGCAACTGGATCTACTCGGAAACTCGTTTCCCATCATAGGGGTTACGTGAGTTTTCGAAAGTTGCCATGCGCCCAGCGCATGGCAACATGCGGAATTATCGTTTGGCCTGTCATTTTGTCTGAACTACTTTGTATTCCATCCGCGCACGTTTATCGAGGCCGTGGGCGCGCTTTGGCCCGGCTTCGGCAGACGTGATTCGACATAAAAGCAGGCGTATTACCGGCATGACGTGAACGCAAGGCACGCAACGGACGCCACCCATCCTCCGGGAGACCCAGATGCAGGCGACGTACGCAGTGCCTCAAGACAAGCTGGCTCGTCAGCGCCGTCACGCGATCGTGGCGACGGTGATCGGCAACGGTCTTGAATGGTTCGACTTCACCGTATACAGCTTCTTCGCGGCCATCATCGCGAAGCAGTTCTTCCCTACCGGCGACGACCTGTCGTCGTTCCTGCTCGCTGTGGCGACCTTCGGCGTGGGCTTCTTCATGCGCCCGGTCGGCGGCATCGTGCTCGGCATTTATTCCGACCGCGTGGGCCGCAAGGCAGCCCTCTCGCTCACCATTCTGCTCATGGCGGCCGGCACCGCGATGATCGGTCTGGCCCCGACCTACGATCAGATCGGTCTGGCCGCACCCCTCATCATCGTGCTGGCACGTTTGCTGCAAGGCTTCTCCGCCGGCGGTGAAATGGGCGGTGCCACGGCTTTCCTCACCGAGTACGCGCCCGCCAATCAGCGCGCTTACTACTCGGCATGGATTCAATCGAGCATCGGCTTTGCCGTGCTGCTCGGCGCCGCCGTGGGCACGTTCGTGACGACGGAACTGGACAAGGCTTCGCTCGAATCGTGGGGCTGGCGTGTGCCGTTCATCGTCGGCATGCTGATCGGCCCGGTCGGCTTCTACATCCGTAACAAGATCGACGAAACGCCGACGTTCCAGACCGCAGAGAAGTCCGATACCCCGTTGCGCGACGTGCTCTCGCAGTATCCGCGCGAGACGCTTGCCAGCTTCTCGATGGTCGTGCTGTGGACGATCTGCACCTACGTGCTGCTGTTCTACATGCCGACGTATGCCCAGCGCGTGCTCAAGCTGCCCGCGTCTGACGGCTTCACGGCAGGCATGGTCGGCGGCGCAATGATTCTCGTGTTCGCACCGGTCGTGGGACGTCTCGCAGATCGCTACGGCCGCCGTCCGTTCCTGTCGGGCTCGGCGCTGCTGATCCTGCTGCTCGCATGGCCGATGTTCACGTACCTGAACGTGGCGCCGGGTCTGCAATCGCTGCTCACGTTCCAGATCGTGTTCGGCCTGCTCATCGCTTGCTACACGGGTCCGATTCTCGCGGCGTTCGCCGAGCTGTTCCCGGCGAAGGTGCTCTCGACGGGTCTGTCGGTGGCGTACAACTTCGCGGTGACGATCTTCGGCGGCTTCGCTGCCCTCATCATCACTTGGCTGATTGCCCGCACGGGCAGCAACATGGCCCCGGCGATCTACGTGATCATCGCGGCCGCCATCAGCCTGATCGGCACGCGCTTCGTGAAGCCACTGCCCAAGGCCTGAGTTTTCCCCCATCAAGGCGCGCCCTCACCGGCGCGCCTTGTGTTTTTTTGCAAGGAACTCCCCCATGTCCGTTACCCTGCTTCGCGGCGGCAATGTGCTCGATGCGGCCACCGGCCGTCTGCTCGAGCGACACGACGTCGCCATCGAGGGCAATCGCATCACCGCCGTTAGCGCCACACCCCTCGATATCGATGGCGCAACGGTGATCGACGTCACCGGCAAGACCGTCATGCCCGGCATGATCGACTGCCACGTGCACGTGCTGGCTTCGCACCCCAACCTCGGCACGAACGCCAGCCAGCCGAACGTGCTCACCGTGCTCAAGTCGCTGCCGATCATGCAAGGCATGCTGAATCGCGGCTTCACGACCGTGCGCGACGCAGGCGGCGCCGACTGGGCACTCCAACAAGCCATCGAACAAGGCGTGATCCCCGGCCCACGCATTTTCCCGTCGGGCAAGGCGCTCTCGCAGACCGGCGGTCACGGCGACTTCCGTCCGCGCAACGACACGCTCGAGCCGTGCTCGTGCGCGTTTCGTGCGGGTGCGATCGGCCGCGTAGTCGATGGCGTCGATCCGATCCGCCTCGCCGTGCGCGAAGAAATCCAGAAGGGCGCCACGCAGATCAAGTTGATGGCCTCCGGTGGCGTGGCATCGCCGGTCGATCCCATCGCCAACACGCAGTATTCGGAAGACGAAATTCGCGCCGCTGTGGCTGAAGCTGAAGCCGCGCAGACCTACGTGATGGCGCACGCTTACACGCCGCGAGCGATTGCGCGTGCCGTGCGCTGCGGTGTGCGTACCATCGAGCACGGCAATCTGTGCGACGCCGAAACGGCGAAGCTCATGGCCGAGAAAGGCGCCTATGTCGTGCCGACGCTGGTCACTTACGATGCCCTTGCCAAGGATGGCGAGTCGCTCGGCCTGCCGCCGGAGTCCGTCGCCAAAGTGGAAAGCGTGCAACGCGCCGGTCGCGAATCGCTGTCGATCTATCGCGACGCGGGCGTGAAGATGGGCTTCGGCTCGGATCTGCTCGGCGATATGCACAAGTACCAATCCGACGAACTGACGATCCGTGCCGGCGTGCTCGGCGCGGCCGACACGCTGCGCTCGGCAACGGTCATCGGAGCGGAAATTCTGAATCGCGTGGGCGAACTGGGCGTGATCGCACCGGGCGCACTGGCCGACGTGCTGGTCGTCGATGGGAATCCGCTCGAATCGATCGAGGTGCTCACCGGTCAGGGTGAGGGCATCCGCTGGGTCTTCAAGGACGGCAAGGTCGCCAAGCAGCCGCAGTAACGCCGCGCCGTCTATACGACGCGTTGGCGTCTCCGACTCAGTAACCGCGCCGCAATCTTCGTTGCGGCGCGGTTCCTTCCGGGAGACGACGACAAGGCAAATCGCCGCTCACCGGCATTATCGGCAGGACCCCGCCTCCTACCGGTACTCAACAGACGTCGACAGAAAACGAAAGTCCAGGCATGCGATGCAGACTAGTCTCAAGGCAACTTCTTGCCGGAGATAAACGCACCATGCGATACCTCTTCAACTCCCCATCCTCAAGCAGTCTTGCGCCTGCCATGACGGGCGTCGTGCAAACAGGTCCCAGTGTCGCGCCGGCTGGCGAATGGGGCGAAATGCGTGCGGTTCAGGGACGCCAAACGTCGAGCCTCCTCACGGCGTCACTCCCGCCCGCCGTCGACGACCGCGCTTGCGCCGCGCATCTCAAGCACTCGATCACAGCGAAGTTGCGTGAGCTTGGCGTGCTTTGGGAGAACGCCGCCTCGAAGGACCTCGATCCAGACGTCGCGGAAACGTCGTCTTCTGGCGACTATCTCGCCATCGACGCGTTGACGAAATTCCTGACAACGCACAATGCCGGTACGCTACCGGGCGTCGATGAATTGATCACGCGTTTCGAGAAAGCCGTCGACACGCTGCCGGGTGCAGACACCTGGAAAACAGACGCATCGCCGAACGCACGAGGTTCGCGCACGTTGCAAGAGGCCTTCACCAGCATGGGCCACAAACTCCTCCCGGACACCCGCAATCCGAAGGTAGTGGCGCGCACGGCATCGGACATACTGCTGTTTGTCGATCAAGCGATGGACGGCCTTTTGCTGGCGGTCAAAGAAGTGCAGGCACTGGAACTGGAGCGTATGCGAGTGCAAGGGCTCCCGCTTTCGGAGGAAGCACTGCACGCGCAAAGCGAACTTCGGGACGTCTACATAAAAGCGGGAGAGTTGCTCAAGCAGCTCGACCCCGTGATCAATCACTGTTTGACACAGGCCGACAAGGCGATCCCGAAGGAAAAACGACGACTGAAGACCAAGATCGCCATTGTCGTGCTGTTCGCGCTCGTCACCACGACCCTCGGGGTGGCCGCCCTCGTCGCCCCACCGTCGGCCATCGCCCTGGTCGCCTGGTTGAAGGGCGCCGCTATCGTCATGGGGTTGCTGACCGCAGGCAACGGGATTTATAGCCTGACGGGGTATTCCCGGCCACCTGCCTGGACCAAACTGGCCGGTGCCATTGCTGATGTGCGCAACCTGAATCAGTCCATCAGCCAGGGGCTCTACGCCCACCGACAGGCGATCCAACTCGCGGAAAATCTGCAATTGAATAAAGAGTTGACGCAATTCCAAACTGACCTGACACGCAGCCAAAGCAATCAAAGGGCCATCGACGAGAGACTCGACGACGTAGAACACATGACGCACTTGTGACCGCCCTTCGGGCGTCTGCTCGGTCCGCCTAAAATCATTCTTTGGAGTCAGCCGAATATGTTGCCTAGCATCCCCCCCCAATCGTCGTCGAGTCTAAGCGGGCTGGGGGACCAGTATCTGGCCGCGGCCGAGCAGATGGGTACACGCATGGAAGTCACCCAGATGCGTTTAAGTCTCAGACAGGTGCTGAAGAACCAAGAGGAGACGCTTCACAGGCTCGACCGCCTCGCTCAGGGCAGCACCAGCGCCAGTCTCACGCCTCCCGAAAGCGCGCAAGCCGCACAAGCCGCGCGAGCTGCAACCCCTGGGCAAGTCGAGGCGTTCAGGACAGACTTGAGGCACTGTGCTTCGTGCAACTGCACGCAGACTTCAACGCCGACACCCACGCGACGCCCGACGCCCCCGCTCAAATAAAAAATGGCAGCCCCGACGGGCTGCCATTGAATCCTGCGAAAACCAATACTCGGGGTTACGACTTCCAACCTGGCGTGACGAACACCGAGCGTACGTCGTCGAGCGTTTGCGACACCGTCTCGCGCGCACGTTCGGTCCCCGCACGCAGCATGTCCCAGACGAAATCCGGATTCTTCGCGTACGCTTCACGACGCTCGCGCATCGGACGCAACATCTCCTGCAGACGCTCTTCCAGACGCGCCTTCACCTTCGAGTCGGCCAACCCGCCGCGCACGTAGTGATCCTTGAGCGCCTGCAAGCCTTCCTTGTCTTCGTCGAAGGCGTCGAGATAGGCGAATGCGACATTGCCTTCGAGATGCCCCGGATCTTCCACCTTCAAATGCAGCGGGTCCGTGTAGCACTTCTTCACCGCCGCGCGAATCTCGTCAGGCGTCGACGAAATATTGATCACGTTGCCCAGCGACTTGCTCATCTTGGCCTTGCCGTCGATACCCGGCAGACGTCCGATCGGCGGCACCAGCGCCTTCGTTTCGACGAGGATCTCGCGATCGGCCAGACGGTTCAGACGGCGCACGATTTCGTTCGTCTGCTCGATCATCGGCAACTGATCTTCGCCGACCGGCACGAGCGTTGCACGAAACGCCGTGATGTCCGCCGCCTGACTCACCGGATACGTGAGGAAGCCGGCCGGAATGTCGCGCTCGAAGTTGCGCAGGCCGATCTCCTGCTTGACGGTCGGGTTGCGCTCCAGGCGCGCAACGGTCACGAGGTTCAGGTAGTAGAACGTGAGTTCGGTCAACTCGGGCAGCCACGTCTGCACGCAGATGGTCGTCACCGTCGGATCGATGCCGACGGCCAGATAGTCGAGCGCCACTTCCGAAACGTTGCGGTGGACCTTGCCGCGATCATCCGTGTTGTCGGTCAACGCCTGCGCGTCGGCGACCAGAATGAATTGCTTGTACTCGTGTTGATACGCCACGCGGTTTTTCAGACTGCCAACGTAGTGACCCAGATGCAGCGGGCCCGTCGGGCGGTCACCCGTGAGGATCACCTTGCGATCCGCAGGTGCCTTCGAAACACTCATTTTCCTCTCCGTAATCAAGCGCTTATGGCGATTCGCAAGGCCTCGCGTGCGGTGGACGGTTTCCCGTCGTCGCGTCACCTCCGGCCTGCGGTTCACCCAGTTGCGTCAACCGTAACTTCCGAATGGTAGCGCGTCGGCCCGATGACGGTACAGAAACACGTCCTGGGCGGGTCGCCATGAGTCGTCACGGCGAATCGGCACGATCATAAAAAACGGGGGGCGTAGCCCCCGTTCTTTGCCTCGGCACCGGTTCGACACCGGTGCGTCACTCGCTGGCAATGCTCAACGCGCCGTCACCACCGGAATGCCTTTAAGCGCCTTGCCGCTGCTACGCGCATGCGCCAGTGCCTGCTCGACAGCGTCGCCGGTGGCCGGCGTCACATCCAGCCGCCCGGCGATCGTGGCCTCGACGCGCTTGGCCATCGCCAGATTCGCCAGCTTCACATGACCGTAGCCGCGAATCTTCGCCGGCGCTTCGGCCAGCGCGACCACATCGGCCAGCGTGTCAGCCGACAGACCTGCCAGCGCACGCTCCACCGTCGTGCGATAGTCCGCGATCAACTGACGCTCCATACGGCGCTCCAGCGTGTAGCCGAATACATCGAGTGCACCGCCGCGCAAACCGCGCAGCTTCGCCATGCCGCGCAGCACCGGCCACAACCACGGCCCGATCGTCACCTTCTTGGGCACGGCGCCGTGTTTGCCGCGTGCGATGAGCGGCGGAGCCATATGGAACTCGAGACGGAAGTCGCGACCCGGCTTGCCTTCGAAGGCCTCGCCCAACGAGTCGGTGAACGCCGTTTGCGCATACAAACGCGCCACTTCGTACTCGTCCTTGTAAGCCATCAGACGCGAGAGCTGCTGCGCAACGGCGCGCGACAGACGTCCCGGCGCACCCGACACACGCGTTTCCGCATCGACCACCTGCTTCACAAAGCTTGTGAACTGCGCCGCGTAGGCCGCGCTCTGGTACTGCGTGAGCAGATCCACACGATGCGCGACGAGCGTATCGAACGTCATGTCGTCGGCTACCGGCGCATGCACCGGAGCATGGGTTGCCTTGGCCGTCGTCTCCGTCAGTGCTGCCGGATCCCCCGCCGCGAGCCGGCCGATGGCCAGCGCCAACTGGTTCATCGGCACCGCCACGTTGTTCAATTCGATGGCACGTTGCAGCGCGTTCAGCGACACCGGCACCAGACCCAGTTGCCATGCGAAGCCGAGCATGATGATGTTCGCGCCCATCGTGTCGCCGAGGAAACGTTGGGCGAGCGCCTGAGCGTCGCAAGCGTCGAGCTTGGCGTTGCCCGCGGCGTGATGCATCTTCGCGAGCAGTGCGTCGGCATGCAGATTCGCGTCGGGGTTCTGCACGAAAGTTGCGTTCGGAATCGCATGGGTGTTGACGACCACACGCGTACGGTCACGACGCACGGTTTGCAGCGCATCGGCGCTCGCGCCCACGACCATGTCGCAAGCGAGCAGCACGTCGGCCTGCTGCGTGTCGATACGCACTTGATTGAGTGCTTGCGGCGTGTTGGCGAAACGCACGAACGACAGCACGGCACCGCCCTTCTGCGCGAAGCCCATGAAGTCGAGTACCGAAGCGCTCTTGCCTTCGAGGTGCGCGGCCATCGTGATGAGTGCGCCGATCGTCACCACGCCGGTGCCGCCCACGCCCGTGACCATGATGTCGAACGGTGCATCGCCTGCGAGGGAGACCGGTTGCGCGAGCGCATTCAGACGTCCCTCAAAAGCGGCCTGATCGAACGCTGCGGCGAGTGCCTTCTTCAACTGCGCGCCCTTGACCGACACGAAGCTCGGGCAGAAGCCGTTGACGCAGGAAAAGTCCTTGTTACACGACGATTGATCGATGCGACGCTTGCGTCCCAGCGCGGTTTCCACCGGTTCGACCGACAGGCAGTTCGAGGCCACGCCGCAGTCTCCGCAGCCCTCGCAAACGGCTTCGTTGATGAACAGACGGCGGTCCGGATTCGGGAATTCGTTTTTCTTTCGACGACGACGCTTCTCGGCGGCACACGTCTGATCGTAGATGAGCACGGTTGCGCCGGGAATCTCGCGCAGTTCGCGCTGCACGGCGTCGAGTTCGCTGCGGTGATGGAACGTGGTGCCCTTCGGGAATTGGCCTTCGTGACCGATGTACTTCTCGGGCTCATCGCTCACCACGACGAGTTTCGCGATGCCCTCGGCTTCGACCTGACGCGCGATCTGCGGCACCGAAATCGAACCATCGACCGGCTGACCGCCGGTCATCGCCACCGCATCGTTGTAAAGAATTTTGTAGGTGATGTTCGCCTTCGACGCCACCGCCTGACGGATCGCGAGCAAGCCCGAGTGGAAGTACGTGCCGTCTCCCAGATTCTGGAAGACGTGCGGACGTTTCGTGAAGTGCGAATGTGCGGCCCAGTCCACCCCTTCGCCCCCCATCTGGATCAGCCCCGTGGTGTCGCGATCCATCCACGACGCCATGAAGTGACAGCCGATGCCGGCCTGCGCGATGGAGCCCTCGGGCACCTTCGTCGACGTGTTGTGCGGGCAGCCCGAACAGAAGTACGGCACACGACGGACACCGTCGGCGGCATTCGACAGAATCTCGTGCGCCACGAGGTCGACCACGCGCTCACGACGATCGAGCGCCGGACGATGCTTCGCCAGCCACTCGGCAAACACCGGCAACACACGCGACGGACGCAGTTCGCCCAGCGCGGAGAGCAGTGCACGGCCTTCGGCGTCGGTCTTGCCGAGCACGATCGGACGCGTGCCCGTCGTGCGGTTGTAGAGGTATTGCTTGACCTGTTGCTCGACGACCGGGCCCTTCTCCTCGATCACGAGAATTTCCTTCAGGCCGGCGACGAAGGTGTCCAGACGCGACATATCGAGCGGGAACGACAGACCCACCTTGTAGATGCGCACGCCAGCGGCCGCGAGATCGTCGACGGTGATGTCCAGACGACGCAGCGTCTCCATCAGATCGAGATGCGCCTTGCCGCACGTCACGATGCCGATGTCCGCCTCGGGGCACGGGGCGATCCACTTGTCGATGCTGTTCACGCGGGAGAACGCGCGCACCGCGTCGAGCTTGTCGGCCAGACGCGCTTCCAGTGCCAGGCTCGGCAGATCGGGCCAGCGGTTGTGCAGGCCGCCGGCAGGCTCAACGTAATCAAGCGGCTCGGCCCAGTCCGTGCGGATCTTGTCGAGATCGACGGTACCGCGCGACTCAACGGTCTCGGAGATCGCCTTGAGGCCCGCCCATGCGCCGGAGAAACGCGACAGCGCATACCCGTAAAGACCGAATTCGACGAGTTCGCCAATGTCGGCCGGATTGAGCACGGGCATGCTCCACGACATCATCGTGAAGTCGCTCTGATGCGGCATCGACGACGACACGCAACCGTGATCGTCACCCGCCACCACCAGCACCCCGCCGTGGCGCGACGCGCCATACGCGTTGCCGTGCTTGAGCGCATCGCCCGCACGATCCACACCCGGGCCCTTGCCGTACCACATGCCGAACACGCCCTCGACGGTGCGCTCGGGGTCCGATTCCACGCGTTGCGTGCCCATCACGGCGGTACCGCCCAGCTCTTCGTTGATCGCCGGCAGGAACTTGACGTTGGCCGCATCGAGCAACTTCTTCGCCTTCCACAACTGCTGGTCCACACCGCCGAGCGGCGAGCCGCGATACCCGCTGATGAAGCCCGCTGTATTCAGGCCGCGTGCGGCGTCGAGCTGGTGCTGCATCAACAGAATGCGCACGAGCGCCTGCGTGCCGGTCAGGAAGATCTGACCGCGACTGGCCGTGAGCGCGTCGGAGAGCTGGTAATCGGGATGGGCCAGGGGGTTGGCCGTCGGCGTCGCAAGCGCGGCGCGCATGGGGGCATTCATTGGGTATCTCCTGATCCCCGGGGCCGGCGCCGGACGGATGTGACCGGACGTCGGCATTGCTTCGGGGACATTTGTTCTGTTCGTCTCGACGCATTAGCCGCATAGAGCGGACACGCGTCGGTATGCAAGCAGTGTATGGGGAGGCAGGAGAAAGATTTTTACTATTTCACTCCTTCTGGCGCACAATTGGAAACGTTCATTTCGAAAAAGGCGGTTTTAGGAAATGGTATTACTCGATAATTTTGCCCGTCAGATCCTGCGCCTGTTGCAGATCGACTCGCGCCGTTCGGCGCAGGAACTCTCCGAAAATGTGGGTCTGTCGGCAACGCCCTGCTGGCGGCGTATCAAGGACATGGAGCAAAGCGGCGTGATCCAGCGCTACACGGTGCTGCTCGATCGCGAAAAGCTCGGTTTGCATGTGTGCGCCCTCGCCCATGTGCAACTCACGCGCCATACCGAGGGCGGCACGGAACAGTTCGAGCGCGAAATCCGCACCTGCCCGGAAGTGACCGAGTGCTACAGCACCACGGGGGAAGCCGACTACATCCTGAAAATCGTGGCCCCGGACATCAAGGCCTACGACGCATTCCTGCACGAACACATCTTCCGTCTGCCCGCCGTAGCCAACGTGAGAACGAGCGTCGTGCTGCGCGAAATCAAGTTCGACACGAGTCTGCCGATCTGACGCGATCCTTTCGGCGCGTTCCCATTTGTTGACATTGCGCGACACATCCCCTTGACGTGCCGACGGTTCTCCGTTAAAAATGCAAATGATTCTCATTTAAGTTCTTCGTCCCAAGGCCGAATCTGCGGCCGGGTGGCACGAGATTTTTCGCCAGCCGCGCCTGCCTGCGTGTTCGTCAGCGTCGATCAAGACGTTGCTTGCACGCCGATTGCCACGAGCGCTTGCCAGCCAGCAACGGGGTTTTTTGCACTGGGAGCCAGCAGTGAAGCAGTCGTCGAGCGGCGGGGGCCGCGCTTTTGTCATGTCCATGCGCCGGGATTACGGCGCCAACGGTTCGATCCGCGCCATCCGTGGCGACGCACACCGAGCCGAAGACTCGCGACGCCATCGGGCGTCGGAGCCACGTCGGCGTCTGCACCCGCTTGCAGGCGCGGTGCTTGCCGCGTTCTGGTTGCCTGCCGCCTTTGCACAACAGGCCCCGGCCGACGGTTCGGCTCAGCCGACCAAACCGGCCCAGACGATCCAGCTCGCGCAGGTATCGCCCAACGCACCGTTGCAGCTCGCCGAAGCCAACTTGCGTGAGGTGAACGTGACCGCGACGCGCACACCGACCGAAGCGGAACGCACACCGGCGTCCATTTCGGTCATCACCGATCAGGATCTCGAAGAGCAGCAAGCGCAGGACATCAAGGAAGCGCTGCGCTACGAGCCTGGCGTCACCGTGCGCCGCGCACCGTATCGTCCCGCATCGGCCGCCGCCGGTGGCGGTCGCGACGGCAATTCGAGCATCAACATCCGGGGTCTTGAGGGCAACCGCGTCGCGCTCTTCGAAGACGGCATCCGCATGCCCTCCTCCTATTCGTTCGGCCCGCTCGAAGCGGGTCGCGGCGACTACATGAGCATGGACCTGCTGCGCCGCATCGAAATCCTGCGTGGCCCGGCATCGTCGCTGTACGGCAGCGACGGCCTGACCGGTGTCGTCAACTTCCTCACCAAAGATCCGCAAGACCTGCTCGACGTGTTCGGCAAGTCGACCTACTTCTCGCTGCGTCCGTACTACAACTCGATGGATCGCAGCTTCGGCACCACCGCGCAGGCCGCGTGGGGTGGCGAACAGTGGCAGGGCATGGTGATCATCGACGGCAACAAGGGCCACGAACTCGACGGCAAGGGCACCAACAACTCGGCCAGTACGTCGCGCACGACAGCCAACCCGCAGGACAGCAACGGCGACTCGGTGCTCGGCAAGCTGGTCTTCAAGGCCACACCCAGCTCGACATTCAAGCTCACGGGCGAGACCGTGCGCCGCCGTGTCGACTCGAACGTGCTGTCGGCCGTCAACCCGCCGACGACGCTGGGCCTGAACACGAGCGACCGCCTCGAGCGTAATCGCGTCAGCCTCGATTACGACTTCAACGACGCCTCGCAGACCTACATCCAGAACGCTCACGCGCTGCTGTACTTCCAGGACGCGAAGAACAGTCAGTACGCGTACGAGAAGCGCACGGCGGGCGACCGCACGCGTGACAACACGTACAAGGAGCGCACGGTCGGCGGTTCATTGCAGGCGGAAAGCAACTTCGCGACCGGGCCGCTCACGCACAAGCTCGTGTACGGCACCGACGCGAGCCTCGCGTACATCACGAGTTATCGCAACGGCACCGTGCCGGGCGTGGGCGAGTCGTTCCCGAACAAGGCGTTCCCGGACACCGACTACACGCTCTTCGGCGCGTATCTGCAGGACGAGATCCGCTACGGTGCGCTCACCGTCACGCCGGGTATCCGTTACGACGCCTACTGGCTCTCGCCGAAGCAAAACGATCCGCTGTACGTTTCGCAGACGAGTTCGGGCGCACGCATCCAGCCGACGTCGTCGAACGACTCCGCATTCTCGCCGCGTCTGGCGATCATGTACGAGATCGCACCGTCGCTGATTCCGTATGTGCAATACGCACGCGGCTTCCGCACGCCGACGCCGGATCAGGTCAACAACGGCTTCTCGAATCCGATCTTCGGCTACATGTCGATCGCGAACCCGAACCTCAAGCCCGAGACGAGCGACACATTCGAGCTGGGTCTGCGCGGGCGTCTCGCCACCACGCTCGGTCCGGTCACGTACAGCACGGCGGTCTTCGCGGGCAACTACCGCAACTTCATTTCGCAGCAGAACATTAGTGGCTCTGGCCGTCCGAACGATCCGCTGATCTATCAGTACGTGAACTTCAGCCGCGCCCGCATTCAGGGGTGGGAAGGTCGCGCCACGTGGGCGCTCAAGGGCGGCGTGACGCTGCGCACGGCCATGGCCTACACGCACGGCACGAC
The DNA here is from genome assembly GCA_031291335.1 of Pandoraea sp. Taxonomy (GTDB): domain Bacteria; phylum Pseudomonadota; class Gammaproteobacteria; order Burkholderiales; family Burkholderiaceae; genus Pandoraea. Next base: position 23,233 of record JARLJF010000072.1, on the reverse strand, counting down.
GGAAGACAACGGCGCTGCCAACCAGCCGCTCAACACCGTCAACCCGTTCTCGATGGTGCTCGGCGTGCGCTACGAGCCGAACAGCACGTGGTTCGCACAAGCCGACTTGCTCTTCCAGGCCGCGAAGTCGCAAGGCCAGATCGCGAAGACCTGCACGTCCGGTACGCAGCAGAACCAGAACTGCTGGGCACCGCCGTCGTCGATCGTGCTCGACCTGTCGGGTGGTTATCACATCAACAAGAACGCGACGCTCTACGCGGGCGTCTACAACGTGTTCGACCGCAAGTACTGGAACTGGTCGGACGTGCGCAACATCGCCGATAACTCGACCGTCAAGGACGCGTATTCGGCACCGGGTCGCAGCGTAGCTGTGAGCCTGAAGCTTCAGTACTGATCCCTCGGATCGATTGTCAGAACCGCGCCGGTGCGCTCGCACTTCACTTGTCGATCGTTCGACGCCCGCCGGCGCATGCCAGCCACTGCCAGCAAACACGCACCAAAGGACTTGCCATGATGAACGCTCAAAACGCTACCTCCGCCGCCCGCCCGGCATTCCCCGCGATCGCCGATGTCACCCGTCTGCGTAGCGAATTCCAACGTGTGAAGACCGAACAGAACCTGCGCGATCGCGACGCCGCTGCGGCACTCGGTGTGTCCGAAGGCGAGACCGTCGCCGCCTTCGTCGGTGAGCACGTCGTGCGCCTGCGTCCGGAATTCACCGAAATCATCGAAGCGCTGCCGGCACTGGGCCGCGTCATGGCGCTCACGCGCAACAACGCTGCCGTGCACGAGAAGGACGGTCAGTACGAGAAGCTCTCGCACACCGGCACCATCGGCCTCGGTCTCGGCAAAGACCTCGACCTGCGCATCTTCTATCATCAGTGGGCCTTCGGTTACGCCGTCGAGACGCCGGCGGAAAACGGTGCGCGCCGCTCGCTCCAGTTCTTCGACAAAGCCGGCACGGCCGTGCACAAGATGTTCCTGCGCGATCACAGCGACGTGGCCGCGTTCGACGCGCTGGTCGCGCGCTTTCGCGCCGATGACCAGACGCCCGGCGAACACGTAGCCGCCGCCGATGCGCCGAAGGCCGAGACACCCGACGCCGACATCGACGTGGCCGCCTTCCAGCGCGACTGGCTCGTCATGACCGATACGCACCAGTTCTTCGAACTGCTCAAGCGCCATGGCGTGTCGCGTGCGCAAGCGTTGCGTCTCGCACCCGAAGGCCATGCGCAGCGAGTGCCGTCCGCGTCGGTTCGCACACTGCTCGAAGACGCCGCTGGCACCGATCTGCCGATCATGGTGTTCGTCGGCAATGCCGGCATGATCCAGATCCATACCGGCCCGGTGAAGAACATTCGCGTGATGGGTCCGTGGGTCAATGTGCTCGATCCGGGCTTCAATCTGCATCTGCGCGAAGACCTCGTCGACACGGCGTGGGTCGTGCGCAAGCCGACGTCCGACGGCATCGTCTCGTCGCTCGAACTGCTCGACGCCTCGGGCATGGTCATCGCCATGTTCTTCGGCGAGCGCAAGCCGGGTCAGGTTGAGCGTCAGGACTGGCGTGAGACGCTCGTGCGCGTGGAAGGTGCTGCCGCGGCAGGTTCGCAAGGGGTCGCGGGGGCAACAGCGTGAACGGACAATTCGACGAGCGCGGCACCTCGCGTCGCGCATGGCTGACCGGGAGCGCCGCGCTGGCCGCTGGCGCGTGGCTGGGCACGCTGGTGCCCGCTACGCTCGCGAATGCAGCGACGGCGAACAGCAAGGACGGGCCGAAGCGTGTGGTCGTCGCGGGTGGCGCGCTCACCGAGATCGTCTATGCGCTCGGTGCGCAAGGCCGCGTGATCGCCAACGATCTCACGAGCCTGTATCCGGAAGCCGCCACCAAGCTGCCCAAGATCGGTTATCTGCGTTCTCTGTCGGCAGAGGGCGTGCTCTCGCTGCATCCGGACCTGCTGCTGGCAGGCGCAGAGGCGGGACCGCCCAACGTGCTGTCGCAGATCGCTGCGGCCGGGGTGCCCGTCAAACGCTTCACGCACGGCTACACGGCCGAGCTGGTGCGCGACAACATTCGCGGCGTCGCTGCCGCGTTGCAGATGACACCTGAAGGGACTCGCCTGGCAGACCGCTTCACGTCGGACTGGCTGCGCATTCGCGACCAGATCGTACAGCAGTATGGCATCCAGCGGCGCCCGCGCGTGCTGTTCATTCTCGGTCACACGGGCAATCAGGTCATGGTCGCGGGGCAAGACACCGCCGCCGACGCCATGCTCGGCTTTGCCGGTGCCGAGAACGCGCTGCGTGGCTTCAACGGCTATCGCCCGCTCACCGCCGAAGCGGCGGTCGCGGCGCAGCCCGACGTGCTGCTCACGACCACGACGGGCCCGTCGCCCGCCGATCCCGCAGCAACGCTGCTCGCGCAGCCCGGATTGGCCAACACACCCGCCGGCCGCGCCAAACGCGTGGTGAGCTTCGACGCGTTGTATCTGCTCGGCTTCGGTCCGCGTCTGCCGCAGGCGGTGGCCGATCTCGCGCAACGCGTGCACACCGTGTGAATGTGTTCCGGCGCAATGCCTGCCGCGAAAGCGGAGGCATGCGCCGGGGCCATCCCGAAACCCGCCTCTCGCCAGTGAACGAAGACATGTCAGCCGCTCCCCCGATTTCCAAGTCGTTGCCGCCCAGCCGGTCTGAGACGGCACACGCCTCGGCCACCGCCGCCACATCGGGTCACACCGGTGCCACGCGACGTCGCCCGCCGCGATGGATCGTCATGACGGTGCTCGTCGGGTTGCTCGCTGTCGCCGTGCTCGCCGCACTGTGCGGCGGGGCCTATCGCATCGCGCCCGGCGAAGCCATCGTCGCATTGTTCCGGGGCGCCACGGGCGACTTCGCACAAGATCAGGCGCGCAACGTCATGTTGCAGATCCGGTTGCCGCGCATCGTGCTCGGCATTCTCGTCGGCGCAGGGTTCGGCGCCGCAGGCGCCGCGTTGCAAGCGCTCTTCCGCAATCCGCTCGCCGACCCTGGTCTGATCGGGGTGGCGAGCGGTGCCGCGCTCGGAGCCGCTGGCGTGATCGTGCTGGGCGGCGTCATGCTGCCGGCAGCGCTCGCAGCGTCGCTGGGCCTGTGGTTGCTGCCTGTGGCGGCATTCGTCGGCGCGCTCGGCGTCACGGCGCTCGTCTACCGGCTGGCGGCAGGACGCGGACGTCTCGCCTTGCCCTTGCTGTTGCTCGCCGGCATCGCCATCAACGCCGTGACGGGGGCCGCCATCGGTCTACTCACCTATCTCGCGAACGATACGCAACTGCGCACGCTCACGTTCTGGACACTCGGCAGTCTCGGCGGCGCCCAATGGTCGATGCTCGCCGTGATCGTGTGGCCTGTGGCGCTCGGTGTCATCGCCCTTGCCACACAGTGCCGCTCGCTCAACGCGTTGTTGCTGGGCGAAGCAGAGGCGTTGCACCTCGGTGTCGCGGTGCAGTCGGTCAAGCGTCGTGTGATGGTGGCGTGCGCGCTGTGCGTCGGTGCGCTTGTGGCATCGAGCGGGATGATCGGCTTCATCGGCCTGATTGCGCCGCATATCGTGCGTCTGGTGGTCGGTCCCGACCCGCGCGCTGTGTTGCCGGCGGCGGCGCTCTTCGGCGCAATCCTGACCTTGCTCGCCGATCTCGTAGCGCGCACGTGGGTAGCGCCGGCCGAGTTGCCGCTAGGCATTCTTACGGCATTGCTCGGCGCCCCGTTCTTCCTCATGCTGCTGTGGCGACGCCGCGGGCAGTTCGGGCTGTAACGATAACGGAACCGGACTGACGACACAGGACATCGCCATGCTCAGCGCACACGAACTCACCATTGCTCACACCGATTCGCCCGTGCTCGACGGGTTGTCGCTCGACATCCGTCCCGGCGAACTGCTCGTCCTGCTCGGCCGAAACGGCGCGGGCAAAAGCACGTTACTCAAAGCGCTCGCGGGCGAGCCGCTGCCACCGCGCACGCATGTGAGCGGCGCCATCACACTCAACGGCGCGCTGCTCTCGCAATACACCACGGCGGCGCTGGCGCGTCTGCGCGCCGTGCTGCCGCAAACCGCGCAATTGTCGTTCCCGTTCAGCGCGCTCGAAATCGTGACGATGGGGCGTCTGCCCTTCCCGAGATCGCGCGGACGTGGCGACACCGCCAGGGCCATGAAGAGCGACACGGAGATCGCCACGCTCTCACTGGAGCGCGCAGGCGCATTGTCGTTGCTGCATCGTGACGTGATGACCCTGTCGGGCGGCGAATGGGCCCGTGTGCAATTTGCCCGGGTGCTGGCACAGCTTTGGCCTGACGACGATGCCTTGGCACCGTCTGTGCCACGCTATTTGCTTCTGGACGAACCGACGGCGGCGCTCGACCTCGCTCATCAGCATCACCTGCTTTCGCTCACGCGCGAACTCGCCAGAACGTGGGGGTTTGGCGCGATGGCGATCGTGCACGACGTCAACCTCGCGGCGCGTCACGCGGACCGCATGGCGTTGCTCGCCAACGGACGCATTCTCGCCACAGGCACGCCACGCGAAGTGATGCGCGCCGACCTCATCGAGACGACGCTGGGTCTGCCGGTCCATGTGATTACACCGGAGATGTCGCGGGGCTATCCGCAGCTCGCGGGTGCGTCGGCAGGCGTGCCTTTCGCACTCCCGGCCTGAGCACTCGACGCGGTTCGCGCTTCAGCGTGATCCGCGTCTCGTCCTGGCATCGTTGCGGCGCGTGTGCGTCGTCTCACGACGCAGGCACACCGTCCTTCGCGAGATTCGCGCGCGCGCACAGCACGGCGGCGAGATCCCATAACGCGTAACCCACGCTCTTGAAAAGCACAGGCCCGCTCGACCGGAACCGATCGGGCGTGATGATCGCGTCGAGCAGCGGCGCCGCGCGGCCCCAGTCGATCGCCGCATGCAGCAGATCACCGGCTTCGTGCTTGACCTCCCAGGTGTCGACGACGAGCGTGCCGCGCACGGCCGCATCGCGACACAACTGCGGCGGCAACTCACGCATGTCCGGGCGGAACGCGCCGACTCCCGCGACGAAGATGTCATCTCGCCAGCGGTGCACGTCGCTATCCGGCAGCACAGGTTCGCTACTGGTCGTCGCGGTAATCACGATGCTCACAGTACTCAGCACCGGTTCGATGGCATCGACCACGGTGGCTTCCACGCCTAGGGTTGCAGCGTGATCCGCCAGTGCATGGGCGCGCTCCGGGCTGCGCGAGAAGATCATGAAATGACGCGTCCCCATCCCCGCAGCAAATGCTTCGAGATGCGCCCTCGCTTGCACCCCGGCGCCGACGATCAGCACGGGGCCCTTCGGGCGCGGCGCAAATTTACGGGCAGCGAACAGTGTCACGGCGGCGGTGCGACGACCCGTGATGGTCGGCCCGTCGAGCAACATCAAACGCTCGCCCGTATGCGGATCGAACACCATCACCTCGCCGATGATGGAAGGCTTGCCCGCACGGCAATTCTCGGGATGAACGGTGATGTGCTTGGTCATCGCCACATCGCGGTTGGTCGCGGGCATGACCAGCAGCACGCCGCCACGGCGGCCGCGTTCAGGTTCGGTCAGGGGGAAATGCAGACGCTCAGGAGCGCGCGCGGTGCCCGAGCGCATCTCCATGAGCATGGCCTCGATACCGTCGGCTAACTGAGGATAAGGCAGCAACTGCGCGGTTTGGCGCGCGTCCAGCGTGATCATCGATATGTCTCCGCTCAGGGGCGTGCGCCTCCGGCGGCAGGGTTCGCACTCGTCGCCGCCACATCGCGTCACGCATTGCCAAGTCTGATTTCAGTGTAGCGCGCATCGCGTGAACGCGTCTGCCACATCAAAAATTATTCCTGACAAATCGCGTCGAGCGCACATGCGCTTAGCGACTCGCATTGCGCATGCGCTTCCCGTCGTTGAGTGTCGCACCGCGTACCTCGAAGCGCACGCTGTCGCGAACGGCGCCAGCCGCATCGACGAGTTCGAGCGTGTGACGTCCCGGCCATGGCAACCACCCCACGCGCGAACCACCCGCGAGCGGCTTGCCGTCAAGTCGCCACGCGGCGCCCTTGGGCCATGCCGCTGCCACTTGAAACCACAGTCGCTGGTTTGCGGGCGGAATGTCAGGGTCCAGCGCAACAATAGTGCCGTCCGCCGGCCCGGCAATCCGCCAGAGCGGCCCGCTGGGGGCTTTCGTTGCGAGCGCCGACAGCGCAATCGTGCTTTGCGACGTGCCCGGCAGAAACCACTCTTCGCGTGTGGGTTCCACATGCTCCGCGTACTGCACTGCGACATGCTCGACGCCCGGCGGCGGCGCAGGCGGCAAGCTCGCCGTCCGACGATGCAGATAGTCCATCACGCGATGCCAGATCGGTGCGGCTCCCGACACGCCGGAGACGTCCCACATCGGCGCGCCATCCGCATTGCCGACCCACACACCGACGGTATAGCGCCGCGAATACCCTACGGCCCAGTTGTCGCGCATGTCCTTGCTGGTGCCGGTCTTCACCGCCGTCCAGTAACGCGTGGAGAGCGGGCTATCGAGGCCGAACGTGCGCGTGCGCGCCTGCCGGTCCGCGATCATGTCCGACACGATGAAACTCACCTGCGGTGAGAAGACCGCCTTGCGCACGTCAGCGCGAACACTCCCCTTCGTTTTGTCTGCGCCGCGCACCTGCGTCCGCTCCGGCAGGCGTTCGTTCACCTCACTGGCAGTTCCGCCGTTGGCCAGCGCGCGATAGGCGTTTGTGAGCGAAAGCAGTGTGACGTCGGCGCTGCCAAGCGCGAGGCTGTAACCGTAGTAGTCGCCGCTTTGCGTCAGCGGCAGGCCGAGCGCGACGAGCGTCTGCGCGAATCGGCGTGGTGTCACCATCACGAGCGTGCGCACAGCGGGCACGTTCAACGACGAGCCCAGCGCAGTTCGCGCGCTGACCCATCCTTTGAAATGACGATCGTAGTTCTGCGGAATGTACAGGCCGCCGCCCGTGGGCAGATCGATAGGCGAATCGTCGAGGAGCGACGCCGCCGTCAAACGCTGTTCGGCAATCGCCTGAGCGTAGAGAAACGGTTTGAGCGTCGAGCCGGCCTGCCGCAACGATGTCACACCATCGACCTGTGCGGCAGACGATAGGGCCCCCGACGATCCGACCCACGCGAGGATGTCACCGCTCGCGTTATCGATGACGACGATTGCCCCGTCCTGCACGTTGCGCGAACGTCCCGGCGTGCCCAGTTCGCGCAAGGTCTGTTGCAGCGTGGTGACGGCCATGCGCTGGAGGTTCCCATCCAGTGTGCTGGTGATGCGTGTGCCCGCAGGCGGACGAGGCAAACGACTTGTGCTGAAGACACGACGCGCAAAATGCGGCGCGAGGTTGACGGCATCGCGCGTCGTCATCACGCTTGCCGGCCGCGAAAACACGAGCTGCGCGTAGCCGTCCAGACCGTTGCAGTCAGATGCCTGCCCCATGTCGCGCAAGATGCCGCAAGCGCGCTGCGCCACTCTCGGGGCCGCCGCATTCGGAGCCCGCAGTAGCGCGACAGCCAGCGCCGCCTCGCGGGCATCGAGCCCGATGGGCAGCTTGCCGAAGAGCGTTTGCGAGACGGCGGAAATGCCGACGAGTTCGCCCCGGAACGGCACGAGATTCAGATACGCTTCGAGAATCTGATCTTTGCGCCAGCGCTGCTCAAGCCATACCGCCGTCGCCGCCTGACCGATCTTCTGCGTGACGGAGCGATTGCGCGCACTCGGACGCAGATCGTCGTCAAGCAGCCCCGCCAACTGCATCGTCAGCGTGGATGCGCCGCGCGTGCGCGAGTGCCAGAGATTGCCCCATGCAGCGGCGGCCACCCCTCGCCAATCGACGCCGCTGTGTTCGTAGAAACGCTTGTCTTCGGAGACAATCAACGCCTGCCGAAACGCAGGCGACACCTCGGCGAGCGTCACCCAGTCACCGCGTTGCGCCTGCATGTCCGCACGCAGACGTTGCAACGGTTCGCCGCGACGATCCAGCAGAATCCAGTCCGACGCGCGCCAATCCTGCCGCACTTCATCAAACGACGGCACCGCATGCGCAGGCGCCGATGCCTGAAGCAACCCAAGCGTCAATGCAACGCTCACCACGGCGTGACGCGCAACACCCCAACGACGAACTTCAGGCACTGCGCACATTCTCCTCGCCCTCTTGCGCCAGACGCGGCGCCCGCACAGCCATGATGCCAGCGGTTAGCAGCAGCTGCGCAAGCCCATAGAGAATCCAGATGGCGTACTCCTGTGCGGGAATCGTGCCGACAAAACGCGTGGTGCCGATGAGGGCGTCCGAGATCGTGAAGAGCAGAGCCCCGACCGCGGCCCATTCGCCACGCACGTCCGCGAGCAGCGCCGCCGACGCCATCATTGCCAGCACGATCACGTAGCACGCCACCGGCGCCTTGAGTTCGCCCATGCCGGGCCAGTACATCACGTACGCGAGCGCCGCCACCACCCACACCAGCACGATGGCGACGCGATGCCAGCCAGGCACCCGTGCCCACGGACGCCGCAGCCGCCAGAACAGCACGAAATACGCGAGGTGAGCCAGCAGGAAGGCCCCCAGTCCCAACACAAAACCTTGCGCCAACGTCGGCAACGCGAGCAGCACATCGCCCGCGCCCGAAAAGATCAGAGCCGCGCACAACCACACTCGCTCGCGCGGCACCCGGTGATACATCGCCGCGAACAGCAGCAACGCACACAACAGTACCTTCGCGACGGCCTGATCGGCATACGGTGCCCCGCGCAGCGCCAGTGCATATGCGGCCCCCGCAACAGCGGCCAGCCACCAGAAGCGACGCGCCTCGCGGGGCAGCGCCGCCGCCGGTGCAAAGAAGTTCGACGTCATGTCGGTTCGACTCCCGTTCCTCATGGCTTCGCAGGGATCACTTGCACCGGCGCGTTCGGCGTCTCGCCATACATCGCAGGCTCGTACATCGCTTCGACACGCGTCGGCGGTGTAGCGAACTTGCCGACATTGTTCAGACGCACCGTGTACTCGATCCGATGCTGGCCCTTCGGCAAGTAGTCGTAATACGCACGATAAGCATCTTGCGCGCGCTCCTCAAACGCCGGCATGGCGCCTTCGCTCTTCTCTCCCTGCGTGGCAATGGCCGAATCGCGTCCCAGACCACCGCCGAGTACGGTCGCCCCGCCCGGCAACGGATCGCTCACCACGACCCAGCGCATGTCGGCCTGCGCATCGATATCGAGACGCACACGCAACACCGCACCGCGCACGAAGTTATCCCCCGAACGATCGGCCGCGTCTTGCACCTGAACGCTGCGGGTGATGCGGTAGCCAGCGGAGAATGGCGCTTTGAGCGGAACTGCGGCCAGACTCTGGATCGTCGCCCACGGTTTGCCCGCACCGGTCTGATCGAGACGCAATACATCGCGCGCGCTATCCGTGCCTGCGGTGGCGTTGCTCAGCCACGGCAGTGAGACGGCGGGCGGCACCGTTCCGGCCTTGAGCTTGTCCCAGTCGACGGTCTGCACGGCACCGCTAGTCTGGTTGTCGCGCTGCCATTGAATGGCGGTTTGCCCCGTCGGCGTGTCACGCTCGAATCGTGCGGAGAAGCGATCTACCGCCAGTCCGCCCCACACGTTGGCGGTGGTCGTCGACCAGGCGCCGCGCGATTGCAGCCCCAGCAGCCCGATCACCAGACGTGGCATCTCGTCCTTCCAGGCGGGGTTCGCGTTCATCAGCAACGCCAGGCGCGCGGCGTTGGTCTCGGGGCCGACCATCAGCCACCACAGCCCATCGCTTCCCTGCGTCGAGAAACCCACCCGCGTGCCCTGATACGACAGACGCGCACGCAAGATCTGCTCGGCCTGCGCCAGACGCTCGGCACGCTGAGGGACGTCGGGCAAACGTTGCAGGATCGCGTACCAATCGATAACCGCCGATGTCGGCCAATCGTTAGGCGCAATGGTGAGCGAACTCAGCATGCGGGCGTTTGCCCGCCCATAGCGGGACAACGCCTCAATGGCGGTAAGCTTGCGCAACGTCAGGTCGTCACGCGGCGCCCAGAAGCGACGCGTGAGACGCCCTTCGACGAACGCCGTCAGACCGTCCTCCATGCGAGCCAGCGCGTCGTCCGGCAGAACATAAGCCGGGTCGAGCGCCTTCGCCTCGCTGCTCACAGCCAGCAGATAGGCAGTAAGCGTATCGCTGCCCTGATTGGCAAACCCCTCCTGCGGCGGGAAGTAGCTCGCCAAACCGTCTTCATCGAGGTACGACGGCAGCATGCCCGTCACCCGTTTCCACTGCGCAACATCACGCAGGCCAAGCGCCTTCGACGCCTGCTGTTCCAGACAGGCATACGGGTACAGCTCGAACCAGCGCTTTACGCCCGGCAAGCCCTGCGACAGACGCGGTTGCATACTGATGCGGACCTCACCGCGCAGCTTGCCCGTGCTGTTGGCCACCGCGCCCGCTGGCGGTGCCATGGGCAACGTCAGACTGCCTTCGACCTGCGTGAGCACCGATTGCTGAACGCTCGCCGGCAGCGAGGGCTGAATGTCCTGCCCCACCTTGATGCTGTCGCTCGCGGCCGGCGCACCGCCAGCCGCCGGGGCCTGCGCACTGACCTCCCACAACAACCGTTGCGCACGCGTATCGGCCAGCCCGGCAGGCGCCGTCACTTCCCACGCCACTTCGCGCGATTCACCGGCCGGCACATCGACGCGTTGCGGTGCCAGGGTCAGTTGGGTCGCCCGTGCGGTCAGTTGCACTTGCATCGCGTGTTGCGTCGTATTGCGAACGGTGAACTGAGCGCGATAGTTATCGCCCTCACGCACCAGCGGTGGCAATCCCGAGATCAGTTGCAGGTCCTGCGTGGTGCGGATGGTCGCCGTCCCGGTGCCGAACCAGCCAAGCGCCTGCGCACCGGGCCGGCCGTCGTCGGCAACCGCCACGATGCGGAAGCTGGAGAGCGAGTCATTGAGCGGTACGTCCACACTCGCCTCGCCCTTGTCGTCGAGCACGACACGCGGTTGCCAGAGCAATAACGTGTCGAACAACTCGCGCGTCGGACTCTTGCCACCGCCACCGCCCGCCGGTACCGCCTTACGGCCGTAGTGCCGGCGTCCGATGATCTCCATCTGCGCCGTAGCCGTCGTCACGCTGTAGCTGCGGCGTTGCCACATGGCGTCGAGCAGATTCCAGCTCGTGTTGGGTGCCAGTTCGAGCAATGCTTCATCCACGGCAGCCACGGCAACTTCCGAGCCGGCCGCGACCGGCTTGCCATCCGGCTGCGTGACCTTGATACGCACCTTGGCATGGCCTCGTACCGGGTATGTCGCCGAATCGGGCTTCACCTCCACGCCCAGACGCTGCCCTGCCGTGCCCACACGCAATTCGGTCAATCCGAAGCGATAGGCCGGCTTGCCCAGATCCACCAGCCCGGTGGGCGCCTGATACTCCCGGCCCTCGTACCAGAAAGCGCGGAACCACTCCATCGGCTGCTTCCAACCCCACTGGAAGAATGAGTACCAGGGGACCTCGTGGACGCGACCGCGCACCGCCAACACCGACACGTAGACGTTCGGCCCCCAGGACGGATCAACCTTGAGCGACACATTCGGGTCCTTGCCCGAGATCTCCATCGTGCGTGTCTCGATCACGCCTTCTCGCTCGATCGCCACCAGCGCAGTGGCCGAGCGGAACGGCATGCGCACCTGCAGCTTGGCCGTCTCGCCCGGTTCATAGGCGCGACGCTCCGGCAGCACGTCCATGCGGTCGGTGTTGTCACCGCCGAACCAGACCTCGCCGCGCCCCGTCACCCATACGCTCGTCGTTGAGGTGCTGAGATTGCCCTTGTCGTCCTTCGCCTGCGCGACGAGCGTGATCTCCCCCGGTTGCGAGAGCGATACGTCGCAAGACAGCAAACCACGGTCGTCCGTCTTGCCACTGCACACGTTCCCGAGATCCTTGACCTCGGTGCGGTTGTCATAGGCATAGAAGCCGCCCACCATCCGCTTGCGGCTGCTGGTGGTAATCCGGGCCTCGGCGCGCACATCCATCGCCACGCCGGCCTTCGGCTTGCCCTGCAAGTCGAGCGCGAGCGCCTTCACCGGCAGCTTGTTCGTCACCGACACCCAGCTCTCGCTGCGCACACCGGTGATCAGATTTGCGGGCCAAAGTGTGGCGTTACCGCGAAGCGTCTGAATCTCGCCGTTCGGGTCCGCAAAGCTCGCTTCGAGCACCAGATCGCTTGGACGATCGACCTTCGGCAAATCCTTGAGCGTCAGACTGCCCGCACCATTTCGATCCAGCACCACTCGCTGCTTGTCGGCCACCAGCTTCTGGTCGCTCGATCCCGAACTTTCGTCATTGCCTTGATCGTCGTCAACGGCGCCCGCCTGCGCTGACGGCGGGCGATAAGGCGTAAAGCTGAAATCGTCGTAGCCGTCGAACGTCAGGTCGCGCACACGCAACAACGCCGACACGCGCACTGGCAAATTGCCTGCGGGACCCCCCGCCACGTAATTCACCTGAACACCCACCGGCGCTTCCGTCTTGTTGATGAGTGGCGACTTCGCCGCGTCGCGCACACCGATCGAGCCGGCCAGCACCGGCAGACGGAAAGCCTCCACGCGGAAACTCCCGGCATCGATCGACGGTGGGTATGCCTTCGGACGCGGATCGGAATCCGTGTAGTCGAGCGATACCGAATACTCACCAAGCTTCGCCCCTTGCGGAATCTGGAAGCTGTTCTCGGCCAATCGGCCGTTGCGCCACTTGATCGGCTGCGTGTAGGTTTGTCCGGACCCTTGATGCGTAATCGTCAGTTGCGACGGCAGGCTCGCGGGCAACGCCAGCCCCTGCATGGTCTCCTGACGGATGAAGTGCTTCATCGACACCGTCTCGCCGACGCGGAACAGCATGCGGTCGAAGACCGTCTGCGCACGCACGGTCGGGCTGCTGCCGCCATCGGTCGGCACATGGAAACGCCACGGCTCGATGCCGCGATCCCAGTCGGACGACACGAACGCCATGTCAGGATCGTTCCCCTGCGTGCGCGCAACAACAAAGTACCCCGAGCGCATCGTCTTCTCGCAGTACCGGTAGCGTTCGAACGACTTGTCGATCTTCGCCACGCCCGTCTTGTCCGTCACGGCGCTCCCAACCTCCGTGCCATCGCAATCGAGCACCCGCACCTTCGCGTTGGCTACCGGCTGGCCCTTGTCGAGCGTTGTCACCCAGGCAACGGCGTTATCGCGGCCCATCTTGAAATGCACGCCCAGGTTAGTGACAAGCACCGTGGTGCGCACATACATCGGCAACGACTTGCCGAGCAACGCCGCGCCAAGCGATGGTGAGGCCAGTTCCACGACGTAGAAGCCTGGCTTCTGAAACGGGATACCGACCACTTCGAACGGACGCGGGTCCTTCTCCTTGGGCACCGGTAAGGTCAACGCCTGCACGCCCTGCAACCCCGACAGCAACGACAGACTGCGCGTGTCATAACGCGTGACCTTGTCCTCGACGAACACGGCGGCATTCGGCCCAAACGCGTCTTTCGCGGCCGGAGCGGTCAGAATCGACGGCATCTCCTGCGCAATCTGCTTGCGCGTCATCGTCGTCTCATCGAAGCGACGCACGCGCGACATCCAGTTCATGACCTCGGCATCGTCGTCCACCCGCAACTGCAGTGTGCGACCGCCCTCGCTCGCCTTGGCCGCCTCACCGGCGACACCCAGTCCGTTGATCTGTAGCGCGGGCTCGACCTTGCGCAACGTGACCGGCAGCATCGGCGGCATACCGGGCTCGGCAAAACGCTCCACGATGCCGAATGGCGCAGCCGCAAACTTGGCGAGCGGCGGCATCGTTGCGGTCTTCGTTTTCAACGGGAATTCGCTGGCGTTGTCGAGCGCACGGCCGGTGTCATCCGTGAACCCCTTCGGTAGCGTGATGGTCAGGTCGGCCTTCTCGGGGAACGGCGCGTCGAACGTGACATCGCTGACGCTCGACGAGCGGTCCGAATCACTGAGCTTCGGCGAGCGCTCCGCGCCCGCGCCTTGCAGGCGAATCTTCGCCGCCATGTCGCGAGCGACCGGCGCATTGAACGTCAGGCGCAGCGGGCGCAACGGCGTGCACGGCGAGTTCGCGTTCTCGCGCTCGCAAGTGAAGCCAGCGGTGAAGGGCTCACGCACGTCGTATTCGAAGCGTCGCGCCTGCTTGGTCGGCACGCCCGACGGCGTGCTGATGCCAGCGCCCCACACCAGGTGCATCTTGGCGCCGGCCGCCAACGTGCGATTGCATTGCAGCATGACCACGCGCGTGGCGAGCTTCTCTAAACCGAAACGCTTGATCAGTGCCGAGCGCGTATCACCCTCGATCCACTTCACGCCAATGCGCTCGCCCACGCCTTCCGTTTCGCACCAGGCGTTCTGACGCACGCTGGCAGGCGTTACCGCGCCGTTCAGCGTGAGAATGAAGATCTGATTTTCGTCGATAGCGCCGTACGACGGCCGGATGAACGAGACGGCCGGACCGCCCGTGTTGAACGCGTAACGTGGACTGCCCGTCACCGCCGAGCCCGAGACGGCCGATAAGCCACTGCGCAGCTCGACCGAACACTTCGCGCCCGGTGGCAGCGTCTGCTTGAAGTCGTAGACCCAGATCTTCGGTTCGAGCCAGTGGCCGTCACCGGTGAGTGAGGCATCGGAACACTTCACCGTTGCTGGCGCCTGAGCACGCGGATCGCCCGCCGGGACGATGGCTTCGTCGAATTTGACGACCACCTGATCCACGCTGGCCACTTCGCCCTGCGGACTCACACTCGTGACACGCGCCGCCTGCGCGGGCGACGTCACGAACATTCCTAGACACAGCGCCGTCCACGCCATTGGCGCGGCCAGCCAGACGCGTTGCGTTCGGCTATGCATGCCGGACTCCTCCCGAATTCTCGTGAGGCGATTCTACCCCGCGATCTTTGGCAATTCGAACCGTTTACGTTCAGAGCGACAACAAGCCACGATATTTCAGAGTGGCTGTGTGGCCAAGTCAGAATCGTCTGCGTTAGATTCGCGAAGCGGCCTATGTCACACTGGCATCTTTCCGTGTATGCAACGTGCGCGTCTCATGTCGATCGCCTTTCTCCATCCGAAAAAGAACGCGCTGGTTTATCTGATCAAGATTCTCAGCGGTTCGCTGATTGTCTGGTTCGGCCTGCGAGCCGTGGGCTTTCCCGAGCCGTACTGGGCGATGATTTCGCTCATCATCGTGACCGAGCCCGATCCGTTGCAAGCGCGCAGCAATTTCAGGGCGCGCTCGATCAACACGATCACCGGAGCCGTGGTGGCTTGTATTGTCTTGCTGCTGATGGGTCCTGGCCTGGCGGCAATGCTTGTGGGCATCACCATCGCCACATTGGCCGCGATGCTGGTGCAGAACTATCCGGCGAACTGGCGTCTGGGTCCGGCAACGGTCGTGATTCTGATGTCGGCGGCGTTGAGCGGACAGGGGCAAGGGCTGCACGAAGAACTGAGCCTCGCCATGCTGCGCGTCATTGAAGTGTTGGTCGGCTCTACCGTCGCGCTGATCCAGTCATTGATCTATGGGCGCTACGTGAAGCCCTGGCTGATGCCGTCCGACTGATCCGGACGGACGAAGAAACGCCACCCGCCCGCCGTCCTCTGGATCGGTCAGGCAAGCAGAATCACACCGGGATATCGGGCCATTCGAGGCGCATGGCAAAACGAGGCGGCGTGGCGCCGCACCCGCTCAGCGTGGCGCTTGTCGAGGCTCCAGGTAGTGCAGCGGCAGCGCATTGCTGCGCTTGAACGCACTCAGCACGATGTTCGAGCGCACATTCTCTACACCCGGCACCTGCATGAGCCGTTTCATCACGAACGACGACAAGGCGTTCAGATCCGGCACGACGATACGCAATAGATAGTCGGCCTCACCCACCACCGCATGGCATTCGAGCACTTCGGGCAACAGATTGATCTGTTCCTGAAAACGCTCGATGACCTGATCGCCATGATGTTGCAGGCGCAGCGTTGTGAATGCCGTCACCGCCAGGCCCAATGCCTCGGGCCGCAGCACCACGCGATACCCCTCGATAACCCCTTCCGCCTCAAGTCTCTGAAGGCGTCGACCGATCTGCGACGGCGAGAGCGCCACGTGATCCGCCAATTGGTGATGCGTGGCCCGTCCCTCCTTCTGCAATGCGTCCAGAAGAGCCAAATCGAAGTGATCCAGAACAAGCATGACGATTCTCCGCAATAAATTACATTTTTATGCGAAATTTATGCAAACGACTTTCACCACAGGCGCATTATGCGCCCATTTCGCATGCGATGCGCACTACACTTTTAATCATTGTCACTGCCTGATTGAGTCGTTCGTATCATGTCCACTACCGCCATGCTCAAGGAGCAATTCGATGCCGGTCTCACGACCCGGCCCGACTTCACCATCGATCAACCCGTCGATCAGTACGGCGTGGTCGATCATGCGGTGTGGCAACAACTTTACGAACGTCAAACGGCCATGCTCCCGGGTCGTGTCTGCGATGCTTTCATGGACGGCATTCGCGCCCTCGACATGGATGCGCGTCGCGTGCCGGAGTTCGCACGCCTGAACGAGAAGCTGATGGCCGCCACCGGCTGGCAAGTCGTGGCAGTGCCCGGCCTCGTGCCGGACGAAGTCTTCTTCGACCATCTCGCCAATCGTCGCTTCCCGGCAACCTGGTGGATGCGCCGTCCCGATCAACTCGACTACCTGCAAGAACCCGATTGCTTTCACGACGTGTTCGGTCACGTGCCGCTGCTCGCGAATCCGGTATTCGCCGACTTCATGCAAGCCTATGGCAAAGCCGGCAAGGTCGCGCAATCGCTGGGCGCACTACCGTTGCTCGCGCGTCTGTACTGGTACACGGTCGAATTCGGTCTGATGCGTGACGGCGACGGCCTGCGCATCTACGGCGCCGGCATCGTCTCGAGCCGCGGCGAAACGGAATTCTCGCTGACGTCGCGCGAACCGAATCGCATCGGGTTTTCGCTCGAACGAGTGCTGCGCACGCAATACCGCATCGACACCTTCCAGCAGACGTACTTTGTCATCGACGACTTTGCCCAACTGTTCGACGCCATGCGCGCCGATCTGCCAACGCTGTTCAAGACGTTCGCACAGCAGCAGGCATTCGAGGCCACCGCCCGTCGTCCCGAAGACACGCCAGTCCTGCTGCCGGCATGATGGCATGGCCCGGTTGGTTCCGGGCCGTGCCTTCCCTCTCGCCCGCGATTACCCCGACTTCCCGCGTTTTGTCTCTGGCGCGTTGCGCTTTCAGATACGGCTTACACACACATCGCGCCAGCCTGTGGAACAATAGCCCGAATGAACCGGCAACCCTGCCGTGTCATGGGCGCCGCGCCCGGCTCAGTTGATCATCCTCCTGACGCCGTACACAGCCATCACTGACGCCGTGCCGGCGCCAGTGGACTCGAATCTGCCCGATTTGCACTGAACGCTTTGAAAGGAATGCCATGACAACACGACTCTCATCCGAGGCACGCGCGAGCCTGACCGAAGTGCTGCCCGAGTGGCACCAGGTGGTCGGACGCGACGCCATCCAACGCAGCTTCACGTTTCACGACTTCAATGAGGCCTTCGGCTTCATGGCACAGGTGGCGCTCAAGGCCGAGAAGATGAACCATCACCCGGAGTGGTTCAACGTCTACAATCGCGTGGACGTCACCCTCTCGACGCATGACGCCGACGGATTGACCCAACGCGATGTCGATCTGGCACTGGCCATCGATCAGTTCGCAGGCGATCGCGCCTCGAGCTGACCCGCCTGAGTCATCCCGCCCCCAGCCACCGATTCGGGGCATTTCCCTCAGCATCGGACGGTATCGCGGCCAGAACCCTCACCACGGCCCGATCCGCACCGATGCCGCAAACGCTCTCCCGACCGTCTTCGCTTCCCGCCCTCAGTGAATCCCGCCGTGCTCAGCGCTTTGGCGCGAGCAGTGTGCCGCGGCACGCCTTGCTGCCACAGTGGCAGGCGTATTCGCGTTTGAGTTTTGCCGTGTAGCGCGCGTCGATCACCAGACCGTAATCGTAGAAAAGCTCTTCGCCGGCCTCGATCTCGCGCGTGGCGTAGATATAGACATGCTCACCCTCTTCACGCGCTTCGCAGTTCGGCGAGCAGGCGTGATTGATCCAGCGGGCGTTGTTGCCGTCGACCTTGCCGTCGATGCAGCGACCGTCTTCCAGACTGAAATAGAAGGTATGTGTCGGGTGCGCCGGATCATGAGGATGGCGGCGCAATGCCTCGCGCCACGAAATGATCTCGCCCTTGTACTCAATCACGCGATCCCCTTTCTTGAGACGCTTGACCGCGTACACCCCCTTACCGTGGACGCCGGACTTTCTGACTTCGATTCTGCGCTTGGCTGCCATCTCTATGCGACGAGGTTTCGTGGATACAAAAAAGCGCAGTGTACAGGCACGCGGCGGACATGTGCGTGACAAGCACCGACGAAAAAAAACGTCACCCGGTACTGGATGACGTTCTCCCCCCTCACTCGCGCCACTTGTGCGTAACGAATGATGTGCCGCCGCTCAGGCTTTGCTGTACAGCTTCCAGACTTTGCGTTGCATCGCGATGTCCGACGTTTCATGCGCATTGCAATCGAGCGGCAGGCGCGAATCGTCGTACGTCACATTGAAGTAATTGCAGTGGTATGGGCCTTTGCCGCGCGCCGTCACTTCGAAGTGGGTACACGTCAGGCACATGCGCTGCGGCGGCATGTCGCCCCGCTCCTGCATCGTGAAGATCAGTTTGACGAGTGTTCGGTAAAGCTGGGCGCTTTCCTTGTCACCGAGCGAGTCCGACGCCGAGGTCAGAAAGTTCGGCCATTGCGACGCCTTTTTGGCTGCCGTCTTGCCGCGCGCCGTCAGACGCAGGGCCAGAGCACGACCGTCGTTGGCATCACGCCGTTTCTCGACCAGTCCCTTGCTTTCCAATGTGCTCACGGCCTCGCTGACCGTGGCCGATGTGAGCGCGGCATCCTCCGCAATCTCGCCCAATCGCATCGGCACGTTTCGCGTAAGCAGGAGCGTCAGAATCTCGCCCTGCGTCGGCGTCAATCCAGCCATTGCCGCGCCCTCCCAGGCGTGGCTCCGTAACGCGGTTCCCATGCGCAACAAACCTGCTGTCACGCGCTTGGATAGCGCTTCATCTAGTGGGGTCGGAGTAGCCATGATTTTCGTTAGGATTTCTAAAAACTATACGTCAGTAAAACAGCTTGTCAAATGAACTCACGGGCGGTGCATCACACGTCTGAACATTGCTTTCCATCCATTTCGGCGCCCCGCCCGGGGGAAACCCTAAGCCACTTCCGTGTCGATACGCGACGGCAAGTCGCTGTTGAACCCGCCGCCCCACCACGATTCCATTGTGTGTTCTGAGTTTAATTTTGGCGTATCAGTTCTTGTACTGATCTCCCAAATCCTACTCATGATGTTTACAAAATATTGGTGTCCTGCGCACTGATGGTGCGAAGCGCATTCTCTCGAAAAATATTTCGCATCCCATGCGAATTACATCGACGACTGAACAGGTGTAACGCACCGCTGTCTCTCCAACCCCGTCGCACCCCGCATCATTTTCATCGCCGCCCGCAAAGCCTCGCCGGATATGGCTCGCAGACCATAGCGTCGTGCTTCGCGTGTCGCGGCTTCGTCCGGCCGACGGCGGGAAAT
The DNA here is from genome assembly GCA_031291335.1 of Pandoraea sp. GTDB lineage: Bacteria > Pseudomonadota > Gammaproteobacteria > Burkholderiales > Burkholderiaceae > Pandoraea. The sequence continues at coordinate 3,461 of JARLJF010000072.1, read as the reverse complement.
TATCTCGATCTTCGAGACACTCCTGCGCACCGCAGGCTGGCCGCGCACGCACACCCACCGTCCGACGTTTCGGACAGAACGCAAATTATTTGAAACACAACCGCCAGTCGTCAGTTGCCGGAGGCGGGGTTCTGCAAAAAAGTTGGGGAATAGCGCTTCGGCGCGTCCGCAGGCAATACCTTCGGGACGCGCGAATTGAAGAATTTGCCAGTACCGGCGATTTCGCTCGTTACAGCCAGCAAAACCAACATCAATCACTTCTTACACCACGCACGGTAAGTCACAAATCAGGGTGGCGAGATTGTATCCGTGAACCGGTCGGCGAACGTAAGAACGTCAAAATTATCCACAAAACCCCGTTTTCGGGGGTGTCTTGCACAATATTTAGGCGCCTGTGGATAACTTTCTGGATAACTCATCGGACTAGATGTGCATGGGTTTGGGATAACTTGCGAATCTGTCCACAGGGGGTCAAAACTGTTCAGAGTTGTTCTTGGGATACCCGCTGTTTGTCCATCCAGTTCTCAATCGGGCAACTTTCTGTTTACACAGTGTTAACTGTGGTTATCCACAGGAGTGAGCCGCCTTTGTTAACTACTACTATGTATACATACAGTAAACCTATTAAAACCTTAAAACCTTGCTACGAGCGACGCAAAAACCGGAAAACCCGCTCTGCCTGAACAGTGGAAAACGCAGCGCTCGCGATGCGTGATTCGGGCGTTGGCGAGACGTTTGGCTCTGTCGGCGGCACAAAACGGAAGCGCTTCCTGCCGGGTGCCGCATAAACCGCGTGCTGCAGACCGTGTCGGCAATAAAAAACCCCGCCAAGGCGGGGTTTCGTTACACCGATCGCATAACGACGGGCGTCGACACGGCAAACGGTCCGGAACCGGCACCGTTTGCGGTAGCGTCAGGTCATGCAGCCCATCGCAAGCATTGCTGGCGAACCATCTCGTTGAGCGACTTCGCATCGGCATGCACCTCACGCAGCCACACCGCGTCGTTCTTGCCAGATGCGACAAGCTGGCGGATCTCCTCACAGGCCGCTTCCGCCTCGAGCACCGCAGCGTGCGGTTTGATGATCTCCAGCGTTTGAGCGACGTGTTGCCCCAATGTGGTGCGTTCACCGGTCTGCGGATCGACGTAAGCGCCGTCCAGACCGAAGCGACAGGCCTCGAAGCGATTGAACGTGTAGACGAGGTAATCGTCCTCGCTCAGCACGAACGGACGCTCCTCGAGCAGATAACGGGCCAGAGACTGGATGTAACAGGCGATGGCGGCCGCGCGGTCGACCGACAACGGGGTATCCATGACTCGGACTTCGATCGTCCCAAAACCCGGTTTGGGACGAATATCCCAGTAGAAGTCCTTCATGCTTTCGACGACCCCGGTTTTCACCATCTTGTCGAAATACGTCTCGAAGTCTTCCCACTTGAGTACGAACGGGGCTCGACCCGAGAGCGGGAACGCGAACACCGAGTTCAGACGCGCCGAATGGAAGCCCGTATCGACCCCCTGCACGTACGGCGACGAGGCCGACAGCGCAATGAAGTGGGGGATATAGCGGGACATGGCGTGCAGCAGATACAGCGCGCTGTCGGGGTCGGGACAACCGATGTGAACGTGTTGACCGAACACCGTGAACTGCTTGGCCAGGTAGCCGTACAGCTCGGAGAGGAAGTGAAACCGCGGCGAGTCGTAGATCGTGCGCTCGCTCCAACGCTGGAAGGCATGCGTGCCACCGCCGCACAAACCGACGTTGAGCTGCTCGCTCGCGGCCACCAGCACGTCGCGGACACGGCGCAGTTGCGTGACGGCATCGCTGTGGTGATGGCAGATATCCGTCGACAACTCGATCATGCTTTCCGTCATTTCCGGCTTGATTTCGCCCGGATGCGTCTCCTTGGCCACGAGCCGCATGAGATCGGCCGCCGCTTTCGTCAGATCGTAATCGTGACGATTGACGAGCTGCATCTCCAGCTCCACGCCGAAGGTACACGGCTTCGAGGGAATGAATTCTTCTAATGACATGGCTTAATCCTTCCGTTCACCGACAAGGGCCAATGCCCAATAGACCACCAGCGGCCCCACCAATTGCAGCACGGCAATGGCACACATCACCACGGCCTTGAGCATCGGATCGAACTGCGGGTAGATGTCGTACGTGTCGGCAACGAGTACGAACGCGAGACTGGCCATCGGGCACAACGAGAACCCGAGCGCGACGGCCTGCTTGTAACTGATTCCTGCCTGATGGGCGACGGCGACCGTGCCCACCACCTTCGCGAGCGAGCGCACGACAATGATCGCCAGCGCCGCCAATCCACCGATGACGAGGTATTCCCACTGGAACGCCAGCGAGGTCAGCACGAAAAGCACGACTGCGAGCAGCCAGCCGGCCGTGCCGAAATACGCCGGCCAAAGCTGCGGGCGCTCCTCCACGTTCCGGAAGATGATCCCGGCGAGCAGCAGCGTGAGCGAGTTGGGCAACTTGAGCATGTGCACCAGCGCGACCATCAGCATGATCAGACCAATGAGCACCACGAACGCGTGATGGTCATGACTGCCGAACTTGCGGAAGACCAGGTTGCAGGCCTTCGCCAGGACGAACGCCAGCACGATCGAGCCGATGAGCAGGTACAACGGGTGAAACAGCACGACCCAGAAGCTCGAATGGTAGGCCTGGTGCATCCAGCCGTAGACGAGCTTCACCGCCACGACCGCGTACACGCTGTTGAGCGCGGCCAAAGCCAGCAAACGCTCCGTGACCTGACCTTCGGCACGCAGTTCGTTCTTCAACTGAATGACCACGGCGGGCGACGTCGCCATGCTGATGGACGCGATGAGCACCGCCGTGAGCGGAGACACGCTGAACACGCGCAGCACAACGTAGACCGCCACGAAGGTGAGCAAGGCTTCCAGCGCACTGGTGACGATGATCCAGGGGTTGGCCCGCATCCATTTCAGATTGAGGCGGCTTCCCAGTTCGAACAGCAGCAGGCCCAGTGCCAGGTCGATCAGCAGGCGGATGGCCGCGCTTGTCTGCGCGTCCAGCATCGAGGAAAGACCGAGGGTGCCACCGACCAGCCCGACCACCGCGTAACCGGTAATGCGCGGCAGGCGCAATTTCCGGAAACAGATCTCCCCGGCGAGTCCGGCAAATACCAATGCCAGCCCGGCGAAGAAAACGGGATCGGGCGCCGGCGGCCAGCCCGGGAAAAGGGACAGTTCCGACGTCATTAATGCTCGCTTTGCGCCGCTTGACGGCGCATCAAGTGGTGAAAAGGAAAGAATGTCGCGCGCGGGGTTGCAGATGAAGGACAAATGCGCGACGAACCCGAAGGGTTGGGTTCATTTTGCCACACTCGGTTTCTGGCGATTTCAAACGGTCGTCCCGACGCCAGCAGGCCCGTGGTGCGGGGACGATCGGGGAATCGTGTTTTCAGCCCCTGCTGAAC
>JARLJF010000006.1 GCA_031291335.1 Pandoraea sp. | reverse complement strand
TCGGCAGATATCGTCCCGCCCGATTTCGCATCCCATCGACCGTGCGCACATGGGCGGGTCTGCAGCACTGCGGCACGGTCGCAGTGCTGACGTCTCTGCCCCGTCGCAAGCGTCGTCTAAGCCGCATGACAATCCCGCGCACTCGTGGCGCGGGCATCAGACGTTATCCCGTTACCCTGCCCGGTTCCTCATCCAGTCCGCAGTGCCGTGGAACGCCTGCATGAGCCGCTCCTGCAACGACGCTTCCACGCCGATGTCTTGCATCGCCCACGCCATGCAACGCAGCCATTGGTCACGCTCGCTCGATGCAATCGGGAACGGCAAGTGGCGAGCACGCAGCATCGGATGGCCGAATCGTTCGATGTAGTGGTTCGGGCCGCCCAGCCATCCGCACAGGAACCAGAAGAGCTTGTCGCGTGAGTCGCTGAGCGATTCCGGATGCAGGCTGCGAATGCCCGCGAATTCCGACTCGAGGTCCATCAAGTCGTAGAAACGGTCGACGAGTTCGCGGACGCGATCTTCGCCGCCGAGCAGGGAAAAGGCAGTCGGTTGCGCAGGTGTGTCCTGCACGTCGTCGTCCGCCGGAGAGGTTTGAGGGGTGTTTTCGGTCGTCATGGCCGCTATTGTGCCCGAGGCCCACAACGTCTGCCATCGACAGCCATTCGTAAGCATTTTGCCCGGACGCGGCACGAAGCCGCGCCACCCGGGCGTTTGCTAAAGTTTGCCAAACCTTGCCAAACCTTGTCAGACCTCGCGCAACGTGCGAAGCGCCGATTGCCGCAGCACCGCACGCAGGCCGCTCCATCCACCGGCCAGGGCACACAGCACGCCCGCCCCCACACCAAGCACCGGCAGCCACGGATTGAAGCTCAGCGCGAACTCGAAGACATAGCGCGCCAACGCCCAGCCAAGCGCACCGGCCCCCAGCGAAGCCAACAGGCCGGCCAGCGCGCCGACCGTTACCAGCTCTGCCAGATGCACGTCACGAAGTTGCCGCGACGAGGCACCCAACGCACGCAAGATACCGCTCTCGCGCATTCGCTCGTCACGCGTGCCCGCGAGCGCGGCATAGAGCACCAGCACGCCCGCAGCCAGCGTGAAGAGGAAGAGCGCCTGCACGGCATCGATCACTTGCGACAGGATCTGCTGGATCTGTGCCAGCAACGCGCCCGTGTCGATCACCGTCACATTCGGGAACTGACGCACCAATGCGTCCGCCACGCTCTGTTGCTTCGGCTCGAGATGGAATGACGTGATCCACGTCATCGGAAAATCTCGCAACGCGGCAGGCGGCATCACCACGAAGAAATTCACGCGCATCGATCCCCAGTCCAGCTTGCGAAGACTCGTGATCGGTGCGTCGATGGTCTGCCCGGTAACTTCGAAGCGCAGCGTGTCGCCCAGCTTCAGACCGAGCGTCTTCGCGATGCCTTCTTCCATGGAAATCTGCGGTGTCGTCGTGTCGCCGTACCACTGCCCGGCCGTCACACGATTGCCCTCGGGCAGTCCCGACGTATACGACAAGTTGAATTCGCGCTCCGCCAAACGCCGCGCCCGCTCTTCCGTGTAGCTTTCGCCCGTCACCGGCTTGCCGTTGATAGCGGTCAGACGCGCACGAATCATCGGCGAGAGTTCTACGTCAGGCAGTCCCGCCGCCCGCAGTTGCGACAACACCGGTGCGTCCTGCCCTGGCTGAATGTCGATAACGAAGCGGTTCGGGGCATCGGGCGGACTCGACTGACGCCAGCCCGCGACCAGATCGTTACGCGTGACGGCAAGCAGCAGCAACGCCATCAATCCGAGTCCGAGCGCCACCACCTGCAAGGCACTGCCAAGACCGCGACGGCGCAGGCCCGCGACCGCGTAACGCCACCCAATGCCGCCCATCGCCCCGCCGGCGGCACTAGAGCGTCGTGCCCAGGCGGCCAGCACGCGAATGGCAAGCCAGGCGAGCACGCCGAACACCACGGCCCCCACCACGAAGCCGCCCGCGACCATCGCCCCAAGGCGCAGGTCCCGTGCAGCGAACAGCAGCAGTGCACCGAACGCGAGCGCGCTCGCGCCATAGGCGAACCATCCTTGCCGGCGGGCACCGCCCACCACGTCGCGACGCAGCACATGAAGCGGTGCGACCTCGGAGAGCGGGAGCAACGGTGGCAGGGCGAAGCCCAGCAGCATGACCAGTGCACTCGTCAGACCGAAGGCCGCCGGACGCCACGTCGGTGCAGGCAGCCCCGCCGGGATCACGTTCCCCAACTGGGCCAGCAACACCCAATGCGCCACATAGCCAAGTGCGACACCCAGTACGCCGCCAATCAGGCCGAGCGCGATGAATTCGAGTGTCACCATCCCGCGCAATGCCCGACGCGGCAGGCCCAGGCAGCGCATGACAGCGCAGGCATCGAGATGGCGCTCGCTGTATCGACGTGAGGCGATGCCAACCGCCACCGCCGCTAACACAGCGGCCAGCAAAGCCACCAATGACAGGAAGCGCTCGGCGCGATCGAGCGTTTGACGCACCTGCGGCTGCCCTTCCTCCAGCGATTCGAGATGAACGCCACGCGCCTGCTCGGCGGCCGGACGCGCCCACGACGCGAACTTGCCGATCTGAGTGTCAGTACCGGCCAGCAACAGACGATACGTGATGCGACTGCCGAACTGGACAAGCCCTGTCGACGGCAGTTCGTCGAAACGCATCATGACGCGCGGGGCGAGCGATCCGAAGCCATAACCGCGATCCATCTCGCGCGTGATGACGGCAGCGATGCGCAATGTACGGTTGCCTACACGAATGGACTCGCCGGGTTTGACGTGCAGCGCATCGAGCAATGCGGCATCGACCCAGACCGTGCCCGGCTCGGGGATACCCGCGGCGGGGGCGTCGGGCGTGCCGGCACCGGCATCCGGCGCCGTGCGCACGCGTCCGCGCAAGGGATAGCCGTCACTCACGGCCTTGAGCGACGACAGGCGGCTCGCGCTGACTTGCCCCCCCTCCCCCATGGCGCTGGCCATGCTGGGGAAATTGGCGACGATGGCCGTCGCCAGCCCGTCGGCTTGCGCCTGCCGGGTAAATTCGGGGGCCAGGGGCGCATCGCTGCGAACGACCAGATCGGCGGCGAGCATCTGCCGCGCATCGCGCTCGAGCCCGCCCTGCATCCGATCCGAGAGAAAACCTACGCTGGAGAGTGCACCGACCGCCAGCAACAACGCCACGAGAAGCAGATGCAACTCGCCTGCGCGCCAGTCGCGCAGGAACATCCGCCAAGCCTGGCGGCCAACATCAGTGAACCCCATCGTTCCTCAATCCTTTGACCCGCGCCAGCAATGAGCGCCACCCGCGCCAGACGCGGGGAAGCCACCACCACGCCAGCACGACGAAGACCAGCAACATTACGAGAAAAACGGCGGGAAGGAAGAACGCAAGCGCCAGTCCACCCACCGTAGAGACATCTTCGCCGGCTGAGGCCGCAACATTGGAGAAAGGTTCCGGAGACGTGTTGATCAGCGCGCGGCTACCCGCTTTGGCCAGATGCGCCGTTCCTGCCAGCGCACCGCCCGCCAGACCGGCCAGCACCGTGACCGTCGGATCCATTTGTCCCAGCGCCGCCGCGCCCAACACGATCCCGGCCGGAATGCGGATGAATGTGTGCACCGCATCCCAGGCACTGTCAACGAAGGGGATTTTGTCCGCGAAGAACTCGATGGCTGCCAGCACACCGGCCGCGGCAATCACCCATGTCGACGTCAGCACCACCAGCGACGGTGGCAGATGCAACCAGCCCAGACGCGCCGCCAGTCCCGCACAGAACACCGTCAGGTATAACCGCAGACCACTGCCCCAAGACAGCCCTGCGCCCAGCGCAATTGATTCAAGCATGGTGACCTCGCTGCCGCCGACATGACGGCGTCGCATGATCACGCGCCGCCTACCGCCGACGCGATAACGGCCAACCGGCAGGACGCATTGCCTCGCGCGTCATCCGGACGGAAGTCACAGGTGGAGACCGGGGAACGAAGCCTCGTCGCCGGACTGTCACCGATAGGTAATTCGACCGTTACCGCGCCATTATGCCGCGCGTTGCGGCAACGCACCACCGGTGCCAGAAATTGGGGAGGCGGCCCGGTCTGCCCCGGGCCGCGGGCGCACTTAGGCCGCCGTGAGCTTCAGCCCGACCAAACCGGCCAGAATCAGCGTCACGCTGGCGATCCGGGCGGCAGACGCCGACTCCCCGAACAGCACGATACCCAGGATAAAGGCGCCGATGGCCCCGATGCCGGTCCAGATGGCGTACGCGGTGCCCAATGGCAGTGAACGCACGGCAAGCGCCAGCAGCCAGACGCTACCGATCATTGCCACGATCGTGAAGACCGAGGGTACGAGACGCGAAAAACCCTGTGTGTACTTGAGGCCGACGGCCCACGCCACTTCGAGCAAACCGGCGAAAACGAGAAGAATCCAGGCCATGACTGACTCCGATGAAAAAAAGGGGTCGTCCCCGGAAGAAAAGCGAGCCGATTGTCAGGCCGTCCTGGCAATGGGTTCCATCGGATGTCGAATGAAATGGCGGAGCGCCAATGTCGCGAGATCGCAGCTTGGCGTCTCACCACTCGGGAGAACGCCGGACACGCCGGACGGAACCCCGCGATTTTAGCAAAGCTTGCGCATTGCTGTCGTACGCCCCATCCGTAACAGGGTCATAGCGGGGGATGTGGCGTGCTGCAACACTGAATGCTGCGGCGTTCCGCGTCTCGGTACCCAAGTGCGTCAGTACCTCAGTACCTCGGTGCTTCGTTGCCGCAGGGCCGTCACGCCCCGCGCGCCCGTGCCGCCGGGTCAACCGATCGCGTCGACCTCAAGCCGGTAGCCGACGCCTGTCTCGGTCAGGATATGCTGCGGCTGCGCCGGATCGGCTTCCAGCTTCTGGCGCAAATGTCCCATGTAGATGCGCAGGTAGTGATTGCTCTCGACGTGCGAGGGCCCCCACACTTCCTTGAGCAATTGCCGATGCGTCAGCACGCGCCCCGCGTGCCGCACGAGCGTGACGAGCAGCCGGTACTCGATAGGCGTCAGGTGCACGGGCTCACCTGCGCGCGTGACCTTGCGTCGCGCGAGATCGATGTTGATGTCGCCGAACGAGAACGCCTCGTCGAGCGTCTCGGAGTTGCCGCCCCGATGATGCCGTCGCAGTTGCGCCCGAATCCGCGCGAGCAGTTCCGACACCCCGAACGGTTTGGTCAGGTAGTCGTCGGCACCGACGTCGAGCGCCACCACCTTCTCGGCTTCCTCATTGCGGGCGGACAGCACGATGATCGGCATATCCGTCCAGCTTCGCACCTCACGAATGACCTCTACGCCGTCGATATCCGGGAGTCCCAGATCGACGATGAGCAAGTCCGGCTTGCGTGTTGCCGCCTCGACCATGCCCTGCCGCCCGGCTTCCGCTTCGTGCACGACCATGCCTTCGGCTTCCAGCGAAGTCCGCAGGAACCGTCGAATCTGTCTTTCGTCTTCAATCACCACGATGGTGATGGTCGGTTCACTCATGTTGTTTTGTAGCGTTTGCGTCCGAGGGACGCGGTGAGTGCGGTGAGTGTGCGTCGTCGTGCGTTGTATCTGGCATGTCCCTCATGTCCGCCATGCCAGACTCGTCCTCATCGACACCTTCGGGTGCGTCCGGGGCCACGGGGGGTGTCTCCACCGGCAAGGTGAAGACGAAACGCGCGCCATGGCCGTCGGGCACGTTGGTTGCGTGAATTTTACCGCCGTGCGCCTCGACAATGGCGCGACAAATCGCCAGCCCGAGTCCGATGCCAGGCTTGGCGGACTCCTTCTCGCCGCGCATGAACTTCTCGAAGATGCGTCCTTCCATGCCTGCTGGCAGGCCGGGACCATCGTCGCTCACACTGACTTCGACGTCATCGCCGTGCACGCGCGCGGCGATTTCGATATGCGACCCCGAAGGCGAATACTTCGCGGCGTTCTCAAGCAAATTGGTGAACAGTCGCTCGAGCAGCACGGCGTCGAAGCGCAGAAGCGGCAGGTCGGCGGGCAGCCGGGTCGTGACCTCATGGCCGGCGAGCACCCGGCGGCTGGCGCGCAGCGACGTACCGACCACTTCCTCGAGCATCTGCCACTGACGGTTAAGCTGCACACCACCGGCCTGCAATTTCGCCATGTCGAGCAGATTGGTCACGAGCCCCGTCATGCGCTGGGCTTCTTCGTGAATGGCATCGACGAGTTCGGTGCGCAGCGGCCCCGGTGTCTGCGCATTGCGACTGAGCATGCTCGCAAAGCCCACGATCGACGTCAGTGGTGTGCGCAAGTCGTGCGAGATGGCCGAGAGCAACGAATTGCGCAGTCGCTCGGACTCCATCGTCACCAGCGCATCCTGAGCAATCTCCACGTAATGCACGCGCTCAAGCGCCAGTGCGATTTGCGCGGCGAAGGTATCGAGCAGACGTTGCTGCTCCGGCGTGTCGATGGCACCACCCCCGCCCGGCTCCGGCGCCACCACCAGCACACCGCGCGTACGCATGGGAGCCCGCAGCGGCAAGTAGTAGGCGTCTGACCCCGGCAACGTGTTCGTGCCCCGCCCTGCGGCCTGCTGACGGTCGTAGACCCACTGGGCGACATCGGTATCGATACGGGCAGGCATGGTCTCAGCGCGCGCGTTCTCCACCGGCTGACGCACGCTGCTCTGGCTGTCCGGCAGCAGCAGTGCCACGCGTGCCTGAAACACTTCGCGCACATGACGTGAACCGATTTCCACGATCTGCGGCGTAGTGAGCGCCGCCGCCAGCTCTCGGGCCATGGCATACATCGCGCCCGTACGGCGCTCTCGCCACGTGGCCAGCCTCGCCTGGAATCGCAGGCTCGTCGTCAGATGGCTGATGACCAGCGCGACGGTGAGCATGACGGCGAACGTCAGCAGATACTGCGTATCGGACACCGACAGCGACATCTTCGGCGGCACGAAGAAGAAGTCGAACGCCACCACCGACAGAAACGAGGCGAGCACCCCCGGCCCACGTCCCAGCCGCATGGCCGCAATGATGACACCGAGCAGGTACAGCATCGCAATGTTGGCGAGATCGAGGAACGACGTGAGTTCCGCCGCAGCGAGCGACACCGCGCCGCAAATCCCGACTGCCCACGCATACGCGCGCCATGGGCCACCGACCAGACCCAATTCAGGCGCCGTTTCAAACCAGTCGCGCCAATCCCCGCGCACCACACGCTTGTCCGCGTCCGCATCCCCTGCGGCCGGCCCGATCAGCACGACATCAACACCGCGCGCGAGCCGCACCAGTTGTTCATGTAATGGCGTGCGGGCGGTCCACCAACGGCGCGCGCCGCTCGCCCCCACCACCAGCTTCGAGACGTTGCGCATCTGCGCATAGGCAAGCAGCGTAGTCGCGGCTTCCGCGCCATCAAGGGTGAGGGTTTCGGCCCCGAGTTCCTGCGCGAGCTTGAGCGTGGCGTAAGTGCTTTCGCGACGCACTGGCGATTGCCGCAGAATCGCGGGCGTTTCCACGTGGACGGCGAGCCAGTCGGCGCGCAGGCTCGCCGCGAGCCGCGCGGCGGCACGCACCAGCGCCACGCCTTCGGGCCCCGGCCCGATGGCGACGAGCAGCCGTTCACGCGCCTGCCAGACCTGACTGATCGACTGATCGGCGCGGTATTCGCGCATCTGCGCATCGACGCGATCGGCAGTACGACGCAGCGCCAGTTCGCGCAAGGCAATCAGGTTGCCCTTGCGGAAGAAGTTGCGCACCGCGCGTTCGGCCTGCGCCGCCATGTACACCTTGCCCTCGCGCATGCGCTCGAGCAATTCGTCGGGTGGCAGGTCGACCAGCTTCACCTCGTCGGCGAGATCGAAGACACGATCGGGCACCGTCTCCCACACGCGAATGCCGGTGATTTGTCCGACCACGTCATTGAGGCGTTCGAGATGCTGCACATTGAGCGTGGTGTACACGTCGATGCCGGCGCCGAGCAATTCCTGCACATCCTGCCAGCGCTTCATGTGGCGCTCGCCCGGCACGTTCGCATGCGCCAGTTCGTCGACCAGCGCCACAGCAGGTTTGCGTGCGAGCATGCCGTCCAGATCGAATTCACGCAGGACTCGCCCACGGTACTCGACCGACTTCTGCGGCAGGATTTCCAGCCCTTCGAGCATGCGCGCCGTTTCTTCGCGGCCGTGCGTCTCCAACACACCGACGACCACGTCGGTGCCCTCCTCACTGAGCTTGCGCGCGGCCTGCAACATCGCAAACGTCTTGCCGACACCGGCAGACGCGCCGAAGAAAATCTTCAGCCGGCCGCGCTGATCACGCGCTTCATCGCGTTGCAGCTTGCCAAGCAATTCGTCGGGATCGGGGCGTTCCATGCCAGCCATCGGATCAGTCCACTAGGAAGACGCGCGCCGCGCCATGTAGCGCAGCAAAAAATCAAATCACCGGTCGCCCGATGATGCAAAAAGCGGCACGCGCCGGGGCGTGCCGCCAATCTACCGCAGGCTGCCGGGCAAGACCAGCGATTCACCGGTCTGCCCGCGAGCGGATGCGCTTTTCAGACGCTGCCGGGCGTCAGTCCGTCCAGCGCCAGGTTGAGCTTCAGAACATTCACCCGGGGCTCTCCGAAAATGCCCCATTGGCGGCCTTCCGTATAGCGTGCCACGAGCGAATGCACGGCATCGGGCGTAAGGCCACGCGCCTTGGCCACGCGGGCGACCTGATAGTCGGCGGCGGCCGGGCTGATTTCCGGGTCGAGACCGCTGGCTGACGACGTCACCAGGTCGGCGGGCACCGGCAACGCGGCGCTCGGGTCGGCAGCACGCAGGGCGGCGATGCGGCCCTTCACGGCGTCGGCCAGTGCGGGGTTCAGGGGGCCGAAGTTCGAGCCGCCCGAGGACGTGCCGTTATTGGGCATCGGCGCCGTGGCCGACAGACGGCCCCAGAAGTACTTTGGTTCGTCGAAGTTCTGGCCGATCAGCGACGAGCCGACGGCGTGGCCATCCTTGTAGATCAGGCTGCCGGAGGCTTCGCGCGAGAACGCCGCCCGGCCGATGCCGGTCACGACCAGCGGATACACCAGACCCGTGATGACCGAGAGCACGACGAACAGGCTCAACATCGGGCGCAAGAGGGTTTTCATGACGTCTATTCCTTAGAGTTTCAGCAATGTGGCCCGGACGCGCGGCCATGGTGGGCAAACGCGTCCGGTAGCCTCGCGATCAGGCCCAGCCCATCGCGGCGATGATCATGTCGATGACCTTGATACCGACGAACGGCACCAGAATCCCGCCCAGACCATAAATCACGAGGTTGCGGCGCAGCAGCGTCGCGGCCCCGAGCGGGCGATACTTGACGCCCTTGAGCGCCAGCGGAATCAGCACCACGATGATCAGCGCGTTGAAGATCACCGCCGACAGAATGGCCGACGACGGGCTTGCCAAACGCATCACGTTGAGCGAATCGAGTTGCGGATACGTGGTGGCGAATGCCGCCGGAATGATGGCGAAGTACTTCGCCACGTCGTTCGCAATCGAGAACGTGGTAAGACTGCCGCGCGTCATCAGCATCTGCTTGCCGATCTCAACGATCTCGATCAGCTTGGTCGGATTCGAATCCAGGTCGACCATGTTGCCGGCTTCCTTCGCGGCTTGCGTGCCCGAGTTCATCGCCACGGCCACGTCGGCCTGAGCGAGCGCCGGGGCGTCGTTCGTACCGTCACCGGTCATCGCGACCAGCTTGCCCTCGGCCTGATACTTCCGGATCGTCGCGAGCTTGGCTTCCGGCGTCGCTTCCGCGAGGAAGTCATCGACACCGGCTTCGGCGGCGATGGCGGCGGCCGTGAGGCGGTTGTCACCCGTGACCATCAGCGTCGTGATACCCATCTGACGCAGTTCGGCGAAGCGTTCCTTGATACCGCCCTTAACAACGTCCTTCAGCTCGATCACGCCCAGCGCGCGAGTGCCTTGCGCGTCTTGCTCGGCCACGACCAGCGGCGTGCTGCCCCGGCGAGCGATCTCGTCCACCAAAGTCGCCAGCGCGACCGGCCACAAGCCACCGGCCGATTCCACGTAGCGCTTGACCGCATCGGCCGCGCCCTTGCGAATCTGCTTGTCGGCCAGATCCACACCGCTCATGCGCGTTTGCGCGGTGAACGGAATGAAGACAGCGTGCAGACCGCTCATTTCGCGTTCGCGCAGATTGAAGCGCTGCTTGGCGAGCACGGCGATACTGCGGCCTTCCGGCGTTTCGTCGGCCAGCGACGCGAGTTGCGCGGCGTCGGCCAGAACGCGTTCATCCACGCCCGGCGCGGGCACGAATTGCGACGCCTGACGATTACCGAGCGTGATCGTGCCGGTCTTGTCGAGCAGCAGCACGTCGACGTCACCTGCGGCTTCCACGGCACGGCCCGACGTGGCAATCACGTTGGCCTGCATCATGCGGCTCATACCGGCCACACCGATGGCTGAGAGCAGCCCGCCGATGGTCGTCGGAATCAGACACACCAGCAGCGCGACGAGCACCGTAATCGTGACCGGGTGACCGGCTTGCGTGACGAACACGCTGTAGATCGAATACGGCAGCAGCGTGGCGGTGGCGAGCAGCAGCACCAGCGTGAGCGCGACGAGCAGAATCGTGAGGGCGATTTCGTTCGGCGTCTTCTGACGCTTCGCGCCCTCCACCATCGCGATCATGCGGTCGAGGAAAGCCTCGCCCGGATTGACCGTCACCTTCATGACGATCCAGTCCGAGAGCACGCGCGTGCCACCGGTCACGGCGGAGAAGTCGCCGCCCGACTCGCGGATCACCGGGGCAGATTCCCCCGTGATGGCCGATTCGTCGACCGATGCCACGCCTTCCACCACATCGCCGTCGGCCGGAATCACATCGCCGGCTTCCACCAGCACGAAGTCACCGCGACGCAGACTGGCGCTATCGATCACCAGACATTCCGCGTCACGCCTGGCAGCGCGCAGTTGCTTGGCCGGGACGTTCTTCTTTGCCTGGCGCAGCGATGCCGCCTGCGCCTTGCTGCGACCCTCCGCCAAGGCTTCGGCGAAGTTCGCGAACAAGACCGTGAACCACAACCAGAGCGTGATTGCGAGGATGAACGGCGCGCTCGCCTCGGCGTGGCCTGCGACGGCCATGCCGAAGAGCACGGTCGTGAGCAGACTGCCGACGTACACCACGAACATCACC
>JARLJF010000071.1 GCA_031291335.1 Pandoraea sp. | reverse complement strand
TGCTTCGCTGGGCGAGCGTGTCGGCCACAAACGCGTCTTCATGTGGGGCGTGGCGGTGTTTCTCGTGGCGTCGCTACTCTGCGCCCTGTCGCCGACGCTCGGCGTTCTCGCCGGGGCTCGCGTGCTGCAAGGCGTGGGGGCCGCGGCGGTGATGAGCGTGAACATTGCGCTCATTCGCTTCCTGTATCCGGCGAATCAACTCGGACGCGGTGTCGGGCTGAACGCGCTCATTGTCGGCATTTCATTTGCCATCGGGCCGACGATTGCGTCTCTCGTACTCGCCTTCGCGAGTTGGCCATGGCTCTTCCTGATCAACGTGCCGACAGCGCTGCTGGCGCTGGCGTTCTCACGTCGCAACCTGCCGGACACGCCACGCAGTGAACATAAACCGGACTTGATCGCCGCCCTGCTCAACGTGCTGACGTTTTCGCTGCTGATCTTCGCGTTGAGTCAAAGCGCGCAACAGGCGGACTGGCGTCTGACGCTGGGCTGCTTCGTCGGGGCACTGGTATTCGGTTGGGCGCTGATTGGCCGCGAGCGCGGCCATCGGGCACCGATGCTGCCGGTCGATCTGCTGCGTCTGCCCGCGTTCGCACTCTCGACGATCACTGCCATCTGCGCGTTTGCGACGCAGGGACTGGGGCTCGTGTCGTTGCCGTTCTACTTCGAGAACGTGCTGCATCGCAGCCCGATCGAAACCGGCTTTCTGATGACGCCGTGGCCGTTCTTCGTGGCGGCGATTGCGCCGTTGGCGGGGCGCCTGTCGGATCGTTATCCGGCCGGCGCGCTCGGCGCGATTGGCCTGGCGATGCTGAGTGCAGGCATGGCATTGCTCGCGATCATGCCCGAACATGCCGCGTTGTGGGATATCGGCTGGCGTATGGCGTTGTGCGGTCTGGGCTTCGGCTTCTTCCAATCGCCGAATCTGAAGGCCTTCATGCACAGCGCACCGCCCGAGCGCAGCGGCGGTGCGAGCGGCATGGTCGGCACGTCGCGACTGCTAGGTCAAGCGACAGGCGCTGCGCTCGTCGCACTGGCACTCGGTCTTGCAGGCACCCACGGTTCGACGTGGGCGCTGGCTTGGGGTGCCGCTTTCTCAGCCGCCGGGTGTCTTGCCAGTGGCTTGCGGTTGGTGCCACGTCGCGCCTGAACACGCGCCACGATCGTTGTACGAAGAAGCCCCGCCTCACGCGGGGCTTCTTCGTTTTGGCGACCTTTTACATCCGGTGCTTGCATATTGGCGATGTTTGAGTACACTTATCACTGTATAAAAACACAGTACTTTATTCATACCCCACCAAGGACCGCGAAAGTGAACCACTCAGCCAAAGGGCGCTTCGATATTCAACTCGAACCGCAGTCGCTGAGCCCTGTTGCCGAAAGCACCGGGCTCGGGCGTCTGTCTCTGAACAAGACGTATCACGGTGACTTGCAAGCCACCAGCCAGGGGGAAATGCTGTCGTTCCGCAGCAGCACGCAAGGTTCTGCGGGCTATGTGGCGATGGAAACGGTGCGCGGCACACTGCATGGCCGCAGCGGCACGTTCGTACTTCAGCACAGCGCGACCATGACACGCGGGGTGCCTGCGCAATCCATCATCGTTGTCCCCGACTCCGGCACCGACGCGTTGTCAGGCATGACCGGAAGCGTGGTCATCACCATCGCCGATGGCCAACATTCCTACACGTTCGATTACGCCCTGCCGGAGGGCCACGACGAATCGCACAACTGAACCATTTGCCAGGAGACAGGGATGAGCACGCGAAGCATTGACCGCCAGATCGACAATATCGAATTCAACGTGAGCGACATCGCTCGCAGCAAGGCCTTCTACGGTAGCGTCTTTGGCTGGACGTTCACCGACTACGGCCCGACCTACACCGAGTTCAGCGACGGCAGACTCACCGGCGGTTTCACTACCGGCGAAGCGCGGCCGGGTGGCCCGCTGATCATCCTGTATGCAGACGACCTCGCGCAAACCCAACGCCGCATCGAAGCCGCAGGGGCCACCATCACCTTGCCAGTGTTTTCGTTTCCGGGCGGCCGCCGCTTTCACTTCGCCGACCCCGATGGCTACGAACTCGCGGTCTGGTCAGCGGTGCAATGACACGTTCAATTCGGCAGCACATCTGGTATCTGAAGCGCATTAATGCCCATTGCGTAGAAATTGCACCGGCGTCATGCCGAACGCCCTTTTGAACATGGTCGTGAAGGTTCGGGTATCGACATACCCGAGTTGCGTTGCCGTGAGCGCCAGCGAACGGCCATTGGAAAGCAGTGTGATGGCCTCGGCCAACCGCAATTGCTCCCGCCATCGTCCGAAGGTCATCCCCGTCTCGTGCCTGAATTGCCGGGCCAATGTTCGCGAGCTCATACTCACGCGCTCGGCCCATCGCTCCAACGTGTCGTCGTTGGCTGGATCGGCGAGCAATGCCTCGCACACCTGACGCACCCGCCGATCTTCGGGGAGCGGCAGGCCCAGATCCACGATGTCATCGCGCCGATCGTCGAGCAATCGCAGAATCAAGGGCACAAGCAAAGCGTCACGGCCATCAAGTTGTGCATCGAACATGCCGAGAATCGACGCGCGCAACAACTCACCCACGGCAATCAGACGGCAACGCGCTGAGGCGTCCAGCAGCGAATCGGGGTCGATGTAAAGCGTGCGCATCGAGGTCCCGCCGATCATGCGCAACTCGTGTTCCACCTTCGAGCCGATAAGCAGGGCCCGGCCCGGCGTCAATGTCCACAGCCCGTGGGGCGTCAACACCCGCACGATACCGCTCATCGCGTAGACCAATTGGGCGCGGTGATGAATGTGCGCGATCTCCCGAGCCCCGTCGGCATAGTCGATCGCCTGTGCAATCACGTGGCGCGCCTGAACGTCCTCACCGAAGGTTTGCAGTACCGGATTCATGCTCATCGATTGCCGTTTTGATGCGAAAAGTAAAAAAATACAATGAATCAGCCATATTTGGCGATTTCTAGGTAAATGTTGTCCTGACGAGAGCCAAATGCCGACGATACCCTTAGGTTTTTGATAATCATTCGCATTATCATTCATTGCAACCGGGGATGGGGAATGAGGCAGCGGGAATCGAGTCATCGTAGGGGCAGGACGGCGGGTATGAAACTGACGCGTGGCGCACAGGCCGTCGCGTTGATGTGTCTGACGGCAGCAGGATCGGCGGCATGGGCGCAAACGCCGGCCGCCGACGATACGACACAGGCACAGGCGCAGCCCGGTACACCGGTCACGCTACCGGCAACGACCGTGACTGAGACGCGTGAAACATCGGCAAGCAATCAGGGCTTCGTGGCCACGCGGGCGACCGGCGCCACCAAGAGCGACACGCCGCTGATCGAGACGCCGCAAGCCGTATCGGTCGTCACCCAAAGCCAGATCGTCGACCAGGGGGCGACCAGCGTGGCGCAGGCGCTGCGTTATACCTCGAGCGTGACCAGCGAAATTCGCGGCGCGTCGTCGGACGGCGCGCCCTACCTGTATAGCCGTGGCTTCTACCTCGAGCAGTTCCTGGACGGTGCGCGTCTGCCCAGCGATACCACGTTCGCTTACGCGATTCCCAACTTCGATCCCTATGGGCTGGATCGTATCGAAGTGCTGCACGGGCCGGCTTCGGTCCTCTACGGTCAGGCGAACCCGGGCGGTGTTGCCAATCTCGTGAGCAAGATGCCCACGACCACACCCGTACACGAGATCTACGTGCGCACCGGCAGCCATGGCCGAGCCGAAGCGGGCTTCGATCTTGGCGGGGCGATCACCGACGACGGCAAGATTTCGTACCGGTTGACCGGCATGGGGCTCGACACCAACACCAGCGTCGACGACGTCAAACGCAAGCGTCTCTATATTGCACCGGCCATCACGTGGCGCCCTGACGCCGACACGTCGCTTACCGTGTTGGCCAAGTACCAGCGCGATCCGGATGTCGGCAACTATAACTTCGTGCCCGCCATCGGCAGCGTGCTCACAGGCCCCAACGGGGTCATCGATCCGCATACCAATCAGGGCAATCCGAATTACGACTCACACAGCCGCACGCAACTGTCGGTCGGCTATCAGTTCGAACACCACTTCGATCCGACCTGGACGTTCCGCCAGAACCTCAGCTACAACTACGTGAAGGACGATCTCGCCCAGCAATTCACGTTCGGTATCAACTCGGGTTCGCGGCTCAACGTCTACCCGTTCGAGAACCACGAGTCCGCCAAGATATTCTCGGTCGACAACCAGGGCGAAGCCAAATTCTCGACGGGTGCCGTCAAGCACACCGTGCTGTTCGGGCTGGACTTCCAGCGCGTGCTTTACGACTCGACGACCTACTTCGGTTCGTTTGGCACGCAAGACGCCTACAACCCCGTCTACGCCTCGGTGAAAGCGCCAGGCGTGAGCTCTGCGGACAAGATCCGTCAGTGGCAGCTTGGCCTATACGCGCAAGATCAGCTCGCCTGGGACAACTGGCGCGCCCTCTTCGGCATTCGCCAGGACTGGGCCGAGTCGGACGATCTGAGTCGTCTGAGCGGCACCATGACGACGCAATCGTCGCACGCCTTTACCTGGCGCACGGGGCTGGTGTATCTGTTCGATAGCGGCTTCGCGCCCTATGTCAGCTATGCCAAGTCGTTCACGCCGCAGGCGGCCGTGCTGGCCGACGGCAGCGCCGCCAAACCGTCCACGGCGCAACAATACGAGCTGGGCGTGAAGTACCAGCCCAAGGGCTACGACAGCTTCGTGACCGCCGCGCTGTTCGATCTGCGCAAACAGAACGTCGTGACGTCGGACCCGGCCACCTTCCTGAACTACCAGACGGGCGAAGTGCGCTCACGCGGCATCGAACTCGAGGGCAAGGCCGTGTTCTCGGACGCGTTCAACATCATGGCGACGTACACGTACCTGTCGAGCATCAACACGACGTCGATCGCCAATGCGACCACGCTCAGCGGCGGCACGACCTCGCAACAAGGCAAGCAGACCTGGGGCATTCCGCGTCACAGCGCTTCGCTGTGGGCTGACTACACGCTGCGCGGCGGTGAGCTCAAGGGGCTGGGCTTCGGTGCAGGGGTGCGCTACGTCGGTGAAAGCTACGACCTCTCGAATACCGTCAAGGTATCGAGTGTCACGCTGGTCGACACGGCGATCCACTACGACACCGGCAAGCACTGGTTGCTGTCGCTCAACGGCAAGAACATCTTCAATCGCCAGTTCGTGTCGTCTTGCTACAGCACCGCGATCTGTACCTTCGGAGACGGTGCCGAAGTGCTCGCGAGCGCCCGCTACCGTTGGTAATCGAACGCAATCGCACGCCATCGCGGAAACCACGGATGCACTCACGCCGCCCCAGCCACGACATGACGACTCGCAACGCCCTGTTTTATCTCACGGATGCCAGCTTTACCGTGCCGGGACGCACGCTGCTGCACCCGACATCGGCAACCTTCAGCGAAGGGTGCATGACCGCGCTGATCGGTCATAACGGCTCGGGCAAAAGTACCCTGCTGAAGCTGCTCGCGCGCCAGTTGACACCGAGCAGCGGGGTCATTGCGATGCACGGCCGTCCGTTGTCGGCGTGGGGCGTGCGTGAGTTCGCACGCGCAGTCGCCTATCTGCCGCAACAGTTACCTGCGGGCGACGGCATGACGGTGGAGGAGCTTGTTGCGATGGGCCGGTACCCGTGGCATGGCGCGCTCGGTCGCCTCGGCAGCGAGGACCGAGCCGCCGTGCGCGACGCGATGGCGCTGACCGGCGTGACGCCCATGGCAGGTGAGCTAGTTGCACACCTCTCGGGCGGCGAGCGGCAGCGATGCTGGCTCGCCATGCTCGTGGCGCAGCGCGCTCGCTGCCTGCTGCTGGACGAACCGACGTCGGCGCTCGACATCGGTCATCAGCTCGAAGTGCTCGGACTGTTGCGCGAACTCACCGATGCACATGAGGTTGCTGTGGTCATCGTGCTGCACGACGTCAATCTGGCCGCCCGCTTCTGCGACGAGATCGTCGCACTGCGCGGTGGCCATCTCTTTACCAGCGGCACGCCCGACGAATTGATGACAGACCAGACGCTCGAAGCGGTTTATGGCGTGCCGATGGCCATTCTGGCGCATCCGACCGATGGACACCGCATGGCCGTTGCACGCTGATGAATCGGAACGAAAAAGACAAACCCGGCATGAACCGAAGACGATTCCTGCGGAATACGCCGCTGGCACTGGGCGTACTGGCGAATCTCGGCGGGTTGCCGTCCATCGCGTCCGGACAGGGCACGGTATCACCGTCGTTGCCGTTATCGTCGGCAGGCGCCTCACCCGCATCCGCCACACGCAGACCTCGCACGCCCCGCATCGTGGTGCTCGACTGGGGGCTGACCGAGACGCTGGTCGCTATGGGTATCACGCCGGTGGGCGTGGCCGAAGTGGCGGCATATCAGGCGGCGGTGGTGACGCCACAGTTGCCCGCAGGTGTTCCCGACGTCGGCCTGCGACTGGCCCCGAGTCTCGAATGGCTGGCAGCGTTGTCGCCCGACCTCATCCTGATCAATTCCAGTCAGATGTCGCAGCGCGATCTGCTCTCCCGTATCGCTCCCGTACATGCATTTGCGGTGTACACGGATGCCGGCGCCCCCTATCGCCGCGCCGAGGAGGTCACGCGCGCACTCGGCGATCTGTGCCAGCAACCCCAAGCGGCCGAGGCGCTGATCGCTCGTACCCACGCGACATTGGCCGAGTGCACAACACGCTTGAAAGCATTTGCGCGCGAACGCAACCGTGTCGCTCGCGCCATGTATGTCGTGCAATTTTTCGACGCACGCCATCTCGGCCTGTATGGCGTGCGCAGCTTGTTCAACGATGTGATGACGACACTGAACGTTCCGAATGCCTGGCAAGGCGCCACCGACTATTGGGGCATCGGCGTGGGCGGTCTCGACGCATTGCGCACGGCCCCCGATGCGGGACTGCTCTATTTCGAGCCGTTACCTGATGCCGCGCGGCAAATGATGCACGACAACCGGTTATGGCATGCGCTGCCGGCCGCAAATGCGGGACGTGTCGCCCCACTTGCGCCGTTCTGGGGCTTCGGCATGTTGCCATCGGCGGCGCGCTTCGCCAGCGTGCTCACCGAGCGCCTGCTCGGCGACGCCAACGTGGGCTGGAGACCGGTATGAGCGTGACCGCTTGTCAGATACCGGGCCGGGCAAATCGCCATTGGGGTCCTGTCGCCGTTGCGGGACTGCTGGCGTTGGCGCTTGCACTGTCGGCGGCGAATCTCGCAACGTGGCTGCCGTGGCATGCGTGGCCGCAACTCCTCGAATTCCGTGATCAGCATGACTTCGCGATTCTGCTCGCGCAGGACAGTTGGCTGCCCCGGCTATGCGTGAGTGTGCTGTGCGGCGCCATTCTGGGGCTGTCCGGGGTGCTGTTCCAACAGGTATTGCGCAACCCGTTGGCCGAGCCGATGACGCTAGGGGTATCGGCAGGCGCGCAACTCGCCCTGACGTTAGGCGCAATTGCGTTTCCCGCCGCTGCCGGTGCGATGGGACAGACATCGCTCGCTCTCATCGGCGCGGGCGTTGCCGCAGTCCTCGTGTTCGGCGTGTCGTGGCGCAGCGGCCTGACGCCCGTGACGGTTGCGGTGGCTGGCCTCGTCGTGTCGCTCTATTGCGGTGCGATCGGCGTTGCCCTGCAACTGTTTCATGCGCCGTATCTGCGCGGCATCTTCATCTGGGGCGGCGGGGCGCTCGCCCAGCAGGACTGGCACGACTGCGGCCCGCTCGCGGTCTGGTTACTGGCGGGGGCGGCTTGTGCAACAACGCTGCTGCATCCGCTCACCCTGTTCGAACTCGGCGACACGCAAGCGCGCAGCCTGGGGATGCCCGTACGGTTGGTGCGGCTGGTGGTGCTGACGCTGGCGGTCGCGCTGGCTGGCGCTGTCGTCGCGCACGTTGGCGTGATCGGATTTGTCGGTCTGGCTGCGCCGGCGCTCGCTCGCTTGTGCGGCGCGCGCCGCCTGCGCGCACGTGTGGCTGGCTCGGTGGCGGCCGGCGCGCTACTGCTGTGGCTCACCGATCAGGTCGTGCAACGCTTCGTGGGTGGACTCGGCGATTTGATCCCTGCCGGCGCCGCCACGGCGCTGTTTGGCGCGCCCGTCATGCTCGTGCTGCTCGCGCGCCTGCCTCATCGACTCGAAGTGCCTGCGGATAGCGGGCATGACGTAGTGAAGATTGCCACACGTCGGCTGCGTCGGCGCATGCTGTTGGCGCTGGCGCTATTGGCCATGGCATGTCTGGCAGCGACGTTCGTAGGGCGCGCGCCTATAGGCTGGCGGATCGATTCGCTCGACGCTATCTCACAGCTTGCACCCTGGCGCTTGCCGCGCATGTTCGCGGCACTGGCCGCCGGTGCGATGCTGGCCGTCGCGGGCACGCTCATGCAACGAGTCACCGCCAATCCAATGGCGAGCCCCGATCTCACCGGCGTAAGTGCTGGCGCCGCGCTGGGTCTGCTCGTCTGCGTGGTCGGTCTGCCGGAGGCGACGCACGCGACCCGCGCCATCGCGTGCGTGATCGGCGCTGCCTCGGCGTTAACGGCGGTCGCCTACCTCGCGCGTCGCTCTCGTTTCGAGCCGACGCGGGTCGTCTTGATCGGCGTGGCTCTCGGCGCGCTGAGCCAGGCGCTGCTGGGTATCGCGATAGCCGGCGGTGGGGATCGTGCCGCGGCATTGCTCGCCTGGCTGGGCGGTTCCACCTATGCGGTCACAGGAGACGACGCCTGGCTCGCCGTCATCGGTGTCGTAGTGCTCAGCTCGCTCGCCGTGTTCACGCTGCGATGGCTGACCGTGCTGCCATTGGGCGAACCGATGGCGCGTTCGCTGGGCGTACGCACCGGTGCTGCGCGTGGCGCCTTGCTATTGCTCGTCGCGGCACTCACCGGACTTGCCACGTTAGTGACAGGCCCGCTGTCGTTCGTCGGACTGACCATGCCGCACTGTGCGCGCATGCTTGGCGCTCGCCGTCCGGGCGGACAGATCGCACTATCGGCGTTACTGGGTGCGATTGCTATGGTGTTGGCCGACTGGCTCGGACGCACCCTCTTCCTGCCACGCGAATTGCCTGCCGGTCTGATCGCGACCGCGATCTGTGCGCCCTATCTGTTGTGGCTGCTCGCACGACGACCGCGTATGTAGGTCGTCCGGCAAGACCCCCGCCCCACAATACTCATCGGCCCAATTCATACATCCGACAAGGAGCCCGCCCCCGATGTCCTTCTCTTTATGGTCTCTGCTACGTCGTCTTTGGCCGCTCTCGCTCTTCGCAACGTCGATGGGCGCGATGAGCGGCCTGGCAACCGCAGCGTTGCTTGCGCTCACCAATCATGCGCTGCACGACGGATTTGCAAGCCCGCGACTGTGGGCTGCCTTCGCTGGCTTGTGTGTGCTCACCCTGAGCGGAGAGATCCTGTCCGACATCTTCAACAATGTCGTCGGTCAACGTGTCATCGCAAATCTCCGACGCGAGCTGACCGCTCGCATCATCAGTGCACCGCTTGCCCGTATCGAGTCATGGCGCGCCCATCGGTTGAGCGTCGCGCTGAATCAGGACATCGACACGATCAGTGCGTTTGCCTTTCTGTTTTCGAGCCTGGCGATTGCCGTGGCAACGCTCTTCGGCTGTCTCGCCTACCTGGCGTATCTCTCGCCGCGCTGGCTGCTCGTCGCCATCGCCGCGCTCGCCCTCGGCACCTTTGTGCAGGCACGCGCACGCCGGATCGGCATGAGGCGCTTCAGCGTGGCACGCGCGTCGGAAGACACGTTGCAGTCGCACTATCGCGCGATGACCGACGGGGCCAAGGAGTTGCGGCTTAACGCGCCGCGTCGTCAGCGACTCTTCTCGTCGGAACTCGGCGCGATGATCGATGAGATTCTGCGTTACCGGATTCGTGCCGCGAACGTATTCGTGAGCGCCAACGCCTTCGGCTCGTTACTGTATTTCGCCGTGGTCGGCCTCATTCTGGTCGCCATGGACGGCACCGACCGCGCAAGCGTGACGGCCTTTGTACTGGTGCTGCTCTACATGAAGGGGCCGATTCAGGAGATCGTCAATGCACTTCCCTCGATCGGGCGCGCGCAGATATCACTCGGGAGGATCAAGGCGCTGGCTGCGCGCTTCGCCAGTCCCGAGCCCGCGATGCTCTCGCACGGCGAGCCCGTCATGCCCGATGACTTTCGATCGATCGGTCTGCGCGCGGCCACCTATCGCTTCGACGACGGTGACGACGCAGTGCTGTCGGATGCGGACCACTCGACGGATAGGGAAGCGTCGCAATTCGCGCTGGGGCCGATCGATTTGACGGTGACGCGCGGCGAAACGGTATTTATCGTGGGAGAGAATGGCAGCGGCAAGACAACGCTGCTCAAGGTGCTGCTTGGCTTGTACGCGCCAACGGGCGGCGACATCTGCCTGAACGGCGAACTGGTGCCTGCCGACCGGATCGATGCGTATCGCCAATTGTTCTCGACCGTGTTCTCCGACTATCACCTGTTCGATACGCTGCCGCCTGGCGCGCCAGGGCTCGATGACGAAGCCCGTCACTTTCTCGAGCGCTTCGCTATCGCCCACAAGGTCGATGTGCGAGAGGGACGATTCACGGTCACCGACCTGTCCACAGGTCAGCGCAAGCGACTGGCGCTGATTCAGGCCTATCTGGAACGCCGGCCGATTCTCGTACTCGACGAATGGGCGGCCGATCAGGACCCGACGTTCAGACGCGTCTTCTATGACGAGATCCTGCCGGAACTCAAACGCGTTGGCATGACATTGATTGTCGTGTCCCACGACGACCGCTACTTCGCGCGCGCAGACCGGCTGATCCGTGTCGAAGAGGGGAGAATCCGTGTGGACGTCTGCGACGCGCCGGCCGGGAACGCCTGACGTCTACTCCACCGTCACCGATTTCGCCAGATTTCTCGGCTTGTCGACATCCGTCCCTCTGGCGACAGCCGCGTGATACGCGAGCAGTTGCATCGGAATCGTGTGGAGAATGGGCGACAGCAGACCGTAGTGCTCATTGAGCCGAATCACGTCGATATCCGCGCCGGGCGACAAGCCGCAGTCGCTGTCAGCGAACACGTAGAGCTTGCCGTTTCGCGCGCTGACCTCATGCATGTTCGACTTCAGTTTCTCGAGCAGACGATCGTTCGGCGCCACTGCCACGACCGGCATTTCATCACTCACCAGAGCAAGCGGCCCGTGCTTGAGTTCGCCCGCCGGATACGCTTCTGCGTGGATGTACGAAATCTCCTTCATCTTCAGCGCGCCCTCCATCGCGACCGGATAGTGCAGGCCGCGCCCGAGAAACAGGATGTCCTGGCGTCGCGTCAATTGCTCCGCCCACGCAATGATCTGCGGCTCCAGCGCCAGCACCTTCGCGATGGCGTCCGGCAGGTGCCGCAACGCGCGCAGATGCTGCTGCTCGTCGTCGTCCGACAAACGTTGCCGGGTTTGGGCGAGCGTCAGCGCCAGAAGGAAGAGTGCAACAAGTTGCGTGGTGAATGCTTTCGTCGACGCCACACCGATCTCGACTCCCGCTCGCGTGAAGAACGTCAGCGCACATTCCCGCGCCAACGCACTCGTCGCTACGTTGCAGATTGCCAGCGTATGGCTCATCCCCCGTTGCTTCGCGACGTGCACAGCCCCGAGTACATCGGCGGTCTCGCCACTTTGCGAGACGGCGACGACCAGTGTCTTGGGATTGGCCACGCTGTCGCGATAGCGGTACTCGCTGGCGATTTCCACGTTCACCGGCAACTGCGCAAGACTCTCGATCCAGTACTTCGCCGTCAACGCCGCGTGATAGCTGCCGCCACAGGCGAGCAGGAGCACCGAGTCCACCGCATTGAAGACCCGCCACGCGTTGTCGCCAAATAGCTCCGGCATGATCGACGTGACATCCTGCAAAGTGTCTGCCACCGCGCGCGGCTGCTCGAAGATCTCCTTCTGCATGTAATAGCGATACGGCCCGAGATCAGCCGCCCCGCTATGCGCGGCGACCTGATTGACCGGGCGTTCAACGCGCTGCCCCTGCGCATCGACCACCCAATAGCGATGAAGCTGCACGTCGGCCACGTCGCCGTTCTCCAGATACACGATCTGGTCGGTGACGTTTGCCAGCGCAATCGCATCCGACGCGATAAAGCTCTCCCCCTCCCCCACACCGATGATCAGCGGCATGCCGTCGCGCGCGCCGATCAGGCGATGCGGTTCGTCACGGCAAATCACCGCGATGGCGTAGCTGCCGCGCAATTGGGCCACAGCCGCCTTCACCGCTTCGAACAGATCACCGTCGTAAAGATGGTCGATCAGATGGGCGATGACTTCACTGTCGGTCTGGCTCGCAAAGCGGTAACCATGCGTCTCCAGCGTCGCACGCAATTCGTCGTGATTCTCGATGATGCCGTTGTGCGACAGCGCGATACGCGGTGCGTCTGCGCTCGGTGAAAAGTGCGGATGGGCGTTATCGGTGATCGGCTTGCCATGTGTCGCCCAGCGGGTGTGCGCGATCCCGGTGTAACCCGTCAGCCCCGTTCGGCTGATTTCGTCCTGAAGATTCGCCACACGCTCGACGCTGCGCGCACGCACCAACGCCCGGTCTCGATACAACGCTACGCCACACGAGTCGTAGCCGCGATACTCCAGACGCTTCAGACCGTCGACGAGATTGGGGATGATGTCCCGTTGCGCGACCGCGCCGATGATTCCACACATAACGCCTCTCCGAAATGATTCGCTGCAAATCAGTGAAGCGATGGTAGAGTCGTCTAGTTGAAATTAAGATTCAATATTCACAATAAAGTGAAATATAAATTCACATATGAATTCATGTGAAATTTAATTTCACGCCGAAACCTGCCGTTGGAGATTTCATGGCCAGCCTCACATTGGACGATCTTGACTTGCGAATCCTGAACGCACTGCAAGCCGACTCATCCATTTCGAACCTTGAACTGTCTCGACGTGTCCACGCGTCCGCCCCGACCTGCCTGCGCCGGGTGCGCGCGCTCAGCGAAGCGGGTGTGATCGCACGCCAGATCGCCATCATCGACCCGTCGAAACTCGGGCCAACGCTGACCGCCATTGTGGAAGTGAGTCTCGACCGGCAAACCGCCGAGGATTTCGACACCTTCGAGTCGTATATCTGTGCGGAGCCCGTCGTAACTCAGTGCTACCGCGTGTCGCCAGGCCCCGACTTCGTGGTCATTGCGGAAGTCCGCGACATGGCGGAATACGACGAACTTGCGCGCCGGCTGTTCAAAAACGCTGCGAACATTCGTAACGTACGCACGTTCTTTTCAACCCGTCGCGCGAAATTCGAGGCCAACGCACGCATTCGTCCGAACGCTGCGCGTTGACCGTTATGTTCATTTGAACATTTAGCATCGTCATTTGAATGTCACGCTTGGCTGTCAAAGTGGCGCCCATTCCAGAACGAATGTGCACGACACGACCGCCCGATGGACCTTTCCGAACGCCAGACCCGCATCGTTGCCCTGTTTCGCCAGCATGGTGAAATGAGTGTCGATGCGCTCGCCGATCACTTCGGCGTGGCCACCCAGACGATTCGCCGCGACGTCAACACGCTGTGCGACGTCAACGTGCTGCGCCGCTACCACGGCGGCGCGCGTTTGCTCACGCCGGGACCGAACCAGCCGTACGAAGTGCGACGCGTGCGTAACCTCGAAGGCAAACTGCGCATCGGTCACGCGGCGGCCGACCGTATCCCCGACGGCGCCACCGTTCTGCTCGGCATCGGCACCACGCCCGAACAGGTCGCCGTCGCGCTCGTGCACCGCAAGCGTCTGTGCGTCATCACCAACAATCTTCGTGCCGCGCTGGTGCTGGCAAGCAACCCGGAACACCGCGTGATCGTGCCCGGCGGCGAACTGCGCTCGCCCAACCCGGAGATTCTCGGGGACGAAGCCGATCGCCTGTTCCGCGCCTATCGCGCCGATATCGGCGTGTATAGCGTTGGCGGCGTCGATGACGACGGCACGCTGCTCGACTACGACCGCCAGGAAGCCGCTTCGCGCGAAGCACTACGCGATGCCAGTCGATATCGCATTCTCGTGGCCGACACCTACAAGTTCACGCGCAAGCCCAGCGTGCGAGGCGGTCAGCTCGACGAACAGAATCTCGTCATCACCGACGGCCCACTGCCCGACCCGTTGCGCGAGCACCTGCAGTCATTGCCCGCTTCACCTGCATCGCCCGAGATTCTCACCGTCTGACCCGACACCGATCGCTCACTCTTTCGCCCCGAGACCGCCCGTCATGCACTCCGCCGCCCCCCATTCCCGCCGTACCTTCGCCGCATCGGCCACGCCCGCGTGGACGCGTATGGCCGCCGCAAGCATCGCCGCGCTTGCCTGCACCTTCGGCGCGCTGACGCCGACCGCGGCCGGTGCGGCCCCGCTGATCGTCGCGCATCGCGGCGGCACTGGCGATACCCCCGAGAACACGGTGCAGGCCTTCACCAACGCGTTGCAGAACGGCGCGCAGGCGCTGTGGATGACCGTGCAGGTCACGCGCGATGGCGTTGCGGTGATGTACCGCCCCGCCGACCTTTCCGCGCTGACGGACGGCCGCGGCAAGCTCGCCGATGTCGACTACGCCGACGTGCACAAGCTCAACGCGGGCTATGCATTCTCGCGCAAGGGTGCCGACGGGCAGACCGTCTATCCGTACCGCGACCATCCGCTGTCGATTCCCACATTGCGTGAAGCGCTCGCCGCCGTCCCCGCCAACGTGCCCGTACTGCTCGACATGAAGCAAACGCCTGCCGCGCCGCTCGTCGAAGCCGTCATCAAGGTGCTCGACGAAACGAACGCCTGGTCGCGCGTGCGCCTCTATTCGACGGAAGCTGAAGCGACCGATCGCATGCGCGCTCGCCGCCCCCAGGCACAACTGTTCGAGTCGCGCGACGCCACCCGCAACCGCCTTGTGGCCGCCGCCCTCGCCGGTCAATGCGCCACGCCGCCCGCCCCCGGCACGTGGGCCGGCATCGAATTCCATCGACAGGTGGAAGTGGTGGAGCGCTTCACGCTAGGCGAAGGCATCTCGAAGGTCGTCGCGAACTGGTGGACGCCGGCCGCCGT
Source organism: Pandoraea sp. (assembly GCA_031291335.1). GTDB lineage: Bacteria > Pseudomonadota > Gammaproteobacteria > Burkholderiales > Burkholderiaceae > Pandoraea. Next base: position 68,851 of record JARLJF010000071.1, on the reverse strand, counting down.
GCAGTGTTTCAAGTCGCGCGGCGACGTGCATCTCGTCGCCTTCGGCGTGGAGACGCCACAAGACTTCGAAGCGGCGTCGCAACTCGGTTTCGACGCCGTGATGACCGACTCCCCTGCCCGCTTGCGTGCAGCCCTCGCCAATCAGAGACAAGGCGCAGCGAAGTAAGGCACCCAGCCACGAGGTCCTCTGCGGCCGCGCGCTGAACGAATCTCGCGCGGCCCGATTCTCCGCTGAAGTCAGGTGATTTCGTCGCGGAGAATCGATTGTCATATTTTTAGGATTCCTAATTTCAATCGCGATGTGACAACACCGATCGTCACGCCGGGAAATGCATCGCACCTCACTGCCACGCTCAGGAAACACACCATGAAGTCTCTTGCTCGCTCCTCTCTCGCCCGTGCCGCCGCACTGGTCATCGGCTGCGGCGCCGCGACACTCGCGCATGCCCAGTCCAACATCACCCTGTACGGTATCGTCGACGGCGGCGTCGGCTACGCCAGCAATGTCGCCAGCGTCACCCGCGCAGGCGCGGCTGGCCGCCCGGCCCTCATGAATGGCGCATCGAATTACGCATTCCAGAGCGGCACCTGGCAAGGCAGCCGCTGGGGCATGCAGGGAACGGAAGATCTCGGCAATGGCCTGAAGGCGCTGTTCCGTCTTGAGAACGGTTTCAACATCGGCAACGGTATCGCGAGTCAGGGCGGCGCAGAGTTCGGCCGTCACGCGTACGTCGGCCTGCAGGACAAGGCTTACGGCACCGTCACGCTCGGCCGCCAGTACGACCCGCTGATCGATCTGGTCGGCTCGGTCGGTGGCACGGCACTGCTCTCGGGCGTTGCCGCCCACCCGGGCGACGTCGACAACCTCGACCACAGCTCGCGCGTGAACAACAGCGTGAAATACCGTTCACCGACGTGGGGCGGCTTCACCTTCGGCGCCATGTACGGCTTCGGTGGCCAGCCCGGCACGATGGGACGCCAGAACACGTGGGGCCTCGCCGGCCAGTACGCAAACGGCCCGATCACCTGGGGCCTTGGCTACTCGCACGCCAACAACGACAAGGCGAGCGCCACGGACACGACGATCGGAAGCTGGGCCGGCTCGTCCGAATCGGCATTCGCGTCGTCGATCAACGCCGGTTATGCCAGCGCGAAGGCGCGCGACATCATCGCCACCTCGATGACGTACCAGATCGGTAACACCACGCTGGGCGCAAACTACAGCCACACCGAGTATTCGACGGGCAGCTATTCGCGCTTCACACGCACCGCCAAGTTCGACTCGGTCGGCGTGCTGGCGATGTACCGCTTCACCAACGCGTTCCGGTTGGGCGGCGGTTACAGCTTCACGAACGTGAATGCGCCGGCAGCAAACACGTCGGGCGCGAAGTATCACCAGTTCAACCTCGCCGCGTTCTACAACCTGTCGAAGCGCACGGAACTGTACGCACTCGCGGGCTACCAGAAGGCCTCCGGCAGCACGCTCGACGCCTTCGGCAACGTGATCGACGCCACGGCCTCGGTCGGCGACGCGGCCAACGGCATGTCGTCGGCGACGAACTCGCAGACGGTCGTGCGCTTGGGCGTCAGCCACGTTTTCTGAGTTTTCCAGGGCTGAAAGCAAACCGGCCGGTGACGCTGCCCATTGGCATACGTCCCGGCCAGTCTCGTGAAGCATGAACTTCGCCCGGCATCGCCGGGCTTTTTTGATGCGTTGCTGATACGTTGCCGTACGCCCTCAAGCCGCCTGAGCCGGCAACGCCGGCACAAGGGTCACACGGGGTGGCGGCAACATCGTCACCGCGTGCATCTGGGCGCGCAACCAGTCACGCGGGCTGCTACCGGTCTTGCGCCGGAAAGCGCGCGCAAGCGCCGACGCACTGTCATACCCCACTTCCTCGGCCACGCGAGCAATCGGCTGCCCGTCGCGCAACCGCTTCTGCGCAAGCCCGATGCGCCAGTCCAGCAGATAGTCTGCCGGGGATTGCCCGATGACTTCGCGAAACTGCGCGGCAAAGTTGGCGCGCGACATATTGGCCGTCCCCGCCAGCGACTCCACGGTCCACGCTTCACCCGGCTGATGGTGAATCACATGAAGCGCCCGCGCGAGCCGCGGATCGGCCAACCCGGCAAGCATGCCGCGACTCACGATGCGCTTCTCCAGCACATGACGCAGCAACTGGATGACGAGCAGCTCGAACAAGCGATCCATCACGGCCAGTCGCCCGCACGCCGTGCCGAACGCTTCCGTGAACAACCAGTTCAACGTGAGGTCGAGCGTGGAGAGCGATTTCGTCGGAAGCACGAGATACTCCGGCAGCGCAGCCACCAGAGGATTGTTGTGACCGCCATCGAACGACAGCGACCCGCACACGAGTTCCGTTCGCGCGGCTTCGCCTGAGAGCAACTGATGGCGATTGCGGCGTGGAAAGAAGATCAGCGATGGCTCGACGATATCCTGCCGGGAGCCGTCTTCCAGCACCAACGCGACTTCGCCCGCTCGGAGCAAGTGCAAGTGTCCGCCGTCGTGCGCGTCGACACCGTAGCTGGCAATGCCGCAAAGGCCGCCGCTATGAAAAACACCGGCGCGAACGCCGAAATTTGAAATCAGGGTGGAGAGCCGGTCCATGGCGCACTCAAGTTGTCTAACCCGGTGCGCCGATTATGGAGGATTTGGCCAACACTTGCTTGGGCCGGCTTTGTTCCGTTCGACGACCGCCGACGGACACTGATAACTCAGGCGCGGTTGTCACTAAGCGCAGCGCCCGTGCCGATTTCCGCACGAACTTCCGCACGTGAGCGTCCCGCCGAGGAGCGTTGTTGCAGCAGCGACGGATACGTTTGGAGCGACTGGTCGAGCTGACCCGATGCGCGCGCCTGACGCAACTCGTCGCGCACCTGGGCGCGGGTGAGACCTTGCGTGGCGGCCGGTTGGCCCGCATCGGCGGTCTGGGTTTCAGCGAAGGCAGAAGCGGAGGCCAGCGAAGCGGTGGCGATCAGGGCGGCGGCAAAAATACGAGCGTTCATGGTGAAACTCCTTTCGTTCGGCAACGATGTGCCGGGTGTCGGTTTCCTCGGGCGTCTGCCTCAATCGGTTCAATCGTTGAAAGGTTGGGCTGACGCTATCGGGTACGACTCAAGATTACGAAAGGGCGGCGCAAATTTCGCGGCTGCGCGTCCGCAAGATGCAACCAATCGTCCAGATATCGCAATAGCCATTAACAAACGCTATGGCGTCGATAGTGAACGTCGATAAGCCGCTGGAGAGATCGGGATTCTGGCGAAAAAACAGGCAGGGACGCGGACGAACCTAATCCGACGCTCATTCGGCATTACGCCTCGGTGACGCGTCGTTTGACCTTGACGTCCGCGACCGGAATGGCGGCGGCCACCGCATCGCCGAGCAGGCGTCGCAACACGGCGGGTTTGCCGACCAGATCGGCCAGCGTGTAGCGGTCGAGCACCGCAAAGTAGGCACGCAACGCCTCGCCCAGCACGCCTCGCAGGTTGCATGCCGGCGTGATGACACAGGCATTCTCCCCCTCGTGGAAGCACTCGACCAGCGCGAAGTCAGGCTCCATCGCCCGCACCACTTCACCTAGTCCGATGCGCTCAGGCGCGCGGCCCAGGCGAATGCCGCCCGAGCGCCCGCGCACGGTGTGCAAAAAACCCAATTGACCGAGCTTCTGCACGATCTTCACGAGGTGGTTCTTGGGAATGTCGAACGCCTCCGCCACGGATTGCACGTGCACCAGCTCGTCGGGATAAACCGCGACGTAGATCAGCGTGCGCAAACTGTAATCGGTATGGTCGGTGAGTCGCATTCAGCGGGGAACACAGGGGGAACGGGCAAGGCAACACGACGTGCCGCCCGGAAATCTTGCGAAGCAGTTTAACATGGCATTGAGATGCATCTTATGCCCCGCCAAGGCCATACGCCACCTTGTTCGCTCCGCTTACCTGCCCCGTTGCTTACCGCCGCCCCCCCCCTTTTCGCCGCCAGCGGCTATCCCTTGACTGCACCAGCCAACGGCGCCGGGCGAAGCTCATGACTGCGACGCGCCATCCAGCGCTGCCGCCAGACCAGCCATTCGCCGACGATGCCACGGCGGAACAGCAGCACACACAGCACGAAAATCACGCCCGTGACCACGCTGACCATCGAGCCAAGGCCGGTGAAGGCTTCCCAGCCGGTGGTCTGTGCCAGCCAGTTGCCGATATCGCCCAACTTGGTTTCCAGCGACACGATGAGCAACGCCCCCACAACCGGCCCGAAGCGCGTGCCCATGCCGCCGACCAGCGTCATCAGAATGACCGATCCTGAGAGCGACCAGTGCACGTCGGAGAGCGTGGCGAAGCCGAGCACCAACGTTTTCAGCGACCCGGCAAGACCTGCCACTGCCGCCGACAGCACAAACGCCAGCAGCTTGAAACGCTCCGCCTCATAGCCCAACGAGATCGCACGCGGCTCGTTCTCCTTGATTGCGGCCAGCACTCGACCGAAGGGCGACGCGATGACTCGCGACATCAGGGCAAATGTCGCCGCGACCACGGCAAGCACCACGAAATACAGCGTGAGATCGTGATCCAGCGACAGACCGAATAGCGTCTGGCGAGGCACGCCCTGCAATCCGTCCTCACCGCCGGTGAACGGTGCTTGCAGGCAGAAGAAATAGAACATCTGCGCAAACGCGAGCGTAATCATCGCGAAGTAGATGCCCTGCCGCCGTATCGCAAACAGTCCGAAAATCAATCCGAACACGGCTCCGGTCGCAACACCGGTCAACACGCCCGCCAGCGGCGACCACGCCAGATCGCGCATCACGTAGCCGGCGAAGTACGCGGCGCCGCCGAAGAACGCGGCGTGACCGAACGACAACAATCCCGTGTAGCCGAGCACCAGATTGAGCGAACAGGCGAACAGCGCGAAGCACAGCACCTTCATCGCGAAGACGGGATAGACCCCGAGTGCCGGCAGCGCAGCCAGCAAAACGAGCAGCACAAGATCGAAACGGTATTGACGCATCATCGACGACTCACTTGTAGGCATAACCACCGAACAGACCATGCGGGCGCACGAGCAGCACGAGCGCCATGATCACGAACACGACCGTGGCCGAAGCCTCCGGATACCAAAGTTTGGTCAGCCCCTCCAGCACGCCGAGCGCCAGGCCCGTGACGACCGATCCGGCAATCGACCCCATGCCGCCAATCACCACGATAGCGAAGACCGTCACGATCATCGGCTGCCCCATGATCGGAGAGACCTGCATGATCGGCGCCGCCAGCACGCCTGCGAACGCGGCCAGCGCCGCACCAAACGCATACGTGAGTGTGACCATGAGCGGCACATTCACGCCGAATGTCTCGACGAGCCGTGCATTCTCGGTGCCGGCTCTGAGCAAGGCCCCGACACGCGTACGCTCGATGACGAACCATGTGAGCGCACACGCCGCGAGCGACGCCACCACGACCCATGCGCGATAGTTCGGCAACACCATGAACGGCAGACGCGTGGCGCCGGCCAACAGCGCAGGCCCGTCGAACGACATGCCGGACACGCCGTAAGCCGACCGGCCAAGTCCCTCGATGACGAGCGTGAGCCCCAGCGTGAGCAGCAGCCCGTACAGATGGTCGAGCTTGTAAATGCGCGAGAGCAGCCCACGCTCGATGGCCGCGCCAAGCAAACCGGCCGCCAGCGGCGCGAGCACCAGCATCGTCCAGTAGTTCAGCCCGAGATACTGGCCGCCCATCCACGCGACGAGCGCGCCGAGCATGAAGAGCGCCCCGTGGGCGAAGTTGATGACATTGAGCAAGCCGAAGATGACCGACAGGCCCAGACTCAGCACGGCGTAGAAGCACCCGTTGACCAGTCCGAGCATCAGTTGGCTGAGCAGCGCGGGCAAAGGAATATCGAAAGGATTCACGGCATAAACCTTCTGAGCGGGTTACACATTGAGCAGCGTTTGCAGCGCCTGCCTATGGGCGGGCAATTGGGCGGCGTCGAATTGCAATGCGATGCGGCCGTGCTCCATCACGTAGAAGCGCTCTGCAAGCGGCGCAGCAAAATGGAAGTTCTGTTCGACGAGCACGATGGTGTAACCGCGCGATTTGAGCGTCTCGATCATGCGGGCCAGCGTGCGCACGATGGCGGGCGCCAGCCCTTCGGAGATTTCGTCAAGCAGCAACAGCCGCACCCCGGTGCGCAAAATGCGCGCGATCGCGAGCATTTGCTGCTCCCCGCCCGACAGCCGCGTGCCCGGACTGTGGCGACGCTCCGCCAGATTCGGGAACATCGCGTAGATCTCGTCGAGCGACATGCCGGCCTGTCCCGGCGCCGCACCGCCGGGCGTCAGGACGGGGGGCAGCAGCAGGTTTTCCTCGCACGACAGACTCGCGAAGATGCCCCGCTCCTCCGGACAGAAGCCCACACCGCATCGGGCAATCTTGCGCGTCGGCAGGCCGATGGTCTCGCGTCCGAAGACGCGCACCGAGCCGTCGCGGGTATCCGTCAGGCCGAGAATCGCGCGCAGTGTCGTGCTGCGGCCCGCGCCGTTACGTCCCAACAGGCTGACGACCTCCCCCTGCCCCGCCACCAGATCGACACCATGCAGGATGTGCGATTCGCCGTACCACGCTTGCAGGCCGGTCACTGCCAGCGCCGGAACGCTGGCCGCAACGAGCGACGATTCGTGGGCCTTCATGCGAGTGCTCCTTCCAGCGTGGCGTCCGCCGTACCCATATAGGCTTCGCGCACGCGAGCGTCGGCGGTGACTGTGGCGTAGTCGCCTTCGGCCAGAATCTCGCCACGTTGCAATACGGTGATCGTGTCGGCAATGCCGGACACCACTTTCATGTTGTGCTCGACCATCAGCACCGTGCGACCGGCGGCGACCTGACGAATGAGCGCCGCCACCCGTTCGACATCCTCATGCCCCATGCCTTGCGTGGGCTCGTCGAGCAGCATCACGTCAGGCTCCATGGCAAGCGTGGTGGCGATCTCCAGCGCGCGTTTGCGTCCATAGGGCAGCGACACGGTCAGCTCATCGGCGTAGGCCGCAATGCCCACTTCGTCGAGCAAGGCCATCGCCCGTGTGTCCATATCGCCGAGTCCCCGCGTGCTGCGCCAGAAGTGATAGGACTGACCGGTGGCGCGTTGCAGCGCCACACGCACGTTCTCGATGACGGACAGATGGCCGAACACGGCTGAAATCTGGAATGAACGGATCATGCCGCGCCGCGCCACCGCCGCCGGGGCGAGGCCGGTGATGTCCTCGCCGCGATAGAAAATCTGACCCGACGTCGGCGTCAGGAACTTGGTCAGCAGGTTGAAACACGTGGTCTTGCCAGCGCCGTTCGGGCCGATGAGGGCATGAATCGCGCCACGCCTGACCTTCAGATCGACGCCGCCTACGGCCGTGAAGCCGCGAAACGCCTTCGTGAGCTGCCGGGTTTCAAGAATGATGTCGTCGTGATGCATGCGCTTACCCCACCACCGGTAGCGGGGTAATGCCGTAACCATGCTGCAAACGACGCTCGAGCACCGGATCTTCCAGTTCGAAATCGAAACGCTCGGCCGACCGGATACCGCCGATGGCCGCGAGCGTGCCGCACAGCATGGCGGTGCCGTCCTCGAAGCGGCCGCCGGCCTCGGCGAAGCGCGCGAGGAGGTCCTGCGGAGAGCGCATTGCCGTGACCGGCCCCTGCTGGTACAGCACCTTCTCGCCGCCGATGTTGGCGTAGCTGCGCAACATGAGCCGATCCCAATGCGCCTCGATGTCCGCCAGGCGCCACAGCACCGTCGCGCAGGGCTTTTCGCACATCTGTTTCGAGACCGTGATGCCGTATGTCTCGACCTCGCGGTCGGTGTGATCCGACGCCACGCCAACGTACGTCTCACCCCCGCTGCGCACGAGCAGGAACTCGACCTCGCCACTGCTGGCGCGCCCGCTCGCCTCGATGTGCGCCTGTGTCGTGAGACGGTCACTCGATACGCGATAGAACATCGGCGTGGCCGCCGGGCGCTTCACGCCCAGCACCTCGAGTTCACGGATGTGATGCTCCATCGCTTCGACGTCCCGCCCCGTCCAGCCGGCGATCACGAGCTGTTTGATGGCGATGTCGCGATCGACGACACCGTCGGCTGTCTGCACAACGAAATGCATGAGATTCATCTTGCCAACTCCGGTCATGGCCTGACTTCCTGAGATCACTTCTTGACGAGCGCGCACTGGCTCTGGGCGAGCGGACGGAACGCCTCATTGGCGGGGATCGTCTGCAACACCTTGTAGTAATCCCAGGGCTTCTTCGATTCCTTGGGCGACTTCACTTCCACCAGGTACATGTCGTGCACCATCAGGCCGTCCGGGCGAATCTGGCCGCCTTTGGCGAAGAAGTCGTTGATGGGCGTCTGCTTCATCGACGCCATGACCGTGTCGGCCTCGTCGGTGCCCGTGCGCTGCACGGCCTGCAAGTAGTGCATGACGGACGAATAGGTACCGGCGTGAACGAGCGTCGGCATCTTGCCGGTCTTCGCGAAGAAGCGCTGCGCCCAGGTGCGCGACGCGTCGTCGCGATCCCAGTAGAAGGCGGTTGTCAACGTCATGCCTTGCGCCGCTTCGAGCCCGAGGCTGTGAATGTCGCTGATGAACATGTGCAGGCCGGCGATCTTCTGCTTGCCCGGCCCGGTAATGCCGAACTCGCGTGCCGTCTTGATGGCATTCACGGTGTCAGCCCCCGCATTGGCCAGCGCAATCACCTTGGCGCGCGACGCCTGCGCTTGCAGCAGGTACGACGACAGGTCCGACGAATTGAGCGGATGCTTCGCTCGACCCACGACCTTGCCGTTCACGTGTTGCAACGCTTCGGTGGCGTCCTTCTCCAACGACGCGCCCAACGCGTAATCCACCGTCAGGAAGTACCAACTGTTATCGCCGTTGCGCGTCATCGCCTTGACGGTATTCGACGCGAACGAATAGGTGTCGTACGAGTACTGGACCGTGTACGGCGAGCAATTTTCGTTCACGAGCCGTGTGGTGCCCGCGCCCGTCACGATGGCGATACGACGCTTGGCCTTCGCGACATTGGCCACCGCCAGCGCCACGGACGACGGCAGCAAGTCTTCCACCACGTCGACCTGCTGGTTGTCGAACCAGTCGCGGGCAATGGTCGCCGCTACGTCGGTCTTGTTCTGGTGATCCGCCGAAATCACTTTGATCGGCACGCCGTTGACCTTCCCGCCGAAGTCGTCGACGGCCATTTGCGCGGCAATCACCGAGCCCTTGCCGCCGATGTCGGAGAAGATCGACGACATGTCGGTGAGCACGCCGATCTTCACCACACCGTCGCTCATCTTGCCGGCCTGGGCCCGTGCGGCGAACGACGTGGCGAAGGCGGCGGCGAGCACCAGCGCGGCCATTGACGTGATACGACTTGCGCGAAACGTAGACATGATGTTTTCCCGATAGCCTGTAGAGGTGTGGTGTGGGTGAAACCGTCTCCCGACGGCGCGGCAACGCCCTCACGTTCGCCGCGCCCGATGCCCTGCCTTGAACGTGTCAGGCCGGGTCGTAGTAGTGAATTTCGAGAAGCAGACAACCGCCGTTCGACTTGAACGGACCATGGAACGCGCCCGGCGGGCGGCACGCGTAAGTGTTCGGCGCGAAGGCTTCTCCGCCCTCGCCCTGCGCATCGTTGCCGACCGTCAGATCGCCCGAGACGAGATAGACCTCTTCCCAGTACGTATGCACGAACGGGGCCTTGGTGTAGATGCCCGGCGCGAAGCGCAGCAGGCGCGTGCGGCTGCCCGCGCGGTTCGGCTCATCGAGCGAGCCCGCGAGAATCTTCTGTTCGATGCCCGGCGGATAGCCCGGCGGCACCTCCCAACCCTCTTTCATGTCGATGGAGTGAAACTCGTCGTGCAACTTGTTGATCGCCATGGGAACTCCTTATCTGTGGTGGTGCGGGTAACGCCGGCAGCGCAGGTAACGCGCGTATTGGCTGTTGTCGTGGGGATGAAGTGCGGCTCAGGCCGCGACCGGTTGCCGGACAATCTCGTCCGAGAGCGCATAGGTGCCGAGCAGGTTGTCAACCAGACGCGTCGCCTTCTGCCAGTCGTACGTGCGATACGCGTGGCCTTTGGTCACGAACGTGGCGCCGGCGTAGAACATCTCGTACTGGTTATGGCGCGAGGCGAACTCGGAGCCGACGGCGTCCCAGGCGAGCTTGAAGAACTTGACGCGTTCTTCGGCGTCTACCACCGGCGACTTCTGCGTCTTCTCGATGATGCTGGCGAGCATCGGGTTCTCGAAGTCGTGAATGCTCGACGGCAGCATGATCATTCCCCCGCCGGCCAGTTCTCGAAGGGTGCTGAGCACCTTGGTATAGAGCTGTTGCGTGAGCACCTGCGAGCCGTAGAGCAAGCTGCGGTCCGGCACGTAGTAGCCCTTCTCCATGTGGCCCTTCGCTTCCATGCCGTGCACCCACGCCTCGACCATGGCCGCTTCGGCCGCCAGTTGTCCGAGCGTCTCGCGCACTTGCGGGAAGGCGTTGGTGCCGTTCACTTCCGTCGTGCGCAGGGCGATACCGACGAGAAAGCGCAGCTTGACCATCAGGCGCACCTGGCACTGGTAGTTCTGGTAGCTGTGGGCGGGCGTGGCATGGAACTGCTTCGCGCACATGGCCGTATCGCCGGCGACGAAGATGCGCTCCCAGGGCACTTTGACGTCGTCGAAATACAGCACGGCGTCGTTCTCGTCGAAGCGCGACGCGAGCGGGTTGTCGAACACCGACGTGGCGCTGCCCTCGTACGACTTGCGCGACAACACGCGCAGCCCCTTGGTATTCATGGGAATCGCGAACGACAAGGCGTACATCTCGTCGCCCGCCTTGAGCGGCTGAATGCAACTGCAGAAGACCTCGTTGGCCATGATGCCGCTGGTCGCGAGCATCTTCGCACCACGTACCGTAATGCCCTCGTGGTCCTGATCGACAATGCCGACGGCAAGGTACTTGTCTTCCTGCTCGTGCGCGGCCTTCGACTGATTGGCCTGCGGGTTGACGATCACGTACGTCAGGAACAGGTCGTTGTCGCGAGCGTATTTGTAGTAGTCACGCAGCGCACCGGCGCGCTTGGTGTCGTATTGCTCGAAGACGTCGATGCCCATCACCATGCCGGAAATGCACGATGCCACGTGATCGGGCGAGCGCCCCATGAAGCCGTAATGCAGCTCGCTCCACGCTTCGAGCATCTCGCGGCGCTGCACCAATTCGTCGTAGCTCGTGGGCAATTGCCAGATACGCGAGACCTGATCGCCCGTGTCCGGCGACTCGAACGTCATCGCCTCAAGGTTCTCGGGGCGCGCCTGAAAGTCGTACAGGCTCGCGTAGCTGCGAATGGAATTGCGGAACGCCGGATGGGTGGTCACGTCGCCGACGGGCTTGCCGTCGATATACACCTCGCGTCCGTCACGCAGTTGGCCGATATGTTGACTACCGTTCTTTACCATGACTCTCTCCTGAAACCCTGGGGAACTCACGCCGCGACCGGCGTGGTGTCGAGCGAGCGGTACTGCCCGCCGAAGAAAATGAGCGGCCGGCCGTCGTGGCGCGCTGCGTGGCGCACGACCCGTCCGATGAAGATCACGTGATCGCCGCCGTCGTGCTGGGCGTGCGGTTCGCACTCGAAGGCGGCCAGCGCCCCCGGCAACCGGCCAATACCCTCACCCTCGAAACTCACGCCGTCCCACTTGTTGCCCCGGGCGGTCGCAAAGCGGTTGGAGGTATCGCGCTGGCTCTCGTCGAGCACGTTCACCGTGTAACGCTCGGCCATGCACAGGTCATCGAGGCTGAGACAGCGTCGGTCAACGGAGAACAGCACCAGCGGCGGCGCGAGCGACACCGAATTGAACGAGGCCACGGTGATACCGATGGGCGGCCCGTCGTCGCGCGGCGCCGTGATCACGGCCACCCCGGTGGCGAACATGGCGAGCGTGCGGCGGAACTGTCGCGTCTCGTCTTCCGGAACTTGCGATACGGTCGATGCTTCGTTCATGATTACCTCCTTCTCAAGCCGGCCCGACGTGTGAAACGATCTGATTTCCGTCGTCTCACCCACCAAACCGTCTTTCACATTTAGCTTTGTTTGTTAGTAATTATTGAACGTTAACAAAATTAGCTAAACAAGCAAGGTAAACCCTGAGCGCGATCACAGTGCACGCGCCTTTTGCTGGTGCATTGCCGCACCTGAAACAGGCAAATCCCTTACTGGCATTGGGGTTTCGTGAGTATCGCAATGCACCAGACACAACCTGATTGTGCGCAACCCATCTCGTTTACCCGAGTCGTTTTGCACGCAAAATCGACGGCATGAAACCCTTTTTTCAATGTGGGAGAGTGCGATGTGCGAGAAATGCGGTGCTACACTCGGCCGCAATTCAAGATGTCCACCGGACGATTCGGAGTCCCCTATGCCGTCTACTACGCCCTCGCTTTTCGAAGCCCCCATCTACATGGACTACAGCGCAACGACCCCGGTCGATCCGCGCGTGGTCGAGAAAATGGTTCCGTACCTGAACGTCAATTTCGGCAATCCTGCGTCGCGCAGTCACAGCTACGGCTGGGCGGCGGAAGACGCGGTCGAGACCGCTCGCGAGCATGTCGCCGCGCTATTGGGTGCGGACTCGCGCGAGATCGTTTGGACTTCGGGCGCAACGGAAGGCAACAACCTCGCCATCAAGGGCGCGGCGAATTTCTACAGCGGCAAGGGCAAACACCTCATTACCGTGAAGACCGAGCACAAGGCGGTGCTCGACACCATGCGCGATCTGGAACGGCAAGGGTTCGAGGTCACGTATCTCGACGTGCAGGAAGACGGTCTGATTACGGTCGACACCGTACGAGGCGCACTGCGGCCGGACACCATCCTGGTGTCGGTGATGATGGTGAACAATGAAATTGGCGTGATTCAGCCGATCGCGGAGATCGGCGAACTGTGCCGCGAGCGCGGCATCGTGTTTCACTGCGACGCCGTGCAGGCCGCCGGCAAGATTCCGATCGATCTGCAAACGCTCAAGGTCGACCTGATGACGGTCACTGCTCACAAGCTCTATGGCCCGAAGGGCATCGGCGCCCTGTACGTGCGTCGCAAGCCGCGCATTCGTATCGAGGCGCAGATTCACGGTGGCGGTCACGAACGTGGCATGCGCTCGGGCACGTTGCCGACCCACCAGATCGTCGGCATGGGGGAAGCGTTCCGGCTGGCGAAGCTCGAACTGGCGTCCGAAGCCGCGCGGGTTGGCGCGCTGCGCGACCGCCTGCTGGCGGGGCTTCAGGTGATGGATGAGGTTTATATCAACGGCGACATGACGCACCGCGTGCCGCACAACCTGAACGTGAGCTTCAACTTCGTCGAAGGCGAGTCGCTCATCATGGGGATTCGGGGCGTGGCCGTGTCGTCGGGATCGGCCTGCACGTCGGCGTCGCTCGAGCCATCGTTCGTGCTGCGCGCGCTTGGGCGCAGCGACGAACTCGCGCACAGTTCCATCCGCTTCACGCTGGGCCGCTTCTCGACCGAAGCTGACGTCGACAGCGTGATCGAGCAGGTCAGCGGCGCAGTCGGCAAGCTGCGCGAAATGAGCCCGCTATGGGATATGTATCAGGATGGCGTCGATCTGAACACGATTCAGTGGGCCGCTCACTAAGCGAATGCTCGGACCGCGACAGGCAATCGATGAATCAACGCTTGTCGCGGATCGCCAGCAGGTGGCTCAGATCCAGCGTGGCGCGGTCGCCGTTGGCGACGAGCCTGTCGACCACGGCGCAAAGCACCTTGAATTCGGTACGGGTCACGCCTTCGAATAGCACGTCGTTGATGCGCTGTTGCGAGGGCGTCAGTTCGTGAAGTAGCTTGGCGCCGGCTGCCGTGACCGTCAGGCTCATCTTGCGGCGGTCCTCCGGATTCTGACGCTTATCGATAAGCTTGAGCGCCTTGAGCTTGTTCGTCTCGATGGTCACGAACGCACCGGACAGGTGCAGATGCTCGGCCAATTGGTTGACGGTGACATCTCCCAGCGACGACAGATGCACCACCGACTGCAACAGCGAGTATTGAATGCCGGTCAGCCCAATGAGGCTGCCAAAGCCGTCTCGCACGGACAACAACCGTGCGGCGAACGGCAGTAAGCCATTGATCAAATGACGGAATTCGGCGTCGGAACCGTCGATGAGACAGGCCGGATTGGTGACGGTGAGGGCCTTCGGGGCCGACGATTTGGGCATGGGAATGTTCGGTAAGCGGCGCGGCACGCCAGGACAATGACTTTGAAAAAAAATTATACTGCAAAGTTATCTTTATCCCGGCGAGCAGGTTTTTGCTACGCCCTGCCCTGCCGCGCCCCGGTCTTTGACTTCCGACCGATTGACGTTCTTACCAGCGCGCGGTCACGCCGCCCATCCACGAATAGTCATAAGTCTGCGGATTGAGTCCGCGTCGATAACCGACATCGAGATCCAGCCACGGCTTCGGGCTGTAAATCGCCCCGAGAATCACGAAGGCCGGATTGGTCCGCTGCGCAAAGTCGGCGTTCTGCGACGTGCCGATGTCCGCGATCAGTTGCGTCGTGGGCAACACCCGGTACATCACGGCAGCCGACGCCTTCCACAGCGACTGGCGCTGCCCCTGACGGTTCGCCTGATAGACGGCACCGGCGTTGGCGAGGAATGTCCAGTCGTCGATCACGTACTGCGTGAGCAGCGTCATGCCGGCATTCACCCGGCCGGTGCCGAGCGAACGCTCGTCGTTGCCTGAGGGGAATGTCACGTAAGGCTTGAGGCCGACACTGAACGCCCCGTCGTCGTACAGACGCCACTTGGCCCCCGCCTCGACATCGCCAAACCCGTTGGCCGCCGTATCGGAGCGGTTCTGGATATGCGTATAGAGCGCGTTGACGTAAAGGTCGACCGCCTCGCCTACCCCCCGTGTCAGCGTGCTGTTCCAGAGGGCCTGGTGCCCGATGTCTTGTTGCTTCGACGTGAATTCGCCGTTCGTCTCGAACTGCCAGTTGCCATCGCCCTGCGTACCGGTATCGTCGGTGACCAGCGGGTGGGCGGCGAAGGCGCTGAGCGGACAGCACAGCGCCAGGGACATCAGTTGCTTCTTCATGAGTCGTTCTCTATTTCGCGTGTGGTTCGCAAGCCCCCGCCCTGGCGGGCGGGAGCGTCGCTTGCGGTCAATGTGTGTTTTTTATTGGCGACAGTTCGATCAGAACCAGCGGCCGAAGCGGCGGATGTAGATCGTCTTGACCACCTGAGCGAGTGCGATGTAACCGAGCATGGTCGCCACGAGCCAGTAGAAGTACGAACCCGGCAGGGCAACGAAGCCCAGTGCCTCGGCAAACGGCGAGTACGGCAACCAGCAGGCCAGCGCAATGGCGACCGTTGTGGAAAGCATGATCGGCAGTGCCGGCGTGCTTTGCAGGAACGGGATCTTTTGCGTGCGCAGCAGATGCACCACGAGCGTCTGCGACACCAGCCCTTCGACGAACCAGCCCGAGTTCATGATGACCTGCCCCGCATCGCCGCCCTGGGCATGATAGAGCGCGCCCGCACCGAAGACCGTCCACATCAGAATGTAGGTCGTGATATCGAATACCGAAGAAGTCGGTCCGAGCCACAGCATGAAGCGTCGGATGTTGCCCGCATCCCACTTGCGCGGCTTCTTGAGGAACTCCGGATCCATGCGATCCCACGGCAGGAACATCTGTGAGATGTCGTACACGAGGTTCTGCACCAGCAATTGCATCGCAAGCATCGGCTGCCACGGCAGGAACGCGCTGGCCACCAGCACCGAGAACACGTTGCCGAAGTTCGAACTGGCCGTCATGTTCAGATACTTGAGAATGTTGCCGAACGTCTCGCGCCCTTTGATCACGCCCTCTTCCAGCACCATCAGGCTCTTCTCGAGCAGGATGATGTCGGCGGTTTCCTTGGCGATATCTGCACCGGTGTCCACCGAGATGCCAACGTCGGCGTCGCGCAGTGCGGGGGCGTCGTTGATGCCATCACCCAGGAAGCCCACGGTGTGGCCGTTCGCTTGCAAGGCCTTGACCACGCGCGCCTTGTGCAGCGGCGCAAGTTTCGCGAACACCGTCGTGCGGCCGACCACTTCGCGCAGCGTGGTGTCGTCCATCGGCTCGATGTCCGCGCCCAGCAGCGGCGTGCCCGGCTCGATGCCGACCTGACGGCACACGTTCATCGTGACGATGGGGTTGTCGCCGGTGAGCACCTTCACCGTCACACCATGCTCGCGCAGTGCGGCAATCGCCGGCGCGGCGGAATCCTTGGGCGGATCGAGGAAGGTCAGGAAACCGCAGACCGTCAGGCCCGCTTCGTCGGACGTCTTATATTGCGTCTTCGTCTCACCCACCGGAATGTCACGCGTGGCAACGACGAGTACGCGGAAGCCGTCTTCGTTGTAGGCCTCGGCGCGGGCCAACAGCATGGCGCGGGCCGTATCGTCGAGCGCGCGCACGCCCTGCGGGGTCTTCACATGCGTGGAGACGGACAGCATTTCTTCGACGGCGCCCTTGGTCACCATCAAGTGTTCGCCACGATCATTGGCGACCACGACCGACAGACGCCGGCGCACGAAGTCGAACGGCAATTCGTCGATCTTCGCGAACGCCCGCGGCTGTACCGATTCACCAATCTCGTTGGCGCGACGGATGATCGCCACGTCGATCAGATTGCGTTGACCGCTCTGGTGATAGCTGTTGAGCCAGCCAAGCCGCAGCACGTCCTCCTGCACATCGCCGGACACGTCGAGATGCTGTTCGAGAATGATGCGGTCCTGCGTGAGCGTGCCGGTCTTGTCGGTACAAAGCACGTCCATGGCGCCGAAGTTCTGGACCGAGTTCAGACGCTTGACCACCACCTTGCGACGCGCCATCGCCAGCGCACCACGCGCCAGATTGGCACTCACGATCATCGGGAGCATTTCCGGCGTCAGGCCGACAGCCACGGCGAGTGCGAACGTCAATGCGCTCATCCAGTCGCCCTTCGTCAGACCGTTGATCATGAAGACGACCGGCACCATCACCAGCATGAAGCGGATGAGCAGCCAACTCACGCTGTTCACGCCGCGGTCGAAGCTCGTCTCGACCCGCTTGTGGCTCACTACGTTCTTCGCCAGCGCACCGAAATAGGTGTCTGCGGCCGTCGCCACGACGACACCCGTGGCCGTACCGCTGACCACATTGGTACCCATGAAGCAGACGTTCGACAGGTCGAGCAAGTTCGCATTGCCCTGGCCGGCGGCAGTCTCCGCCGACTTCTGCGCGACAGCACCCAGCGTGTCGTACTTCTCGACGGGCAGCGCCTCGCCGGTCAGCACGGCCTGACTGATGAACAGGTCACGGGATTCGATCAGACGCAGGTCGGCCGGAATCATGTCGCCCGCCTGCAACGTCACGATGTCACCCACGACCAGCTCGCGCATGGCGACTTCGTGACGTTCCGACTTACCCGAGACGGTCACACGGCGGCGAACGGTGGCCGTTGTGCGCACCATCGCCTTGAGTTTCTCCGCCGCGCGCAGCGAACGGAACTCGGAGAAGAAACGCAGCAGGCCGCTGATCGTCACCATCGTCAACAGGATGATGATGCCCTTGTAGTCTCTGTCGTCCGGCTCGGCGAAGTAGACGTCGGTAAAGAAGCTGACGATGGCGAGTGCGAGCAACACCATCACGAATGGGTTCTTGAAGGCGCGGAACAATTGCACCACCCAGTGGGGCGGCTTGTCGTGCGCGATCTCGTTGGGGCCGTAGCGGGTCTGGCGCTGCCCGACATCGGCGAGCGTGAGGCCGCTCACATCGGTGCCGAGGGTGTGGAGAACGTCGTGCAGCGGCTCGGTTGCGAGCCGGGCGACGGCGTCGGGGCCCGAGAGCGGCAGATCGGAGGTTGTCGAGTGTTCGACGAAGCCGCGCTGTTTTTGGCGCGAACGTAGGTTCTTGGTCATGACGATTTCCTGGCACGGCTTACGCTGGCATGGCGGCCGGCCGGTCTCGTCAAGCGCTACCGGATGTCATGTCTCCGGAAAAAAAGCGCGAACGCACCCAGCCGCGCCGCGCGGGGCGCGGTCGGTAATAACGAAAATGCTTGGGTCGGGTATCGGATCGCCCGTCGGAAGTCCGTGCGCCACGCGCGCGGTTCCGACGGGCCTCATTCGGCTACTTCCATCTTCCATATCGGACTCCTTAGATTTTTCCATTCGGCATACCGGCAGACGTTATCGCGCTGCACGGCAAGGAAAAGGTGAATCGATCCGCGCGGCCGCACTAGGCATGCGCGGGCATCGAGCCGGCCGGGGCGCGACGGGTGGCATCGTCGGACCAGAACACGCGGCGCACGCTGTGTTCACCCGACAGGCGCATGACAAGCGACGTGAGCGACCCGCGCGAACCAAGCGGGCAATCGAGCGTGACGGTCGCGGACGCCTCGTCACGATCGCTCCAGTGCGTGATGCTGACGTGCGTGGCGCGAAGCCCGAGCGCGGTGAGATCGATGAACATCTGCTTGCGCAATGCCCCCAGGGCATCGGCCACGCAGACGATGGTCAGGCGCGACACCGGGGTGGCGCGCGTCGGTTGGCTCTGAAAAGCCTGAAACGTTTGAAAAACTCGCATGATTTCCTCGCATGGCTGCGAATCGTCCTTGCCGCACGCGGCATGAACGGTCGGCTCGTGCGCGTGCCGTCTTGATGCCCAAAGCATGCGCAAGACGACAACGCCCATCACGGGCTCAACGGTGGAATTTCTGCGGGAATCGCGCCGGAGAGATGACGCTCAGGAAGAGCGTGTATTGGCGCTAGACACCGCATCCTGCATGAGGACGCGGCACAGGGAATGGCTGTGGATCCTCAGGCAATCAGTCGATCAACGGTCGACTACTACTGGCATCGGAATTCACGGACAACCCCTTAAATTGAAGACAGGCGGATGGTAACTGAGGCCAATTTGCAGCGTCAAGCACAAATTGCTGCGCCGCAACCGAGATAGGAATTCGCCCACGAACTTCGGCAAGTTGTCACCGCGCAAGGCCGCCAGATGGGCCTGTACGGCATTCGCGTTGTATCGCTGTCCCGATATCTCGGTGTCCTCTGAAATCACTTGGCATTGACAGGGATATTTCCCATCAGTTATTAATAATGATTATCATTAACAAATTATTGGCATTCGCTTCACCTGCTGCATGACCGTTACCAGTGTTCGCGCTGGTCCAGAGCGTCGTGAGTGGACCGAACATCAGGCTGGATCATGCAAACCCCGGGTACCCTCCCTTCCACTGTCGAGTTGCTGTATAGCCATCACCATTCCTGGTTGAAGGGTTGGCTGCATCGGCGTCTGGGAAGTGCCGAGCAGGCGGCCGACATTGCCCACGACACGTTCGTGCGGTTGCTGGGCAGCGATCGTGTGCCGGTAACGTTCGACGAGCCTCGCGCGTATCTCACCACGGTCGCGCAGAATCTCGTGTCCAATCACTGGCGCCGTCAGAAGCTCGAACGCGCCTATCTGGAAGCGCTCGCCCATGTGCCGCGCGACGTCGAATGGTCGCCCGAGACGCGCGCGATGATGCTGGAAACCCTGCTCGAACTCGACCGTCTGCTCGACGGCCTGCCGGGCATCGTCCGGCAAGCGTTCCTGCATTCACAACTTGACGGTCAGACGCACGCTCAGGTCGCCGAGGCGCTCGGCATCTCGATTCCGACGGTCAAGCGTTACTTGGCGAAGGCGTTGCAGCGCTGCTACTTCGCCGACCTGTCATTCCTCGGCTGACGCCGCAACACCCGCCGCAGCCGACACCATGCCCGCCATTCGCTCGACCTGGTACGACACCACCGCTGACGCCGCCACCGTGCCGGCAGAGGTGGCTGAGCGCGCCGTCGAGTGGCTCATCGAGTTGCAGAGCGACGACGTCGCGCCGCCGCTCATCGCCGAGTGGCAGCAATGGCGCGAAGCGCATCCCGATCACGAACGCGCGTGGCAGCGCATCGAGTCCGTCAAAGGCAAGCTCGCACCACTCGCCTCCCCGGTGGAAGCGGGGATCGCGCAAGCGGCATTGGCGCCGCCCGCCTCGAAGCAGCGCCGCCGCGCCGTGAAGACGCTTGCCGTGCTTCTCTTCGCGGGCAGCGGTACATGGGGCCTGGTGCATTCGTCGCCGTGGCAACGCTGGTCGGCAGACGTTCGCACGGCGGTGGGTGAACGACGCACGCTGCGCCTCGCCGATGGCACGCAACTGGTGCTCAACACCGACAGCGCCGTCGATATCGTCTATCGCGAGGACGAACGGCGCGTCAGGCTGATTGCCGGTGAGGTGCTGATCGCGACAGCACCGGACACTCACATGCCGTCGCGTCCGTTTCTCGTAGAAACCTCGCAGGGCACGGCACGTGCGCTCGGCACTCGCTATACGGTGCGGCAGTTCGACGCGGGCACGCATGTGAGCGTCTATCAGGGCGCCGTGGAGATTCGTCCCCGAACGAAACCTGCGCAGTCGCTGATCGTGCGCACCGGCATGCATGCCAGCTACACCGCAGACAGCATTTCCGAGCCGAGCAACGCCCCGGCAGGCGACGCCACCTGGGCCGAAGGCTTCATCGTGGCGCGCAGCATGCGACTCGCGGATTTCGTGGCGGAGCTGGCGCGTTACAGCAATGCGGCGCTCTCGTGCGAGGCCAGCGTCGCGAACTTGCGCGTGTCGGGCACGTTTCCGCTCGACGACGTGGGCAAGGTGCTCGACACGCTCGGCACCACGCTGGCCGTGCGAACCGAGTCGGTCACACGCTTCTGGGGTGCACGGGACATCCGGCTGGTACCCGCGTAATTGGTCGTCAATCGCCCTCAATCACCGTTAATCGGCGCAACCGAAATTTTTTCAAAAAAGGTGATCCGTTTCGATTTTTCGCGGGTCATGGAAGACGAGCACTACCACTCTTCTTCCACACGAAAGGTCAGATCATGGGTCACGTCCGGGGGCTGCAACACCAGCCAAGCCAACCACATTGGGTACATCGCCGCACGCGGCTGGCCTGCGCATTGGGTCGCATTGCACTGGGCGCGGCTGTCGCAGCCCCGATCGGCGCTGCGCTGCTCACACCGCTCGCCGTGCACGCGCAAAGCGCCGCCGCACTGGGTGCGCGTGCCTTCGACATTCCTGCGGGTTCGCTCGAAGACGCCTTGAGCCGCTTCGGCCGCGACGCGGGCATCATGCTGTCGTTCAAGCCCGAAGTCACCGCGGGACGTCACAGCAACGGCCTGAAAGGCACGTACACGCCGCGCAACGGGCTCGAAGCGCTCGTCGCAGGCACGGGCGTCGACGTGGTGCCGCAATCGAATGGCAGCTATCTGATTCAGCCTGCTGCCCATGGCACGGCAACGGACAACGCCGTGACGCTGCCCGCGGTCAACGTCACGGCTGCCGCCTATGACAACGGCCTGCAACCGGCTTACGCAGGGGGCCAGGTGGCCCGGGGCGGCGGCCTTGGCATGTTGGGTTCCGCCGACGCGATGGACGTGCCCTTCAGCACGATGAACTACACCGAGCAAATGGTGCGCGACCAACAGGCGCGCACGCTCGCCGACGTCGTCATCAACGAATCGTCGGTGCGCATGCTGACCTCGAGCGGCGGCTTCGGCGAAGACTTCCAGATTCGCGGCTATACGGTGTCGAGCAGCGATGTCGGCCTCAACGGTCTGTACGGCATGGCCTCGGCAAGCCGGGTGCCCGCCGCCATCGTCGAGCGCGTGGAAGTCCTCAAGGGGCCGGGCACGCTGATGAACGGCATCGGCCCGAGCGGCAGCATCGGCGGCGCGATCAACGTCGTGACCAAGCGCGCCGCGAGTGAGCCGCTTACGCGTCTGACGACAACGTTCCAGAACAAGTCGCAACTGGGCATCGAAGCCGACGTCGGCCGACGCTTTGGCGAGAATCAGGAATGGGGCGTGCGCGTGAACGGCGTCTATCGCGACGGGAACACCACGCTCGATAACGGCAAACAAAGCGTCGGCTTCGGCGCCGTCGGCCTCGACTACACCGGGCAGCGCCTGCGCTGGTCGCTCGACGCCTACACGCAACACGAAGGCGACGACAACTTCCGTCCGCAGATCGGCTTCCAGTCGTCGGTCAAGACCATTCCGGACGCGCCGTCGGGCTATCGCAATTTCTACCCGGGCAGCGAACTGCATCTGCACGACTCCGCCGTCACGACGCGCCTCGAATACGACGTGTTGCGTAACGTGACGGTCTGGGGCGCCGTGGGCTATCACTACGCCACCGCCTACCAGACCTTCCCGAGTGGTCCCGCCGACGCCCTCGGCAACTTCACCGCGATGAACTCGTACTACGATTCATACACGCGCTCGCGCACGGCGGACGTGGGCGCACGTGCGACCTTCAAGACGTTCGACATTGGCCACACGCTCACGGTGCAGGCCTCGCGACTCGAGCAGGATGCCGGAAACTCGTACGTGCCGGGGTCGACTTCCGTGCCCTCGAACATCTACAACCCCGCGCCGCTGCCTGTGGTGAACGCGCCGCGCACGGAGCCGAAGAAGGCCTCCGAATCGGCATTGACGAGTATCGCCATCACAGACACGCTGTCGTTCTTCAACGATCGCGTGCTGCTCACCGGCGGCCTGCGTCACCAGCGCGTTGCACTCGACAACTTCAACACCGCCAACGGCGCGCTGACGTCGAGCTACGACCAAAGCGCCGTGTCGCCGCTCGCGGGCATCGTGGTCAAGCCGTTGCAGAACGTCTCGGTGTACGCGAACTTCACGTCGGGCCTGTCGCGTGGCGGCATTGCCCCGGCCACGGCCCGTAACGCCGGTCAGGCATTCCCGCCGTACAAGTCCAAGCAGTACGAAGCGGGCGTGAAGGCCGATTGGGGTCCGGTGACGACGATGGTCTCGGTCTTCCAGGTGCAACGTCCCAACTCGGTCACTGACCCGGCGACCAACATCTACAGCTTCGACGGCGAACAACGCAACCGTGGCCTCGAAGTGTCGGCGTACGGCGAAGTCATCAAGGGTCTGCGCCTGATGGCCAGCGCCACGTTCTACGACGCCAAGCTCACCAAAACGGCAGGCGGCGTGAACGACGGCAACGACGCCAACGGCGTGCCCAAGCGCGCCTTCAACCTCGGCGTGGACTGGGATACGCCGTGGGTGCCGGGACTCTCGCTCAACGGCCGCATCATCAATACGTCGCGCATGTACTTCAATGCGTCGAACACGCTTGAGTTGCCCGCGTGGACCCGTTACGACATCGGTGCCCGTTATCGCACGCGCATCGCAGGCAAGTCGGTCGTGTTCCGCGCCAACATCGAGAACCTGTTCAATTCCAACTACTGGCTCATGAGCGGCACTTACGCCACCGTGGCCGCACCGCGCACGTTCCTGTTGTCCGCGCAGATCGACTTCTGAGGAAGCCCGATATGTCGCCCGCATTTTCAGACCTGCATTTCACACTGCCTTTCACTCTGTTAGCCACTTCAGCAAGGAAACCGCTATGAAGAAGATTGCCTCCCGCCGACTGACGCCACTGACGTTCGCCGCGCTCGTCGCCCTGACCGGCACCGCACAGGCGCATCAGATCTGGATCGAGCAAGCCGCCGGCCAGAACGCCGTGATCCGCTTCGGGGAGTTCGGTGAAAACCTGCGCGAAGCCTCGCCGGGTCTGCTCGACAAGTTCGTCGCGCCCACCGGCACGCTGACCTCCGCACAGGGTGAGAAAACGGCCGAAGCGTCGAAGACGGCGAATGGCTTCGCGCTGCCGTTCAAGGCCAGCGCCGGTGAAGCACTCGTGGCGGAAGATGCCCGTTACCCGCTCTTCACCTTCAAGCGTGACGGTCAGGAAGTCACGAACTGGTACCGTCCGTCGGCACGGCTGGCCACGGACTTCTCGAAGCAAAAGCCGCAACTCACGCTCGACCTGGTGCCGGCCGGCAAGCCGGGCGAGTTCCAGTTGTTCTTCCAGGGCAAGCCGCTGCCCAAGGCCAAGGTGCAGTTCGTCACGCAGTCGGGCTGGGCCAAGGAAGCCCACACCGATGCGCAGGGCCTCGTCACGTTCGACATGCCCTGGAAGGGCGTGTATGTTGCCGAGGTCAGTCACACGGACAAGACACCGGGAGAACGCGCTGGCGCCAAGGGGGCCGAACGTTACCAGGGCGTGAGCTACGTGACGACCACGACCGTCGTGCAGGCCGACGGCATTGAACCGCTCCCGGCCGGTCCGGCCGCCACGCCCAACAAGTAAGCGACACGCATCATGGCTCAGGTTCGTCGCGCCGCGCTGGTCGACATTAGCGCGCTCGTCTCCCGCATTATTGCGGCCATCGGTGGCGGCTACGTCATCGCCGCCCTCGCGAGCGTTGCTGTCCTCGCGTTGCCGATGGACAAGTCCCAGGCGGTCATCACCGGCATGCTGGCGAGCTTCGCCATCTATGCCGGTGCGGTCGTCTGGGTGTTCGCCGTGCGTAGCGCATGGCGCGCCTGGGCCGGTCTGCTCGTCGTTGCCGCACCGCTCGCGCTTGCCGCGTGGGCGGTGTCGTCGGGTCTGGTGACAGGAGGTGCCGCATGACACCTGTCAACACCACGAAGGTCAAACCGCAGGGCCGGGGCATTCGTCAGACGATGTCGGACCTGCACACGTGGGCGGGCCTGCTCGTCGGCTGGCTGCTGTACGCCATGTTCCTCACGGGCACGGTGAGCTACTTCAAGGACGAAATCTCCCAGTGGATGCGCCCCGAAGTGCCGCACCAGCAAGTGCTGCCCGATTCGGCCGCGGTTGCGCAAAACGTCAGCAACCAGTTGACGGCACTCGCCGCCGGCAGTCCGCAGTGGAGCATCTACCTCCCGACCGAGCGCAATCCGGTCGTCAATGTGTTCTGGCGCAACGCGCCCGCGGATGTCAAAGCAAACAAGGGCGGCAATCGTCGCGGATTTGAAGAGGCCACCTTCGATCCGGCAACGGGCCAGACGCTCAACGCCCGTGAAACGCTCGGTGGCGAATTCTTCTATCGCTTTCACTTCCAGTTCCATCCGCTCCCCGTGTTGTGGGGACGGTGGCTCGCAGGCTTCTGTGCCATGTTCATGCTGGTCGCGATCATCAGCGGCGTGATCACGCACAAGAAAATCTTCATCGACTTCTTCACCTTCCGGTGGGGCAAGGGGCAACGCTCGTGGCTCGACGCGCACAACGCGCTGTCGGTCTTTGGCCTGCCCTTCCACCTGATGATCACTTACACCGGCCTCGTCACCCTTATGGCGATGTATATGCCGTGGGGCGGACAGGTCGCGATCAAGACACCGGTCGAGCGCGCGCAGATGAGTGCGCAACTCAGCGCATTCCCGCCGCCGCTCAAGGCCACCGGTGACAAGGCGCCGCTCGCCTCCATCGACGCGATGGTGCGACAGGCGCAGGCCCGCTGGGGCACAAACGACGTGGGACGCGTAAGCGTCACGAACCCCGGCGACGCCGCTGCCCGTGTGGCGGTCACGCGCGGCGAAGCCACACGTGTGTCGATGAGTCCGCAATACCTGCTGTTCAACGGCACGACCGGCGAGCTGCTCGACGTGAAGGACAACGTAGGGGCTGCCGCCGAGACACGCGGTGTCATGTATGCGCTGCACCTCGGACGCTTCAGCGACCTGCATTTGCGCTGGCTGTACTTCCTCGTCAGTCTGGGGGGCACGGCGATGGTCGGCACCGGGCTGGTGATGTGGACGGTGAAGCGTCGCAGCAAACTCCCTGACCCGGCGCGGCCGCACTTCGGCTTCCATGTGGTCGAACGGCTGAACATCGCGGCGATTGCCGGTCTATCGGTGGCCATGACCGCATTTCTGTGGGGCAACCGTCTGATCCCGTCAGACGCCGCAGGACGCAGCGCCACGGAAGTCGATCTGTTCTATTGGGTGTGGGCTGCCACGCTGCTGTATGCGTTGGTGCGTCCGGCCAAGCGCGCGTGGATCGAATTGCTGTGGATCGCCACCGCGGTGCTCGCATTACTTCCGGTGCTCAACGCCGTCACCACGTCGCGTGGCCTTTGGCACAGCGTGGCGGCGGGTGATTGGGTTTATGTCGGCGTTGATCTGATGATGTGGGCGCTGGCGGGCCTGCACGCATGGCTCGCCATTCGCACTACACGGCACACGCCGAAGACGAAGCCCGCACGGACTGCAAAGGCTGCACCGGCAGCACAGGACGCACAGGCGACCCACGCACCGGTCAATGCCACGTTGAACGAGGATCGCGCATGATGCATCTCTACACGTTTGCGATCTGTCTCGTGGGATTCGCCGCACTGGCGCTGGCGACCGAGCGTCAACAGGAGGCGTTGTTCAATGGCGTCTCGCGTGTGCGGACGCGCCAATACCGTCGCATCGGATGGACGGCGTTGGTCGTGGCGCTCGGGGTCAGCGTCGCCAATCAGGGATGGGGATTCGGGCTGGTGATCTACAGCGGCCAGACCAGCATGGCGGCCGGTCTGGTGTATCTCGCGCTGATCCTGGCAGAGCGCCGCCGGTCGCGCTGACCTGCGGCATTGAGCATTGAGTCATTGAGCATCGGGCGGTGCCGGTCAGCACGACCGGCAAGCCCTTACTCGTTCTCTTCGAAGTAGTGCCCGAACTTCGCTTGCTTGGTGCGGATGTAGCGCTCGTTCTCTTCGCGCATCGGAATGTCGAGCGTCACGCGCTCGCATACCGGAATGCCGTGCTTCGTGAGCGTATCGAATTTCTTCGGATTGTTGCTCATGAGACGCACCGAACGCACGCCGAGAATTCGCAGGATGGCGGCCGCCGAGTCATATTCCCGCGCGTCGTCGGGCAGACCCAGATCGAGGTTGGCCTCGACCGTATCGCGGCCCTGTTCCTGCAACAAATACGCGCGAATCTTGTTGCTCAGGCCGATGCCGCGCCCTTCGTGACCGCGCAGATACAGCATCACGCCGCGCCCTTCCTCGGCGATCTTGCGCATCCCGGTGTCGAGTTGTTCCCCGCAATCGCAGCGGTAGGAACCGAATACGTCTCCCGTCAGACATTCCGAGTGCAGGCGCACCAGCGTCGGCGCATCCGTCGACACGTCGCCCATGACCAGCGCGAGATGCTCGTTATTGCTGCCTTTGACGCGGAATGCGTGGGAGGTGAAAGTGCCATAGCGGGTCGGCAGGGTCGCGGTGGCGACAAGCTCGACGCATTCGCCAGCGTCGCACGCGGGCGTGGCAGAAGCATTACCAGGGGACTTCATGATGACGTTCAAACGGGCCGAAATTGGAGAGTTGCGTGCCACCGGACAGCGGTGGCGTGTGCTCGGAGTGTACCGCCATTTCCAATTTTCAGCCGACAGCGGCGTGCAACACACTGTTGCACGCCGCTGTCGAATCGGCTAGCGCTCGGCGACCGTCCCGATCAGTAGTCGGCGCGCAACGTCAGCATCACGTTGCGACGCTCGCCGTAGATGCCGTAGAACGTGGACGGCACACGGGCGTAGTAATCCCGGTTGAACACGTTATTGACGTTGAGCTGCGCCTCAAGATGACGGTTGAAGCGGTAGGCCAGCATGGCATCCCATACGGCATACCCGCCCTGCGCCGAGCCGACTGTGCGATACGTCGAACTCTGGATGCGCACGCCGCCACCGATGCGCAAACCGTCCAGCCAGCCGTTGAGCATGTCGGGCGAGAACTTGTAGGTCGTGTACAGCTTGAACAGGTGCTGAGGCTCTTCACCGTCAAGCGACTGCCCGCCCTGCTGCGGATCGTTGTCGAAGCGCGTGTTGAGCAGCGTGTAGCCCGCATAGACGTTCCAGTTGCGCGTCACCTGCCCCGTCACTTCGGCTTCCCAGCCTTGACTGCGCGCGGCACCCGCCGCAATCGACCCCGTCGGATGGAACGGATCGGCGACGGCACGGTTGGTGTCGGTCATGCGGAACGCGGCGACGTTTGCCGTCAGGCGGCCGTCCAGAAACTCCCCTTTGACGCCGAGTTCGTACTGCTGCCCTTCGCGCGGTGCGAGGCCCTGGCCGTCGAACGTGGTCGCCGTTTGCGGCGAGAAGATCTTCGAGTAGTTGAAATACGCGTTGATTTGCGGCGTGAGCGCCAGTACCACGCCACCGTACGGGATGAACTTATGGTTCGCGCTCGAGGACGTCGTCCACGGCGTTTCGGTTGGCAACACGTTCTGCGTCTGCTGCTGATACCACGCCTCACGACCACCCAGCACGACCGTCAACGGATCGAGAACGCGCACGCGTGCCTGACCGTAGACACCGAACTGCTGCGTGCGCACGTTGTTGCCTGACGTCAGCGACAGCGGCGGCTCGAACGACGGCGGCGAGAAGATGTTGAACTGGCCCATGCTCTGGAAGCCAGACAGACTGCGCACCTGCGTCATCTGATAGTTCATGCCGAGCAGCCAATCATGCTTGCGTCCGAAGGCTTCGACCGGGCCCGAGACGTGCGAATCGACGCCGAGCATATTGGTCTCCGTGCGTTGAATCTGCGCGAAGTAATTGCTCATGAACGTCACCGGATTGATGCCCGGGCCAAGGTAAGCATATTGGCTGTCGCTCAGGATATGCCGGTAGTTAAGCGTCGTCGTCGAGACGATGCCACCGTCGAAGCGATGATCGAGGCGCGCGTTGGCCTCTTGCATCGATGTCCAGGTGTGATTCCAGTCAGGCGAGAAATTGCTGTTGTTCGGTGCATTCAGGAACTGACCGTTGGTCAGCAGCGACTGGCCGTAGTCGAACGCGTTGAGCGTAGCCACCTGATATGTACCCGACAGCGAAAGCAGCGTGCGCGGGGTGAGATCGAACTCCAGTGCGCCGTAGGCCATGAAATTGCGATCGTTGGTACGCGTCACCGACTTGTTGCCGGTGTCGCCCGTGAATACGGCGCGGCCGCGAATCGTACCGCTCTGGTTGAGCGGGCCGGTCACGTCGAACATCTGACGGTAATGAGCCCACGAGCCGATGCCCGTTTCGCTGCGGAAGGCGAAGGTGTCACCCGGGCGTTTGCGCACCAGATTGACCGTGCCGCCCGGCTCGCCCGTGCCGTCGAGCAGGCCTGCCGGGCCGCGGAAGACCTCAACGCGGTCGTACATCGACAGATCGAACTGCGATTGGTACTGAATGCCGTTCAGAATCGACACCCCGTCGAACTCCACGCCAACGGCATAGCCACGCGCATTGAAGTAGTACGAGCCGTCGCCGTAGTTCACGGCACTCACGCCGGTCGTGTACTGAAGGGCGTCCGACACCGACCGCATGCCCTGATCGTCCATGCGAGCACGCGTGACGACCGACACCGAGTTCGGAATGTCCTTGAGTGCTTGCGGAATTTTGCCAATGGTCGTGGTCTTCGTGCCGTACGAACCAGAGCCTTCGGTCTGCACGGTGTCGCGTTGCTCCGTGACCGTCGAGGCGGGCAGCACGGCTTCCGTGCCGGTCACGGGCGTCGTCTGCGCGTGGGCCTGCGCGGCGCCGAGCATCAACATGGCCGTGGCAACAGGCGTCAGCACAAGCGCGCGGCCCGATTGCCCTGCCCTCGCACCGTCAGACGTGCGGCCCCGTGCCGCGCGGCGAGGTTTCTGATTCTGATTCGTTTGCATCGTTGACAACACTTCCCCTTGTTGCCGGCCTGTGCCGGCGATCGAAAATCGGTGCCTGGGTGTTTTGTTCAGAGGCGATGTGCTGGCCGTCACCGTCTGATTCCCGCTACACTGGCGAAAATATCGCAAATGAGACTCATTACTAAATTTGCGTGTAGTCCGGCTCAACGCATTGATAGCTTTGGAGAATATCGGGTTCGGAAAAAGCGAGGACGACAATAAATGTCGATTTTTTGACATCCTGCATCTATCTGGCGATATCCGAACGCAATCCCCGGCATGAGTGATTTCCTGCGCAAACGATTTCCCGATTCGGTACGTCCGTTGCCGCGCGACGTCTATGCAAACGTCACGCCCTATCGCCATGGCGAGCGACTGATCTGGCACCGGCACCGTCACGGCCAACTGGTCTTCCCGATGCGCGGCATCGTGCGCGTGCTCACATCAACGGCTATCTGGACATTGCCGCCCAATCGCGCGTTATGGCTGCCCTCGGATGTGGAGCACGAACTGCATGCCGTCGGCGACGGGCAGATGTGCAACGTCTACATGGAACCGAGAATGTTTCCGTGGAATTGGACCGGGCCGACCGTGATCGCGGCTACGCCGCTGATTCGCGAGTTGGCCGCGACCGTGAGCCGGGACGGCGACAACTACGGCCCCACGAGCCGCGCCGCGTTGTCGGTGCCACCGCTCATCGGCGTGCTGAGAGACTCGGCGCCGGTGCCCGAGCGCGGCGTGCCCGTGCCCCGCGACGCCCGGCTACAAGCGATTTGCGAGCATCTGATGAACGAGCCGGCGAGCAAGTTGACGCTCGACTTCTGGGGGGAGCAATTCGGGGTTAGCGGACGGACGCTGGCGCGTCACTTCCAGACGGATACCGGCATGACCTTCGTCACGTGGCGTCAGCATCTGCGCGTGTCCGAGGCGATCACCACGCTGGCGTTGGGCGCCTCGGTCGCTGCCACGGCTGACGCGTTCGGCTATGCAAGCCCGAGCGCGTTCATCGCGATGTTCAAGCAGGTCACGGGGCACACCCCACAGCGCTACCTCGCCGATACGTGACGATTGACGTCGGCCCCGGCAAATATCAAGCGAAGTGCCGGGACGACAGTCTTCAACGTGCGTAGCTCACCGGCATGCCGCCATCGGGATTGGGCAGCACGCCCATCGGCACGCCGTAGATGGTCTGCAAGGTCGCGGGCGACATCAACTCCGCCGGCGTTCCCCGTGCAATCGGCTTGCCCTGCTTGAGCGCGAGCAGCGTGTCGCAAAAGCGGGCGGCCATGTTCACGTCGTGCAATACGATCACGACACCCAGACCGTGCGTATCGGCGAGCGAGCGCACCAGTTTGAGTACATCGAGTTGATGCGCGACGTCCAGTGCCGAGGTCGGCTCGTCGAGCAACAGACACTGCGCCTGCTGAGCGACAAGCATCGCCAGCCAGACCCGTTGCCGCTCGCCACCTGAGAGCGACTCGACGAGACGCTCCGAGAAACCCAGCACGTCCGTCTGCACCATCGCGTTGTGCACCGCCTCGTGGTCATGCGCGTCGAACCGTCCCAGCGCGCCATGCCACGGGTAGCGACCGAGCGCGACCAGCTCCGACACCGTCATTCCCGCCGCCGCAGGCGGTTGCTGCGGCAAATACGCGACGCGACGCGCGAACTCGCGCGCGCCCCACGACGCCAGCGGCCGCCCCTCGAAACGAATGTCGCCGCTCACCGGCGAGAGCTGGCGCGCGAGCATCTTGATCAGGCTCGACTTGCCCGAACCGTTGTGGCCGATCAGACCATGCACCTGAGCGCCCGCGAGTTGCAGGCTCAGCGGGGCGAGCAGCGTGCGGCCCTCGATCGCGAAGGAAACGTCTTGCAGTTCGAACATCGGAGTATCAGTCATGAGGCGTCGGGGAAAGCGGTCCGGCTGGCGGGGCGACCTCGGCCTGCGGCGAGCGCAGTTGACCGTAGTCGAGACGAATCAGACGATCGGCCAGATCGAAATAGCGATCGTCGTGCGTAATGACCAGCACGCTTTTGCCGCGTGCCTTGAGCGCGGGCAGCATCTGCCGGTAGAAAACATCCTTGAACAGCGGGTCCTGATCTGCCGCCCATTCGTCGAAGACATAGAACGGCCGGTCTTCCAGATAGGCCACGAGCAACGCCAGACGCTTTCGCTGCCCTTGCGAGAGATCGAGCGTCGAGAAGCGGCCGTCTTCAATCGTGAGCTTGTGGTCGAGTTGCAGCGATTTGAGCAGCGCGTGCGCTTGCGCGTCCAGCCCTTCCGGCGGCAGGCCGAGCAAGTGCTCGAACAGGAAGAAGTCACTGAACACCACGGAGAAGAGCTGACGATACTGGTCACGATCGGCATCGCCCACCGGCACGCCATCGACCAGAATTCGCCCGTCTTCCGGCACATACAGCCCGACGATCAGCTTGGCGAGCGTAGTCTTGCCACTGCCGTTGCCACCGACCAGATAGACAAGCTCACCAGGGCGGAACGTCAGATCGATGGGCCCCAGCGTGAAGACCTCGTTCTCTTGTTCGCGGAAGTAACGGTGAGTCACGCCTTCCAGCGCGATCTCCCGGAACGCCGGCTTGTCACCGTTGCCCGGAGCAAGCAACAACTCGCGCGGCAGTTCGCTCTCCACCAGCGCAATGCGCTCAAGCGCCACGCGTGCCGTGCCGAGTGCCGGCAATGCCGACAGCACGCCCTCGATGGGCATGATCATGTACAGGAACACCAGCGCGTAGCCGGACACGACCTCCGGCGGCAAGTCGACGTGACGCAAGACAACGAACAGCGTCAGGCCGATGAACGCGAACAGAATGAAACTGCCCCAACTGGCCGCCGCCGCGTAGAGCACGTAGCCGCGCGTACGCTGCACACGCACCGCTTCAACGTTGGTGGCGAGACGGTCTTCGATGAAGGCGTCGCGGCGCGCGCGATGCAGCTTCAGCTCCTTGGCGCCGTCGAACAGCGCCCGGAAGTCCTTCACCAACGCTTCCTCACGCTTGCGCGAGCTGCGCAGGTGCAGCAACGCCCGCCCGTTCGCGAAGCGAAATCCAGCCGCCCCGATGAAAATCGTCACTACGGCAAACAGCAGAATGTTCCAGGACAGATAGCCGAGGTAGACGAGACAGCCCGCGATCACCGCCCCTTGCATCGCCAGCACGGGAAGACTGACGAACAGCACGACGATGGCGTCGAGATCCTGCGTGAGCACGGCGATAGCGCGCGAGATGCCATGCCGCTCGAGGCTCGCGTACGGCGCCGCGCCGATGCGTCGCACCACCTGCATGCGCAGCGCCGCCTTGGCACGCTGGCCGAGCGACATGAAAAGCGTTTGCGACACCGCGCGCGTGACCAGCACGAGCAGACCGAGCCCGAGGAACTGCAGGCCCAGTTCACCCAGGTGGTCACGCGGCGTGCCCAGCGCCTGATTGATGAGTGCGACAAGACCGGCGTTGCCGAAGCCGCTCACGAGACTGCCGGCAAACGCAATCGCCAACGGCCATCGGGAAGAACGCACCAGTTGCCAGAACAAGGACATAGGAGGGGAATCTCTCTTTTTTATGGGGATGAGGGGGACTTCACGCCACCTGACGGCGCAGGTGCCACAACAGATAAGGCGCACCGATCAGCATGGCCAGCACGCCCGCGGGCAACTGCTGAGGGAACATCAGATTGCGACCGAGCCAGTCAGCGGCGATCATCAACAGGCCGCCGACAACGGCGCTTGCGACCGCCTGTGAACGCCCCTTGCCGTAGCCGGCCAGACGCGCGGCATGCGGCGCGAGCAAGCCGACGAACGACAGCGGTCCGACCACGAGTGTCGCCACGGCGCTCAGCGCTGCGGCCAGACACCACAACCCCAGGCGAGCACGCTTCACATTCACGCCGACGGCGGTGGCTGTCGCGTCGCCCATCGGCAGCAAATCGAGCCAGCGCGATGCCAGACAGGTCAGGAACAGCCCGGCGAGCGCCCCCAACGCCGTGACTGCGGCAATGCCCGGGCCAATGACATAGGTCAGCCCCAGCATCAGCGAGCGCAACAGGAAAGCGTTCGCCGTGCCGCTGGCGCTCACGATCGCCACCAGCGATTGCGCCATGCCCGAGATGGCAACACCGGCGAGCAGCATGCGCGTCGGAGAGAAGCCGCCCTTGCGCGAGAGTGTCAACATGACGATGAGACTGACGACCGCACCGGCGAACGCCGCGCCGAACAGCGTCGACGCGCCGGGCCCGACAACGACCCACGTGACGATCAGCACGCCCAGCATCGCACCGCCACTCACCCCGAGCAGCTCGGGGCTGGCCATCGGATTGCCGCTGATACGTTGCAGCAGCGTGCCGGCCAGCGCGAGCGCGCCCCCTGCCGCCGCCGAAGCCACCATGCGCGGTACCCGCCACGGCCAAAGCGTCGCCCACGACTCACCGCGGGTCCATTGCCAACCGTCCAGTGTCAGGCCGCTATGCAACGTCACCCAGATGAGTACCGCGCCGAACGTCAGCGCCAGCAAGAGCCGACGCCAGGGGTGACGCGCACGCGACGGCGGCGTGGCATCGGCTGTCGCCACTTCGCCCGCACGCGTGCGTTGCAGCAGCCACAGCAGCAGCGGGCCGCCCAAGAGCGCAGCCGCCGCGCCGGTCGGCAACGTTGCGCCGTCGAAGAGCGGCAGACACTGCACGATCTGATCGGTGAGAATCAGCATGAGCGCGCCGACGAACGGCGCCCATCGCATCTGATCGCGCAACCGTCGTGCGCCCGCGAGCCGCACCAGTTGCGGGCCTGCCAGACCGACGAATCCGATGACGCCGACCACGCTGATGATGCATGCCGAAAGCGCCACCGCAACGCCCAGCCCAGCGGTCCGTATCCACGCGACGCGCGCCCCCAGTTGCGACATGCTGCGGTCGTCCAGCGTGAAAAGCGTGAGCGGTCTGAGCAGCAACGCGGCTGCGAGAACGCTCACCAGCACGCACGGCAGCAACCAGACAACGTCATGCCAGCCATTCTGCACGAGCGAGCCAGCGCCCCAGGCAAATACACCGACGAGCGCGCGCTCATGGGTCATCGACAACATCATCGCCAGACCGCTGCAATACAGGTTGACGACCATGCCCGCCAGAATGACCGGCACGGGGGCGAAGCGACTGCGCCACGTCAACGCCATCACCAGCGTGACGGCCAGCGTCGCGCCGCCCAGCGCGATTCCGACACGCCACGCCAGCGCAAGCCACGGCAGCCAGATCGCCGCAGCCGAGAGCGCGAGAAACGCGCCCGAGGCCACTCCCAGCGTCAACGGTTCGGCCAACGGGTTGCGCAACACCTGCTGGAACATCACGCCGGCAAGCGCCAATCCAGCACCGGCCAAAGCCGCCATCGCCAGACGCGGAAGCCACGCGTAATTCACAAGAAGGCCCGACATCGCGGCGGCCGTTGCCGGTGCCTGAGATTCCGGCGTCGAATGGGTCACGGCGTGCCACACCGCTGTGAGGAATGTAGCGCCGTCGACACCGGCCGGACGCAATGCCAGGAATGTCGTAACGACCAAAGCCAATGCAGGCAGCCCGACGATCAACGCCAGCCGCCAGAGGTGACGCGGCACGGCAGGCGACGCGGTGCCGAACGTGCCACCGGCCGTCATGGGACGAAGCGGGTTCGGTGCGCTCATGCGGCCTCCCCCGTGAGTGCTGCGCTCAGGACACCGGCCAGACGCAGCGCCGTGGGCGTGCCGCCCGTGGGCAACAGCATCGGCAGTTGGCTGATGCGCTTGCCTTGTACGAACGGCAGCGCACGCCATAGCGGACTCTCGCCGAGCAGATTGAGTAGACCGGGACGCGTGCCGATGATCATCGCGCGCGCGTCCTGATCGGCGCCCAATTGGGTGTAATCGACTTGCGCCATGCCCTCCGTATCGCTCGGACGACGCCAGGCGTTGGTGAGGCCAATGGCGCTCAACGTCCCGCCGAACACACTTTCGCGACCGAAGACATTGGTCAGCCGGGTATCGATCGGACTCATCAGATAAATCGGACGTTGGGTGACTTCACGGTACTGTGCCAAGCGCGCATGCAGCGCCGCCATACGCGCGTCGGTCTCTTCGAGCAGCCGGGTGGTCTCGGCCGGACGTCCCAACGCATCGCCAAGGGCACGCGCGCGTCGCAGCGCAAGCTGATAACCATCTTCATGCGGATGGGCGCGTGGCGCGACGAATAGCGGCGCAATCCGGGCGAGCGAATCGGCAAGCGCCCCGTGCAGCGGCGTAATGACGATCAGATCGGGCTTCAACGCCTGCACCACTTCGAAGTTGGGCTGAAACAACAGACCGGTGTCGACGACCGACTCGGGCATCTCCGGCGTTCCTGAGAGGATGCGATACCACGGCGGTCGCGCTACGCCCACGGGGGTCACGCCGAGCGCAAGCACCTGTGCCGCGAGGCCCCAGTCGAGTACCACCACGCGCGGCATTCTGCCCGGCGCGGACGCCGCCCGCGCACGCGCAGGCACCATGAATGGTGCGAGCGCACCAACGCCCGCCGCCGCCAGAAGGCGGCGGCGGGCGGCAAACGATTTTCGTTGCATCACCATTGATATCGGGCAGTCCCCAGTACGGTTCTCGTCGCGCCGTAGTAGCAGAGGAATGAATTCGTGCAGTACGAGATGTATTCGCGATTGAAGAGGTTACTCACGTTGACCGCGAAGCGCCATTGCTGCCAGTCGTAGTGCACCGCGGCGTCGACCAGCGTGCGGCTCGGCACTTCGAACGTGTTGGCGGCGTCGCCTGCCGACGAACTCATGTAACGCACCCCGGCACCGAAGCCGAGATTGCGCAGCACACCATCGTGCAAGGTGTAGTCCGCCCACAACGCCACGTTGTTGCGCGGTGTGATCTGCGGACGCTTGCCTTGCGCCGTCGTGCTTTGCAGGTTGACCTGATTGACGTACGTGTACGAGGCGATCAGCTTCAGGTCACGAGTCACGTTGGCACGCGCCTCGGCCTCGAAGCCGCGCGAGCGCACCTCGCCGGTCTGCGTCGGGAACGTCGGATGCGCAGGGTCGGCCACGCTCACATTTTCCTGACGCAGGTCGAACGCCGAGAGGCGCAGCGCTGCGTCATAGTTCTTCGGCTGATAGCGCACGCCGACTTCATACTGCTTGCCCTGCGTCGGCTGCAACGCACCACCGGAGAACGTCGTACCCAGTACCGGCGCAAACGACTTCGCATAGCTCACATACGGTGCGAGACCGTTGTCGAACGCATACGCCAACCCGGTACGCCAAGTGAATGCATGGTTGTCGGCCGTAAGCGCCGAGCCGTTCGTGCTTGAGCGTGTCGTCACCCAGTCCTCACGCATCCCGAGCGTAAGCACCCAACGGTTGTAACGCAGTTCATCCTGCGCATACAACCCTGCCTGACTTAGGGAGTAATCCAGACGCGTGTTCTGATTCGCACCCGCGAGCGACGCGTAATTCGGGTTGAAAAGGTTCAGTTGCCCCACCACGCTGCCGCCGTAATTGTCGCCTTCAAGCACGCGGCGATAGTCGAAGCCGAACAGCATGGTGTGCTCGACCGGGCCGGTCGAGAACTTCGCCTGCGCGTTCGTATCGA
This sequence comes from Pandoraea sp., assembly GCA_031291335.1. Taxonomy (GTDB): domain Bacteria; phylum Pseudomonadota; class Gammaproteobacteria; order Burkholderiales; family Burkholderiaceae; genus Pandoraea. Next base: position 31,574 of record JARLJF010000071.1, on the reverse strand, counting down.
TTTGCCATTGGCTCACATGCTCGTGGTCGGCATTCCCCCACATGTACACGGTGCTCTGGTCGGCACCGTATCCGCTCGTGACAGACGTCTGGTAGTAGTTCTGGTCGATATGCAGATAACGCGCGTTCTGCGAGATCCGCCACGTATCGTTCAACTGCCTGGCGAACTGATACCCGAACCAGTATTGCGTGCGCTGCATGCCGTCGCGCGTCGGGTCACCGAAGTACTGATCCGGGCCGAGCCGGCCGTTCGGATTGACGTACAGCGTGCCGCTGGCCGGCACCGGATTGAACAGCCCCCCCGCCGGATCGCGCTGGTAGCCAGCGAGCAACGTGAGCGACGTGTCGCGATCGGGCTTGAACGTGATCGACGGCGCAATCGCCAGACGCTCGTCCTTGATGGCGCTCACCTGCGTCTTGGCGTCGCGTGCCAGACCGACGACGCGGTAAAGGATCGTGCCGTCCGGCGTCAGCGAGCCGCCGAGATCAAAGCCGGCCTGATAGGTGTCGTGATTGCCAATTTGCAGCGTGACTTCACGCAGCGGTTGATCGGTCGGCAATTTGCTGCTGTAGTTGACCAGACCGCCCGGGTTGCCCTGACCGTAGAGCACCGACGACGGGCCGAACATCACATCGATGCGATCGAGCAGATACGGGTCGACGCGTGCCGTGGCGAAACGCGGCGACTGGAAGATGGCCAGACCGTCGAGATAGGGATCGATGTCGAAGCCCCGTGCGCGAAGCTGGTCGAAGCGCACGTCGGTGCCGTCCTGCGTAGTGACACCCGTGGTGTAGCGCAACGCCTGATCGATCGTGATCGCGCCCTGATCGTCCATCTGCTGGCGCGTGACCGTCGCCGTCGCCTGCGGTTGGGTGAGCGTCGCCGAATCCGTCTTCGTGGCGGTTTTCATGCGCTTGGCAACGTAGCCCTGCCCCGGCCCGCTCGGATTCTCCGCGAGCGACGAGCCAGTGACTTGCGTCGCCGGCAATGCCACCGCGCCTGTTGCCGCCCCTGCGGCACTGGTGTTGTCTGCATCGGCCGCCATGGCCACCTGATGCCCCATGGCCGTGCCCGCGATCACTGCCGCCAATACCGTCAATCGCCGCGGATGGGCCGGCTTCCCCGTGTGGTTTCGTTTCACTTTGACTACGCTTCCCGCGTCAGTGCCATTCTTTTCGAATGAATTAAAATAAATGAGACGCATTACTATTATTACTTATATCTGCCACCTGAACCCTTGTGGCAGTTGGTAGAATACCGGGGATGTTTTTGCTGTGAATCACAAAAAATGTTGAGAAATGGACAATTTTTGTCTCTTTCTCTATGCTTTGGCGTGCCGCGTCCTCCTCACGAGGGGCAACAGGACAAACGGCCCGTCGCGAGACCGTCGATCGGTCGGGTTGGGAAGTCGTCATGAAGGAATTGCTGCTGCGTCGCTATCCGGAAACGCGTCGACATTTGCCGCGCGACGTCACGCTATCGGGCATGGAATGCGAGGATGGTGAGCGCCAGCCCTGGCATCAACATCAGCACGGTCACGTGGTGATGGCACTGCGGGGCGTCGTGCGCGTGCTTACCCCTGCGCACACGTGGACACTGCCCGCCTCGCGCGCGCTGTGGCTGCCGCCGAACACGCCGCACGAATTGCACGCCGTCGGACGCATGCAGTTCTGCACCATCAGCGTCGAACCGGGGGCGGTGTCATGGCTATGGCCGAATGCGCTGGTGCTCACCGTGGGTCCGCTGCTGCGCGAACTGGCCGTTGACATGCTGCCTGATGGATTTCATTACGCGCCGGACAGCCGCACCGCACTCTCGGTTCCGCTGCTGTTGCGTCTGCTTCGCGAAGCCGCCGCGCCCGGCGAGCATGGGTTGCCGCTGCCCAGCTCGGCGAAGCTGCTGGCGATCTGCGAGCACATGATGATGGCGCCCGCCACCGATTACTCGCTGGAGCGCTGGGGAGAGGAGTTGGGGGCGAGCGGCAAGACACTCGCGCGTCGCTTCAAGGATGAAACCGGCATGACGTTCGGACGCTGGTGCCAGCATATGCGCGCGTCCGAAGCGATTACCCGGCTTGCGCTCGGTTCGTCGGTCGGCGACGTGGCGCTCGCGCTCGGTTATCGCAGCCCGAGCGCGTTCATTGTGATGTTCAAACGGCTTTTCGGCCGCGCTCCACAACAGTATCTGGCAGTGGCGGATCGCTGAGCGCGTCCGCCAAGCCAATCAAAGGACGCCGAGCGGCGAGGCCTTCGCGGCAAAGGTGTCGCGAATTGACGCGATGGCCGCGATGGTCTCGTCGATATCGTCGTCACCGATATGGCGATGCGTGACCAGCCGCAGCATGGCCGTGCCGCTCGCGCGCGCCAGAATGCCGTATTCCGCCAGCGCCGCTTCCCACGCCTTGGGATTGGGCTCTCGCTGCTGTGCGACACGCAACCGCACGATATTGCTGTTCGACGGCACCGTATCCACCAATTGAGGATCGATCCTGGCGAGCCCCGCCCACAGGCGTTGCGCGCGCTGATTGTCGTCGGACAGACGCGTGACCATTGTCTCCAGTGCCACCTTGCCTGCCGCAGCCATGATGCCTGCCTGACGCAGACCGCCGCCGGTCATGCGACGGAACGTGCGCGCCTGTTCGATCATCGCGTGCGAACCGGCCAGCATCGCGCCCATCGGCGCGGAAAGTCCCTTCGACAGGCAGAACGTCAGGCTTTCGCAATGCGCCGCGACTTTGGCGACGTCGACACTCAGCGCGGCGGCCGCATTGAAGACACGCGCGCCGTCCATATGCACCGGGACGCCCGCGCGCGACGCCAGCGCGTGCACATCTGCCAGATACGCCAGCGACGGCACGTAGCCACCCGAGTGGTTATGCGTCGACTCGACACCGACCATTGCCGTGGGCTGTCCGTAACGCGAAAAGCCCGGGCGCAGCGCCCCGGCCAGTTGATCGAGATCCATCTCGCCGCGCACCGACGGGATCAGCACCGGATACAGATGGGCGAGCCGCGACATGCCGCCCGCCTCCGATTTCGCCATGTGCGCCTGCGCGTCGAGCACGGCCTCGCCGCCACGCGTGGCGTGACACAGCGAGGCGATCAGATTGCCCATCGTGCCGGAGACGACGAACATCGCCTCCTCTTTTCCGGTCATCACGGCCGCGAGATGCTCAAGGGCACGCACCGTGGGATCGCCCTCGAGCGTGTCGTCACCCAGCGACGCGGTCTGCATCGCCTCCCACATGAGCGCCGTGGGCCGGGTGACGGTATCGCTTCGCAAATCGACGAAGCGTTCGGTATTACCTGAGGTCATGCGAACTCCTGACCGTGGGCATGGCTGCCTGCGCCCGCTGCCAACGCGTCGGACGATCCGGCCGCTTCCGCGGCCAGCGCTGCCTGAACGGCCTCGGGCGACTCGTACGGAATGCCGGCGAGTTTCATGACGAGCTTGATGGCCACGGTATTGCTGAAAACGTTGATGGCAGTGCGGCCCATGTCGAGGAAGGCATCGACACCGGCAATGATTGCGAGCGCTTCGATGGGCACGCCGATGGTAGTGAGCACCATGGCAATGGCCACCAGTCCGCCGGACGGCACGTTCGCGCTGCCTTTGCTCGCGAGCGTGGTGACGAGCACGATGGAGAGCAGCGTCGGCATGTCGAGCGGCACGTGATACGCGTCGGCCAGAAAACCGACGGCCAGCGCGAAGTACATGATCGAGCCGTCACGGTTGAAGGCATAACCTAGCGGCAGCACGACCGACGCGATGGCCTTGGGCACGCCCATCGCGATGAGCTTCTCCATGTGCAGCGGCAGCGTGGCTTCCGACGAGCGCGTAGCGAACGCGAGAATCACCGGTTCACTGATGGCGCGCGTCGTCGCCAGCGGCTTTTCGCCGATGGCCTTGAGCAGAATCCAGAACAGCACCAGCAGCACGCCCAGGCCGAGATACATCGTGCCCACGAGTTTGACGAGTGCGAGGATCGTGCCGATGCCCTGCGTGGCGAACAGCCACGAAATGATGGCGAAGATGGCGAGCGGCGAGAGCGAGATGATCCAGTCCGTCAGCTTGAACACAGCACCCATGAGCGCATCGAGTACGCCCACGAGCGGCTTGGCGCGCGCCCCGATGGATGACAGCGCCAGCCCGAGCAGCACCGCGAAGACGAGCACCGGCAGCAGGTTGCTGCCGCTCATCGCCGCGAAGATGTTCGACGGAATCATCTCGAGGAAGAACTTGGTCCAGTCGACCGAGGCGGCGATCGGCTTGGCCGTCGCATGCGCCGCCGCGAGATTCGCCCCGAGGCCCGGATGGAAGATCGCGTTCAGGCCGAGTCCGATCACGATCGAGACCAGCGTCGCGATGAAGAAGTAGATGAAGCTGACGGCTGAAACACGTCCGAGCGCACGGGCGTTGTGACCCATCTGATAAATGCCCAGCGTGATCGCCGTGAAGACGAGCGGCACGACGATCATCTTCACGGCCTGCACGAAGGCGGTGCCCACGGGCATGAGCTTCGTGGCGAGCGCCGGGGCGACCATGCCGCAGCCGATGCCGAGCGCCAGACCGATCAGCATCTGGACGGGCAACGGGATGAGGCGTTTCTTGCTGGCAGTACGTGACGTCATGACGACTATCTCCGGAAATTGCGTGGCGACGCGATTCGCGCTTGTCAGGGGCGATCAGCGTCGAGTGCCGGGCGGTACGGCGGGAGGAACGAGCGCCTGCAAGCGGGCTTGCATGGCGTGCGTGAGGTGATCCCAGACATGGCGCTGGGCCTCCTCGGGACGCCCTGCGGCGATAGCGTCGAAGATCGCGAGGTGTTCGCGAACTGCGGCGCGCGTGCGCTCGGCGTCGTAATGCGGAATGCGTTGCAGCGCCAGACCGTTCTGGGTGCGCAACGCGTGATAGGTCTCGGTGAGCCGCACATTGTCGGCAGCGGCGAACATCGCCTCGTGAAACTGCCAGCCCACGCGCTGCGTGATGTCGACGTCGAGCGGCATGCCCTGCTCGCCCTGCGCATCCAGCGCACGCAGGCGCACGGCGACTTCCTCGAGCGCGGGCGTCACGCCCTTTTGCGCCGCCAGCCACGCGGCCATGCCTTCGAGCGCGAGCCGGACTTCGTGAATCTCGCTCAGATCCCGCACCGACAACTGCCGCACGAAGGTGCCGCGCATCGGCACGATCTCCAGCAAGCCGTCGTTGGCGAGCGCGCGAATCGCCTCGCGCACGGGCGTGCGGCTGATGCCGAAGCGCTCTGACAGGGCGCGCTCCGAAAGCGCCTCCCCCGCGCGAATCTCGCCGGAAACGATCAGGGCGCGAATGGCGTTGTAGGCCGAATCGCTCAGAGCGGGGGTGCGTTGGGTCTGGTTCATAACTGGTATACCAGCAAAAAACAATTTGCCGGTCAACGAGGAAAGCTGTCCGGAAAAGCAAATTACGGGTAAACGATGATATCTCCGGTCGCATCCACAGCGGTGTCCAGATAGACGGTGCTGCCGCGAATTTGCCGAACGAGAACCGACGAATCGTGATGCCGTCCCCTCACGATCGGAAGGAAATCGTCGGGCGGAGGACTGTTGCATCTAGGGGCGCCGCAGGAGGGAACTACCGGCTGCAATGCCATGGCATCGCTTTCGCGCTCCGCCATTGCAGCATGGGTACGCAGCCGCCACATCACTTCGGAATCCGATGTGGCTCTGGCATAATCCGGCGCGGCACACATCGTTCAGATGTGAAATTTCAAAACGACGCCGACCAGGGAAAGCCAGATCTTGTCTTCCATCCTCCGCACGATTTTTCTCGCGCTCGCACTGAACGCATCTTGCGCTTTCGCGCAGACCCCCGCGCCCGCTGCGGCGACCACGCCCGAAGCCCGCGAGGCCGAAGCTCGGGCCGCCATCAAGGCGGCCAACGAGGCGCTGCTCGATGGCCCGAGGGTCATCGATATCCGCGACCAGGCGAAGTTCTCGTTGCCGGTCGGCATGGGCTGGATTCCGAGCACCACCGCTGCCCGCCTGCTGCGAGCGCTGGGCAACACCATCGACGACTCGACGCTGGCGGGCCTCGTCGTGCCGACAGACGGCAAGGGGGAATGGCTCGACGTTATCACCTATGTCAACGATGGTTACGTTCGCGACGACGACGCGCGCGACTGGAAGGCAGATGACATTCTCGAATCCTTGCGCAAGGGTACGGAAAGCGCGAATGCCACACGACGCGAGCATGGCGTGCCGGAATTGGAAGTCACCGGCTGGGCGCAATTGCCGCAGTACGACGGCAGCACCCACCGCCTTGTGTGGGCCGCCCGTGTGAACCAGAAGCAGACCGGCACTCAGGTCGACAACGATCCTTCGGTGAACTACCGCACCACGGCGCTTGGCCGCGAAGGCTATCTGGCAACCACGCTGGTCACTAGCGAATCGCTGCTGGGCGCAGATAAGCCCGCTGCCGACAAGATTCTCTCGGGCTTGAGTTTCGTCGACGGCAAGCGCTATGCCGACTTCAACGAAAAGACCGACCGCGTCGCAGAGTACGGCCTTGCCGCGTTGGTCGCGGGGGTTGCGGCGAAGAAGCTCGGCCTCTTTGCGCTCATCGCTGCGTTCGTCGCGAAGTTCGCCAAGGTCGGTCTGTTGGCGCTGCTTGGCGCGGGTGCCGCGTTCACCAAGCTGTTCAAGCGCAAACCGAAGCCGCTGCCCGTGCCACCGCAAGCCACCCCGGCCGCAAGCGTCGACACGGTCGAAACCACTGTCATGCCAGGGCGTGACGCCCAGGGGGCACCGGCAGGCACCGGCACGCCCCACGACAGCAACGCGCCGCGCACCTGATAGACGCCATGACCAAACTCCTGTTGCTGGTGTTCGGCGGGCTGAAGCTTGGCAAGGTGTTGACGACGGGCGGCACGATGCTGCTGTCCATCGTGGTCTATGCCTTCGTGTACGGATGGAAGTTCGCGCTCGGTTTCGTGATCTTGCTATTCGCACATGAAGCGGGTCATTACGTCGCCGCACGCCAGCGCGGGCTGGACGTGGGGCTGCCCACGTTCATCCCGTTCGTCGGGGCATGGATCGAACTCAAGGAAACACCGCTCAATGCCCAGACGGAAGCCTATGTCGGGCTGGGCGGACCGTTCGTCGGCACCCTCGCGTCAATGGCCTGCTATTTCGCGGCACGCGAGCAGGACAGCAATCTGCTGCTCGCGCTCGCCTATTCGGGATGCTTCCTGAACCTGTTCAACCTGATTCCGCTCTCGCCGTTCGATGGGGGGCGCATCACCGCGGTGTTGTCGCCGCGCATCTGGTTTGCGGGCGTGCCGGTGCTCGTCGCGCTGTTCCTCTGGCATCCGAGCCCGATCCTGATTCTGGTCGCCATCCTCGCGCTCCCGCAGTTGGCCAAAGCCTGGCGCTACGATCCGCAGGCGCCGGAGAACGTGCGCTACTACGGCGTGACGACGGAAACCAAGGTGACCTATGGGGCCTACTATCTGGGCCTGCTCGCTTTCCTCGCGCTCATGACGTACAACCTCCACGACATGCTGGCGTCGGTGCGCCATGCGGCGCAATGAACACCGTCACGCCGCTGTTCCGCTGTGCCTCTGTGCCGGACAATGCGGGCAACCCGGCAGTTTTCCAACGCAAAGTTAGAATGCGGAGAACCGGAGCGACGCATCCCGCCCCCCGTCGTTTCGTAACGCCACTACCGCAGAGACTTCCGTCATGATCGATCTTGCCCTTCTGCCCTTCTTCCTGGCTGCCGTCGCAGTGCTCGTCGCAATTCCCGGGCCGACCACCATTTTCATCTCCACGACCAGCGCCAGTCAGGGGTTTCGTTTCGGCCTCGCGTCGTGCTTCGGCGTGATGCTCGCCACGATCGTGCACGTGGGCTTCGCTGCGGCCGGGCTCACCGCGCTGCTGCTTGCCTCGCCGCTGATGTTCGCGGTGATCAAGTCTCTTGGCGCGGGCTACCTGATTTTCATCGGCTTCAAGGTTATTCGCAGCCGCACCGCACCCGAGAGCGCCGATATGCAGCCGCCCGCAGGTGCATTGGGCGCATCGATGAAAAAGGGCTTTCTCGTCAACCTGCTCAATCCGAAGACGGGTCTGTTCATTGCCGCATTTCTGCCCCAGTTCGTGACGCCATCGCTGGGTCACGTGCCGTTGCAGATCGTCACGCTGGGCCTGTTGCTCGTGCTGGTCGGCGGTGTGAGCGACGTCACCTACGCAGCGCTCGCCCGCACCATCAGCCGCGCGCTCGCCAACCGGAGCCGTCGACCGGGGATCGGAAAGTATGTCGCCGGTCTGCTTTACATGGGCCTCGGCGTGGCCGCGCTGGCAACGTCGAACGGCGCGGCGAAGTGACCGCGCGTTAGTGAGAACCTCGCGAATGTTGATCGCCTTCGGCGGACTCCCTGGCACCGGAAAGACAACGGTGGCGCAAGCGCTCACGCGCGAGATCGCTGCCGTCTATCTGCGCATCGATACGTTGGAACAGGCATTGATGGCGGCCGGAAGTTGCGGCACCGACATCGGACCTGCCGGCTATCTCGCCGCCTATGCCGTTGCGCGAGAGAATTTGCGTCTTGGGTCGACCGTCGTCGCAGACTCGGTCAATTCGCTGGCCGTCACGCGTGATGCGTGGCGGCGTGTGGCACGCGAAGCGGGGGTGCGCATCGTCGAGATTGAGTTGGTTTGTTCCGATACGGCCGCGCATCGCCTGCGGGTCGAGGGGCGACACGCCGACATCCCTGGCCACAAACTGCCGACATGGGAAACCGTGCTCGAACGTCAATACGATGTTTGGGAATCCGAGCACCTTGTCATCGACACGGCTAACGTGTCAGTCGAGCAGGCCGTCGCGATCGTTCTTCGCCACCTGTCGACGTAACCTCTCGGGACTCGGGGGCTTTAGCGCTCGAGAAACCGCTCACATCTAGCACCACCGCCCTCTGGCGAGCGTCCATCGCCGCCCCCGCCTCCGAAATCCTGTCTTCGCTGTTCGCCCCCAAAACGGCAACGCGTCGCCGACGCCGTCGCCCTCTCAGGGTTTTCACTCATCATAAAATAAACACATGTGCTATACATTTACGAAAATTGAACATTTGTTCAATTCGCATTTTCTGCACAACGCCCCCAGTCCACCATGAGTCAAGCTTCCTCCAGCCACGTATTCCATCGTCACCTGCGCAATCAACCGCCCATCGCTGTCGGCGGCCACGGTGTCTATCTCAAGGACGCCGAGGGTCGTGAATATATCGACGCCTCCGGCGGTGCCGCCGTGTCGTGCCTCGGTCACGGCCATCCCGACGTGATCGCGGCCATGCACGCGCAGATCGACAAGCTCGCCTATGCGCACACCGGCTTCTTCAGCTCCGAAGTGGCCGAAGCGCTTGCCGAACAACTGATTCGCACGACGCCCGCCGAGTCGGGCCTCAGCCACGTGTACTACGTGAGCGGTGGCTCCGAAGCCATCGAGGCCGCGCTGAAGATGGCGCGTCAGTACTTCGTCGAAATCGGCCAGCCGCAGCGCCGCCGCTTCATCGCGCGCCGTCAGAGCTATCACGGCAATACGCTCGGTGCCCTGGCCATCGGCGGGAATCGGTGGCGACGCGAGCAGTTCGAGCCGCTGCTGATCGACGTCACACACGTCTCGCCCTGCTATGCCTATCGCGATCAACAGCCGCAGGAAAGCGAACAGGCATACGGCCAGCGTCTTGCTCAGGAACTCGAAGCCACCATCCTCGAACACGGTGCCGACTCGATCATTGCCTTCGTCGCCGAAACGGTTGGCGGTGCTACGGCTGGCGTCATCACGCCGGTGGCCGGTTACTTCAAGGCCATTCGCGAAGTCTGCGACCGCTACGGCATCCTGTTGATTCTTGACGAAGTGATGTGCGGCATGGGCCGTTGCGGCACGCTGCACGCCTGGGAGCAAGAAGGCGTAGCCCCGGACATTCAGACCATCGCGAAGGGTCTGGGCGGCGGCTATCAGCCGATCGGCGCAGTCCTCGCGGGCAAGCACATTGTCGACGCAATAAGTGCTGGCAGCGGCTTCTTCCACCACGGTCACACGTATCTCGCACACCCGACGGCGTGCGCCGCAGCGCTCGCCGTGCAGCAAGTCATCGAACGCGATGGCCTGCTCGCACAGGTACGTGATCGCGGGCAATACCTGATGCAGCAACTGACCGCGCGCTTCGCCAATAACCCGTTCGTTGGCGACGTACGCGGTCGTGGTCTTTTCGTCGGCGTCGAGCTGGTTGCCGACAAGGCTACCAAGGCGCCGTTCGATCCGCGCTTCGCCGTCCACGCGGGCGTCAAGCGTGAAGCGATGGCCCGTGGTCTCGCCTGCTATCCGGCGATGGGCACGATCGACGGCAAGTATGGCGATCACATCATGCTCGCCCCGCCGTTTGTCGTCAGCGAAGCCGAGATCGACCAGATCGTCGACCGGCTTGACGGCGCCATTCTGGCGGCGGTGCGCCCAGCGATCAGCTGACATCCCCCCCACGCGCACGGCACTGCTGAGACAACGGTGCCATGCGCGCGTGGGTGACCAGCGACCGATTGATCGCGGGGGTCACCCAGTCCGCCCGTCGTCCCATAAACCTTACACAACAGGGAATCCGACCATGCAGCAGCACTCGCTGAGCCAAAGCCTCAAACAGCGACACATCACCATGATTGCCCTTGGTGGTGTCATTGGCGCCGGCCTCTTCGTCGGCTCCGGCGCCATCATCGCCACCGCCGGTCCGGCAGCCATCCTCTCCTATCTCGTCGGCGGCCTGATCGTCACATTCGTGATGTTCATGCTGGGCGAGATGGCCTCGCGCAACCCCGACAGCGGCTCGTTCTCCACCTATGCGAGCGCCTATCTCGGCGAATGGGCAGGTTTCGCCGTCGGCTGGCTGTACTGGTTCAAATCGCTGATGACGATCACCATCGAGGCGATCCTGCTCGGCTCGATTCTCAACGAGTTCCTGCCGTGGCTACCGGTCTGGGGTGGCGCAGTGGTCATGCTCATCACGCTGATCGTGAGCAACGCCTACTCGGTGCGCTCGTTCGGCGAAGCCGAGTACTGGCTCTCGTTCGCCAAAGTCGCGACCATCGTGATCTTCATGCTGTTCGGCCTCTCGATCCTGTTCGGCCTGCAAGCCAAGATTCCGGCGCCGGGCTTCGGCAACCTCACCTCGCACGGTGGCTTCATGCCGAACGGCATCTCGCCGGTGATCGCGGGCATCATGGTCGTGATCTTCTCGCTGGGTGGCAGCGAAATCGCAGCCGTCGCGGCCGGGGAATCGGAGAATCCGCGCAAAAACGTGGTGCGCGCCATTCGCAGCGTGATCTTCCGCGTGCTCGTGTTCTACATCGGCTCGGTGTCGATCATCATTCTGTGCTTGCCGTGGACCGATAAGGCCAACCTCGCGTCGCCCTACGTGTCGCTGTTCAGCATGGCCGGCTTCCCGAATGCTGCGCTTGCCATGAAGGCCGTGCTGTTCGTGTCGTTCATGTCGGTGATGAATTCGTTCCTGTTCTCGAACTCGCGCATGCTGTATTCGCTGAGCCAGCGAGGTTATGCGCCGCCGCTGTTCGCCCGCACGAATTCGCGTGGCGTGCCGATCAACGCGCTCGGTTTCAGCTTCGCGATCTGTCTGGGCATTCTCGCGGTGCACTTCGTGAGTGGCGGCGATCTGTTCCTCATGCTGGCCAAGAGCAGTGGCGCCTTCGTCATGACGGTGTGGATCTTCATCATCGTGGCGCACTTCGTCATGCGTCTCAAGATGGCGCGTCAGCCCGCACAGGAGCAAGAGGAGTCGAGCTTCAAGGCATGGTTCTTCCCGTTCTCCAACGTGATTGCCTTCCTCACGCTGGTGGCGGTGCTGATCTCGCAAGCCTTCAATCCGGATTCTCGCTTCCAGTTCTGGTTCATGGTGGCGACCGCACTCATGATCGTTGGCCTGTACTTCGTGCTGCGTCGGCGTCCGAATTTCGGGCTGGTCGATGCCGGCGCCCGTCTGAGCTGAGTGGAAATCGACGGGGCGGTGCACTCGCACTACCCCGTGATAGCAAAATGCCCGTCGACAGCCGCAAGGCATCGACGGGCATTTTGTTATCCGGCCGCGGGACGACGCTCAGTCGTCAGCCATATAAATGTTGAATTCGTGAAGTTGTGCGGCGCTGTTCGCCACTTCCGCCAGCGTCTCCTCACCGCCGTGGGCGATGAGCAGTTGTGCAAGCGTCTGCGCCACCGCAAGGGCGGGCAGGATCGAGGGGAACAGCGACAGGCTGGTGTTCGGCGCAACGATGCACGTATGCGCCTGCGCCGCCACGGGAGACAGGGTACTGTCACTCACCGCGACGACAGTCGCCCCGCGCTGCCGGGCGAAACGCGTCGTGTCGACGCTCGCCACCGTGTACGGACGCGCCGTAAAACACAGCAGCACATCTGTCTTGCCAATACGACGCATGTCGTCGATCAGCGCTCCGCCCTCACCCGAGATCAACGTGACATTGTCCTGAAATGTCGACAGCACGTAGTGAAGATAGAACGCTGGCGGGTAGAGACTGCGCAGACCAAGCACGTAGATTCGGCTGGCATTCCTCAACAGTGCGACGGCTTCGTGAAAGCTCTTTTCGTTGCGCGTGCTGAGTGTCGCTTCCAGGTTGCCGTACTCGTGAGCCAATGACTCCGCCAGTAGCTGATCGTCGCCCGACGCCCGCGAATGCTCGCGCACCTGCTCTGCCCGCTCGAGCAGCCCCGACGGACCGGACGGTCCTGCCGAGAGCCAATCGATATAGACGGAACGGAAATCTTCGTAGCTCGAAAACCCGAGTTCACGGGCCAGCCGTAACATCGAGGCCGGCTGCAGTTGCGCACGCGCGGCGACCGTGCGCATGGACTGCAGCGCAACTTCCTTGGGGGAATCCAGCACATACCTCGCCGCCTGACGAAGCTTCGGCGGCATCTCCTGGAAACGCATCGAAATGGCCTTTTCCAGTTCGTCTTTCGTCATCGTTGTGACTCGGCGTGGGAAACAAAAAGGTGGACGAGATGAGCGACTCGCGTCGCTGCTGCGCACTGCCATCCGGCCGAAGCACAGAAGGAATTTCCGATTTTATCGCTATCTTCGGCATTGATGCGCACTTCTGCATCATCGAACCAGTTGCCCGACGAAATATCGGCTTTCGTGGCTCAACCCGGCACAACGGCCTCATTCTCACCTCAGCCAGCAAGCCATTCAAATCCCGAGCCCGGTTGCCCGGCTTTCTTCTGCGGGAACCAGGTTGCCCAGATGTGCAACCCGGGAGGCCACCATTCATCTCGCGCTTGACAGCGTCAGGGGAAGCACATCAGTATACGTTCGAACGTATGTATATAATTTACCTCTCATGTCGAACCTATCTGCTGCATTACCCGAGAGCATCGCCCCCCAACGCAAGTGGCTGTCGCTAGGCATTCTTCTGGTAGGCAACTTCGTCACGATTCTCGACCTGTTCATCGTCAATGTGGCGTTACCCGGTATCCAGACAGGGCTCCACGCGTCGGAGGCCGACCTTCAACTCGTGATGGTCGCGTACTCACTGGCCTATGGGCTCTGCCTGATGAACGGTGCCAAGCTGGGCGATATGTTCGGACGTCGCCGGTTGTACCTGATCGGCATGGGGATCTTCACGATCGCCTCCGCTTCGTGCGGGCTGGCCCTCACTCCCCTTCAGCTTGTCGTCGCCCGCTTGTTCCAGGGCATGGGTGCGGGGGTTCTGATGCCGCAGGTGCTGGCCTCCATGCGCGTGCTGTTCGAGGGTGACGAGCGGCGCAAGGCCTTTGGCATCATGGGCGCGACACAAGGAGGCGCCGCGGCGCTATCGCAATTGCTGGGCGGCTTGCTCATCAGTTATGGCCCCGGCGACCTCGGCTGGCGGCTGGTGTTTCTCATCAATGTGCCGATCGGTGTGCTTGCCATCGTCATGGGACGCCGTCTGCTCCTCGAGACGAAAGCGTCGGCAGCAGCATCGCTCGATGTGCGTGGTGCGTTGGCTTTGACCGTGGGACTGCTGCTGATACTCGTGCCTGTCACCGAAGGACGCGAGGCAGGCTGGCCATGGTGGTCGGTGGTTCTGCCGTTGCTCGCCGCACCGGTGCTCGCCTATTTCGTCCGTTACGAGCGTGCCCTTCAGCGCGCGGGCGGCGTACCGATATTCGACCCATCGTTATTCTCGGTGCGACAGTTTGCGGCAGGCACTGGCGGCGTCTTTTTCTTCTACTCGGCCATTAGTTCCTTCTTCCTCTCGCTCACGCTGCTTCTGCAATTCGGCCTGGGGCTCACGCCACTTCAGTCAGGCATCATCTTCACACCGACGGCTCTGGCCTTCTTCTGTGGCTCGATGGCGGCCCCGCGCCTGTCTGCGCGCTTCGGACGTCGCGCGCTGCTGGGCGGCGCGCTTGTCTTTGGGACCGGATTGGCGATGACGGCGCTCGTCGCGCTGATCCAGCCCGGCAACGTCACGTGGCTGGTCGTCTCGCTGATATTCAATGGCGCAGGTCAGGGGACGGTCATCCCCCTCGCCTTCAACGCGATCCTTGGGTCAGTGCGTGAAGAGCAGGCCGGCATGGGTGGCGGCGCCTTGAGCACGATGCAGACCGTGGGCACGTCGTGCGGCGTAGTCGTGGTCGGCATCCTGCTGTTCTCCCAACTGGGTGCGAGTGCGCACGGCAGCGCCGAGCTGCGCGCCATCGGTTACGGTCACGCGTTGGCCGTCGCGACGCTCTACAACGTCGGGGCCGTGCTCGCGAGCTTCGTGCTCTTCCGATACGCCACGTCTTCCTCGCGCCGCTGATTCGTCGACATTACGTCGGCATCGCTTCGGCAGTACGTCGACATTACGTCGGCTAAACTATGCGGACGTACGTAAATACCGGCGTGATGCCGTGACGGGATCTGCAATGACAGTTGAAATGACCGATGGAAGGCGCTTGCGCGGCGAACGTTCGCGGGCCCAGATTCTGGACCACGCCATTACCATTGCGTCCACCGACGGGCTGGAGGGCTTGACCATCGGACGCGTGGCGACTGAGGCTGGCGTCAGCAAGGGCAACATTACGGTGCTCTTCGGCAGCAAGGAGGGCTTGCAGATCGCCACGTTCGAGCGGGCCATGGAGCAGTTCCGGCAAATTATCGTGGCACCCGCGCTGAGCCAACCAACCGCCCTCGAATGCATTCTTACGTGGATCGAAAACTGGTTCGCGTTTGTCAGCGAGCGCGCGCTGCCGGGCGGTTGCTTCCTGAACGCCGTGAGCAGCGAATACCGCGCCAAAGAAGGTGCCGTGCACGACGCCATCGCTGCCTACCGCGCCGCGGCGCGCCAGCGCCTGGAAGAATGGATCGAGCAGGCACGCGCCGACGGCGACCTCGCCAAGGACACCGACGTCAAGGCGTTGGCGCTGGGCTTGCTGGCCTATCAGTCCATCGCCAACGTCGCGTTCTCGATGGGGGAGACTGCTCTTTTCGATCAGGCTCACGAGACTTGCAGGCAACTGGTGAGAGATAAGACCGTCAAGCTTCGCTCGCGCAAGTGACGGCGGTGACGGCGTGACTGGCGTTAGCGGCAGGGCATTGCCCTCCTTTAGCACGACACCTCAATAGCAAAGCATTCGATATTGGTAGTGGCGCTGGAGGATCGGTGCAAAACTGACGCTCGCTTAACCTGCCTGCATTACGGCAATTGTCTTCATGTCGAACGTTCAGTCTCACGCCGCACCCGCACACGCCAATTCGAAGCGTGTCGCATTCGCCGCCTTCATCGGCACGACCATCGAGTGGTACGACTTCTATATCTACAGTACCGCTTCCGCACTCATCTTCAGCCATACGTTTTTTCCCCCTTCGAGTGACCCGCTGACGGGCGTTCTAGGCGCCTTCGCCGCCTACGGTGTCGGCTTCTTCGCACGGCCGCTCGGCGCTGTCTTCGCAGGACACTTCGGCGATCGTCTGGGCCGCAAGCGAGTTCTGGTGTTCTCCCTCGTGTTGATGGGTGTCGCCACCGTTCTGACGGGGCTTCTGCCCAGCTATGAAACGGCGGGCCTGCTCTCCACGGTTCTGCTCGTCCTGCTGCGCCTGCTTCAGGGCGTGGCGACGGGCGCGGAATGGGGAGGCGCCTCGCTGCTGGCTGTCGAGCACGCACGCCCGCGCTCGCGCGGTTTGCTCGGATCGTTCACTCAGGCCGGGTCTGCCGCGGGCATGTTGCTCGCCGCAGCCACGTTCCTGATCGTGCGCTCGTCGCTTTCGCCCGACGCCTTCTCCTCGTGGGGCTGGCGTTTGCCGTTCCTGTTCAGCGTGGTGCTGATCGCGATTGGCCTGTTCGTGCGAACGCGCATTGACGAGCCGGCGCCATTCGTCGCCTTGAAGGCCGAAGGCCGTATCCGCCGCCTGCCCGTTGCCGAAGTTCTGCGTCATCACCGACGTGCACTGTTCGTAACCATCGGCCTGCGCCTGCTGCAGCCTGCGATGTATGCGATCGTCACGACCTACGCGATCAGCTACCTGAACATGAAACGCGGGGGAGCGTCCGCCGTGTTGGGCGCCGTGATTATCGGTTCGATCTTCGCCGTGATCGCAACGCCGCTCTGGGCAGCGCTGTCCGATCGCATCGGCAGACGTCGCCCGGCCATCTGGGCTGTGGTCGGGATCAGCTTGCTCGTGTGGCCGTTCTTCTGGTTCCTCGATCACGGTGACTTGCGCTATCTCCCCCTAGTCTTCGCGATCGAACTGGCTGTCTTCGATGCCGCTATCTATGCCCCCGGCGCGGCGTGGTTCGCCGAGCAGTTCCCGGTCGAAGTGCGTTACAGCGGCATCTCGCTGGGCTATCAGATCGGCACATTGTTGTCGGGCGGGCTGACACCGTTCGTCGCCGCCGCATTGCTCGCCGTGGGTAATGGCTCGCCTTGGCTAATCTGCGCGTACATCTCGGCGCTAGGCCTGCTGAGTCTGATCGCCGTGCTGGCGGCAGCCGATCCGGCGGGTCGCAAGCGTGACCACGCCGCGCCCGCTGTCAACGAGCCGGCCAGCGTTGCCGGTTCGCACTGATCGACAAAGAGAAAGGGAAGAGGAATTCATGAGTCAAGACAGTACGCATGCGGACGAAGCCCGCATTCTCGGTGCGCTTGAGCGCCAGCACGCGGGCCCGAAGGCCTTTCGCGCCATGTCCGCGCCCGTGTGGCGCAACGGACATCTGTCCGAGAAGGACAAGCATCTCGTTGCCGTCGCCGTTGCGCAGGTCACGCGCTGCGCGTTCTGCATCGAGCATCACGCGGAGTTGGCACGCAAAGGCGGGGCGTCCGAGTCGGAAGCGCTCGCGGTGAGCTACATCACGGCCGCGCTCGAATCGCTGGGTGACGCTGCGCTCTCGATCGGCAAGGAGGGCTTCGCGCTCGAGAATGAACCCCATCTGACGGGCACGAGTATCGCCACGGCACGCGCGGGTTTTGTGCAAGCCGTCTTCGATACCGACGCGCTCAAAGCCGGGTTCGTCTCGGTCATCGCAGCGGCGGTTGCCTATGCGCAATCGAATGAGGCACGCCGTCAGCTATTCCACAGACAGGCGCTCGAGGCAGGTGAACCCCTCGGCGCGCTGGACGAAGCCTACTCAATCGTTGTGGTGCTGCGCGCAGGTGCTGTGTATGCGCACACGCTCCACGTCGCGAGCGTGTTCGCTGACGGTTGATCGAGCCGTTTGCTTTGACTGGTCAGGAAATTTGGCGGAAAGCAGCCGGAGTCGAACCGACCTGGGAGCGACTGACGCCCCCAACCGGGTTTGAAGCCCGGCCGCATCACCGGATACGGATGCCTTCCTTCAGACGAAGCAATTTCACTTGCTTGATGATGACGTCACAACCCTACGCTACGCCCCACTCCACACCAGGGCGCCGCACATGCAGGTCGCCAACGCGGCGAGTATATCCCGCACGATCGAAGAACTCCAGAATCTGAATCGCACGCTTGCGCCCCAACCCCGTCGCGTCGCGGAACGCGCCCGCTTCGACCTTTCCATCCGCCCCCGCAATCAGGCCTGCGAGCATCTGCACACAAGCGTCGTCATAAAACAGATCCTTGACGATCTGATGCACCCGCCCCTGCCGGGCAAGCTTGCGCAACACCGTCCGCACCCGTTCTTCCGGCACGTTCAGCTCGCGTCCCATGTCTCGCACCCAAGGCGGATCGAAACGCCCCTGCACCACGCGTGGCAATAACGCCTCGGCCAGTGCCCGCTCGTCGTCCGTCATCTCTACGCGGTGTGTCGGCAGATGTAACCACGCCCCCGTACGCGCCAGCGCTCCCTCGCTCAACATCGCTCGCACCACAACGCGCCAACGCGAGGCGTCCAGCGAAGGCCACGTCATGCGGCCCAGACGCGCGGCATCAAGCCCCGGTTCGTCCGGCACCCGTGCGTGATAGTCGCGCAGCCCATCGAGCACGCGGGTGCGAATGGTGTCCCACGCCGATGGTGCGAAGGCCAGCGACTCTCCCTCCGCCCCGGCCAGCACCACGGCACTCGCAGGCCACTGCGATTGCCCGGCGGGCAGTCCCGTCAGTGCCACTACCTGCGCGCTCGTCAGGCCGAACGCGGACTGCGCGAGAAGCGCATCAAGCCCATCCCCGTCGAGATACTGCGCAACGGCATCGAGCCATGCCAAACGCGCCGCCGATCGACGCTTTCTTTGCGGCGCCGCCGGGTCGAGCACTCGCCCGCCACCGACCGTTGCCGTCGCCTGCGGATTGCGCACGATGAAGCGGTCGCCCGGCATCGTACATACGGGGGTATCGAAGACCAACTGCACGCGCATCGTACTGCCAGGCGCCAGCGTGTCACCACCGAGAAGCACTGTGTGGGCCTGCACATGCATCGTGCCCAAATGAACATGCAACGGAAACCATTGCGTCAGCGGCGCACCGCCTTCCAGCCAATGCAGTTCCACATCGACGTGTGTCGACGCAGATGACAATCCCGACGCAACGATCCAGTCGCCGCGCCCAAGTTGATCGCGCTCGACACCCGCGAGGTTCAGCGCACAGCGCTCTCCCGCCTTGCCCGCTTCCACCGGCCTGTTCTGCGCGTGGATACTGCGCACCCTTACCGGCAGTCCCTGTGGCGTCACGGTGAGGCTGTCCCCCACGCGCACGGTACCGGCGAACGCCGTGCCGGTCACGACCGTGCCGTGGCCCGCCAACGTAAACACGCGGTCGACCGCCAGTCGAAACAGGGCGTCGTCGCGACGCGCGGCATTGCCCGACGCCCTCAGTGTCTGCGCCGCCTGCGTCAGGCACTCGCGCAGCGCCGCTACGCCCGCATCGCCGGGCGTCGTTGCAGACACCGGCACGATCTCGGCTTGCGCCAGCGGGGTGTTCGCGAGCCATTGCGAAATTTCCTGGGTCACGGCAGTCAGACGCGTCGCGTCGACACGATCCACCTTCGACAACGCCACCACGCCCTGTCTCACGCCCAGCATCGTCAGAATCGCGAGATGCTCGCGTGTCTGCGGCATGATGCCGTCGTCCGCCGCGATCACCAGCAATGCGAAATCGATGCCGACCGCACCGGCGGCCATCGTGTGAATCAACCTCTCGTGCCCGGGAACGTCGATGAATCCCAACACCTCGCCATCAGGCAACGGTGTGTAGGCATACCCCAATTCGATGGAAATGCCGCGCGCCTTTTCTTCCTTCAGCCGGTCGGTGTCGACGCCGGTCAACGCACGAACGAGGCTCGTCTTGCCGTGGTCGATATGACCGGCGGTACCCACGATCATGCACGTAGCTCCGCAAATTGCAGCGCGAGCCGCGCCTCGTCCTCCGCTTCGAGACACCGCAGATCAAGCCATAGCGTCTGATCCGCAATCCGGCCGATCACCGGATACGGCAGCGCGCGCAACGCCGCTTCCAGCCTGGCGAGTGCACGACCGCTGCCGCGCTTGCCGCCGCCAGCCGGCGCAATCGCCAGGCCATAGCTCGGGAGTTGCTCAACCGGCAAGGCACCGCTGCCGATCTGACTCACCGTCGGGGCTGTGGTGACGGTGTAGGCATCGCCCAGCGACTGCGCGAGCACCGGCGCAAGACGTTCCGCCTGCGCCGCCATCTCCGCGCGCGTTCGCGTAAGCAAACGCAGCGTGGTGAGCCGCTCGGTCAGGTGATCGGGATCGCGGTACAGACGCAGTACCGGCTCAAGCGCCGCAAGCGTCAGTTTGCCAACGCGCAGCGCTCGCTTGAGCGGATGCTTCTTGATTTTCGCGATGAGATCCTTGCGCCCGACGATCATGCCCGCCTGCGGCCCGCCCAGCAGCTTGTCGCCTGAGAAGGTAACGAGATCGGCGCCGGCCGCAATCGTCTCCTGCACCGTCGTTTCGTGAGGCAACCCCCACCGCTCCAGTGGCGCCAGCGTGCCGCTGCCGAGATCGACCGCCACCGGCACGCCATGCGGCCTGGCAATCTGCACGACCTCGGCGACATCGACACTCTTGGTGAAACCCGAGACTTCGTAGTTGCTGCAATGGACCTTCATCAGCAACGCCGTTTTGTCGCCAATGGCATTGCGATAGTCGGCCGCATGCGTGCGGTTGGTCGTGCCCACCTCGACGAGCTTCGCGCCCGCGTGCGTCATGATGTCGGGGATGCGAAACGCCCCGCCGATTTCCACCAGTTCGCCGCGCGAGACCACCACCTCACGACGCTTGGCCAGCGTTGCCAGCATCAGTAGCACCGCCGCCGCGTTGTTGTTCACGACAGTCGCCGCTTCCCCCCCGGTAAGCTCACATAGCAACGGGGCGACGAGATCGTCACGATCACCGCGCCCGCCTGTGGCGAGGTCAAACTCCAGGTTGGCCGCAGACGTGAGCGCCTGCATGACGGCCTCGACGGCTGCCTCGGGGAGCAACGCCCGGCCGAGGTTCGTGTGCAGCACCGTGCCCGTAAGATTGAAGACCGGACGCAGCGTCCCCCGATTGCGCTCGGTCAGCGCATGGGTCACGCGCGCCCCGAAAGCGGCCGGCGTCAGCGTGTCATGCGTTAGCGTGCCCGCCAGCGCCGCCACGCGGCATTCGTCGAGATCGCGGCGCAGCGCGGCTGTGACTTGCGTGCGCCCGAAGTCGGCCACCGCCGCCTGAAACTCGTGCGTTCCCAGCAGCCGGTCAAGCGACGGCAAATCCGCCGCCCCCGCCAGCCCACGATCGTGCTCGGCCATCCCCATCCCCTTAGGCGTCTTCGGCGTTCTGCCAGAGCAACGGGTTGCCGTTGGCTCGGGCGTATCCCGCTTCGCCCATCAAGACGTCGAGGGCGAGGCTGGCGAGGTCATCGGCAACGGGCTCGACGAACGGATCTTTGTCCTGATAGAAGATCTTGCGATAGCTGTGGCAGTCGTCGCACGACTCCGCCCGGATGGGCGACGACGCGACGCGCTTGGCGGCCTCGTCAAGCGTCGGACGGCCGTCGGCGCGCTTGGCCACCGGCTCCGTCACGCCTGCCGCCGCCAATACCTCCGCGCCAGACACGGCCGCGTCGCCCGCCTTGTCGACGACGTGATACGCGACATGCTCGCTCGCTTCGCAATGCGTGCACTTCACGCGAACCATGTGCCATTCGGTAGCACACAATCCGCAGGCGAGATAACGATAGCCGTCATGCGCACCGCCAATGCGAACAACGCTCGCCACCGGCAGCGTGCCGCACACGGGACAGACATTGGGAACGTCGAGCATCGGCACTTCGCCCGCATCGAACGTGCTTGCCACACCGGTCCAGAGCACCTGCAACGCCGCCATCAGGAACGGAGCACTTGCGGCGTCAACGCCCTTGCCATGCCCCGCGAGCAGCGATTGCGCACCGGCTTCGAGCGCGGCGGGATCGGCCGCGCGAACGCGCTCCAGCACCCCGCGCACCGCAGCCGGCAAGCCCGGCTGCGCGGCCACGGCATCGAGCAGCGGCGTGAGCAACGGTTGCCAACGGCCCGCATCGTAGCCACCGGTAGCGGGCACCAGCGGCATGCAATGTTGTTGCGCTTGCTCGATCGACTCGGCGGACGGACGTTCTGCCTGGAAGTTGTCGAGCACGCGTTGCTGCGCATCGACAAGTGCGGCCATTAGCCGCAGGTAATCGCCGAGCGGATGACCGTCGGCAAGCTGACGCAAACGCGCCGCGCGCGCCGAGAAGACCTCGGCGCGTTGCGGCATGCGTAGACGGGGGATGGAAGTGCGATCGAGTGACTCGATCTGTCCGGGTTCAAGAATGCGTTGCAAGGTGGCCGGCCTCGTAAGAGCGTCCGACCACCCGGGCCGGACTCATTTGTTGAGTTGCTTGTACCAGGCGCGATGGTGTTTCCACGCCCAGCCGCGGGTGACGGTACCGCGCGTCATGGCGCGCACGGAACCCTTGATCCAGATCGCCGCGTAGATGTGCGTAATGATGCCGCAAATCAACACGAATGCACACACCGCATGCACGTCGGATGCCAGGCGAACCACCCAGATCGGGAAGTAGAACGCGAAGTACGCGCGCCAGATCACGATGCCCGAGAGCAGCAGGCCGATCATGCACAGCACCATCACGTAGAAAAGCAGCTTCTGCCCGGCGTTATAGCGCCCGACTTCCGGCAGATTCTCCTCGCGATTGTTGAGCACGTCGCCGATCTTCTTCATCCACTCCGTGTCGCGCGACTCGAACTTGTTGTAGCGGGCAAGCCGCAGTGCGAGCCACACGAAGGCGACGAACATCACCAGCCCGACGAACGGATGCAGGATCCGCGTCCAGGGCCCACCGCCGAACAGATTGGTGAGCCAGAACATCGACGGATGGAACAGCGCCAGCCCGGAAAGCGCGAGCAGGATGAACGTGCCCGCGACAATCCAGTGGTTGATGCGCTCCGCAGCGTTGTAACGCTCGATCAGATCATCCTTGCGATCGCTTTGTTCATGCGACATGGTCAGACCTCCTCGTGCGTGACGACGCCCTTCTCGCCGTCGGGACCCTCGCCCCTGCGGGATGCATCGTAGCGGTGGGCTTCCTCTTCATCCTCTTCGGTCGTCTCGTTCGGACCGGTCTTGATGTAGTGGAAGAAACCGGCAATCGCGGTGAGCGCCATCGCAGCCACGCCCAGCGGTTTCGCAATGCCCTTCCAGAACGTCACCATCGGGCTGATGCGCGGGTTATCCGGCAGGCCGTGATACAGCGACGGCTTGTCGGCATGATGCAGCACATACATCACGTGCGTGCCGCCTACCCCCGCCGGATCGTACAGCCCCGCGTTATCGAAGCCCCGCGACTTCAGATCTTCGATACGCTCGGCCGCCTGATCCTTCATGGCGTCCTTGGTGCCGAACATGATCGCGCCGGTCGGGCACGTCTTCACACACGCCGGTTCAAGCCCCACGGACACGCGATCGGAACACAGCGTGCACTTGTACGCCTTGTGATCCTTCTGCGAGATACGCGGCACGTTGAACGGGCACCCGGTAATGCAGTACCCGCAGCCGATGCAGTTCTCTTCGTGAAAATCGACGATGCCGTTGGCGTACTGCACGATCGCGCCCGGCGACGGGCAGGCCTTCAGGCAACCCGGGTCCTCGCAATGCATGCAGCCATCCTTGCGGATGAGCCACTCGAGGTCGCCCTTCGGGTTCTCGTACTCGGTGAAACGCATGAGCGTCCATGAGTCCGCCGTCAGGTCGCGCGGGTTGTCGTACACACCCACGTTTTCGCCAACCTCGTCGCGCAGATCGTTCCACTCCATGCACGCCGTCTGGCATGCCTTGCAGCCGATGCACTTCGAGACGTCGATGAGCTTGGCGACGTCGCCCGTGTGCGCCTCGCGCACCGAGGGCGACGGCAGCGTCGTTGCCGAGCGCCGTTTGATATCAAGTGATTGCAATGCCATGGCGCCTCCCTATGCCTTCTCGACCTTCACCAGGAACGACTTCACTTCCGGTGTCTGCGAATTACCATCGCCGACGATCGGAGTGAGCGTGTTTGCAAGGAAGCCCGGCTTGGCCACTCCCTTGAAGCCCCAGTGAATTGGAATGCCCACGTGATGCACGGTCTTGCCGTCGATCTTGAGCGCCCTCAACCGTTTCGTCACGACCGCCTTGGCCTTGATGTAGCCGCGGTTGGACGACACCTTGACCGTATCGCCCGCGACCACCCCGACCTCCTTGGCCAGCGCTTCGCCGATTTCAACGAACTGCTCGGGCTGGATGATCGAGTTCAGCAGCGCGTGCTTGGTCCAGTAGTGGAAGTGCTCGGTCAGACGATAGGTCGTCGCCACATACGGGAATTTGTCCGCGGTGCCCATCGTCGCCAGATCGTCCGGGAACACGCGTGCGCCCGGATTGCTGGTGGCCTTGGGTTGCTTCGGATGCAGCGGGTTGTAGCCCAGCGGCGTCTCGAACGGCTCGTAATGCTCGGGGAACGGCCCTTCGGCCATGCCCGCCTTCGCGAAGAAGCGCGCCACGCCTTCGGGGTTCATGATGAACGGGCCCATACCGCCGGCCGGATCTTCATCCACCTTGAAGTCGGGCACATCGGCGCCCACCCACGCCTTGCCGTTCCACGAAATCAGCTTGTGTTTCGGGTTGAACGGCTTGCCGGCCACATCGGCCGACGCGCGGTTGTACAGAATGCGCCGGTTGGCCGGCCATGCCCAAGCCCAGTTCAGCGTCTGGCCGATACCGGTCGGATCGCTGTTGTCGCGACGCGCCATCTGGTTGCCGGCCTGCGTCCACGAGCCTGCGAAGATCCAGCAGCCCGATGACGTACTGCCGTCGTCCTTCAGTTCGGCGAAACCGGACAGTTGCTCGCCGGCCTTGCGCGTGACCTTGGTCGGATCTTTCGGATCGACGATGTCCTTGAGCGCGCGGCCGTTGTACTCCTTGGCGATTTCCTCGGGCGTCGGGCTCTCCGGCTGGGCGTACGGCCACGCGAGATTGACGATCGGGTCGGGATACTTGCCGCCCTGCGTCTTGTACATCTCGCGCAGACGCAGGAACAGCCCCGACATGATCTCGATGTCGGTCCGCGCCTCGCCCGGTGGCTCCGCACCCTTCCAGTGCCATTGCAGCCAGCGTCCCGAGTTGACGAGCGCCCCGTCTTCTTCGGCGAAGCAGGTCGTCGGCAGGCGGAACACTTCGGTCTGGATCTTGCTCGAATCGACGTTGTTGTGCTCGCCGAAGTTCTTCCAGAACTCGGACGTCTCGGTCGCGAGCGGATCCATGATCACGAGGAACTTGAGCTGGGCCAGTGCGGAATCCCATTTGACCTTCGCCGGCGCCGCCGCAAGCGGGTTGAAGCCTTGCGCGATGTAACCGGTGATCTTGCCCTTGTTCATCAGCTCCAGCACTTGCAGCAGGTCGTACGGCTTGTCGAGCTTGGGCAGATAGTCATACGCCCAGTTGTTCTCGGCGGTCGCCGCATCGCCCCACCACGCCTTCATCAGGCTCACGTGGAACTTCGGATAGTTCTGCCAGTAGCTGAGCTGATTCGGACGCAGCGGTTTTTGCGTGCGCGCCGTCAGATACTGATCGATGGTTTGCTCGGCCTGCTTGGGCAACGACATGTAGCCCGGCAGCAGATCGGTCATCAGCCCCAGATCGGTCAACCCCTGAATGTTCGAGTGACCGCGCAGCGCGTTCATGCCACCACCCACGGCACCGATGTTGCCGAGCAGCAGTTGCACCATCGCGCCGGTACGAATGATCTGCGAGCCGATCGAGTGTTGCGTCCACCCCAGTGCGTACAGGATGGTCATCGTACGCGTGGGCGTCGAGCACTCGGCAATCTGCTTGAAGATGTATTCGACCTTGTCGGCCGGCGTGCCGCACACCCGCTCGACCATATCGATCGTGTAGCGCGAGTAGTGCTGCTTCATCAACTGGAAGACCGAGCGCGGATGTTGCAGCGTCGGGTCGGTCAGCACGAAACCGTCCGCGCCCTTCTGGTAGTCCCAGGAGCTGCGGTCATAGGTGCGCTTCTCGGCGTTATAGCCAGAGAAGATGCCGTCTTCGAACGTGAACTCGTCTTTCACCAGGAAGGTGAAGTCGGTGTAGTTCTTGACGTATTCGTGCTGAATCTTGTCGTTCGTGAGCAGGTAGTTGATCAACCCGCCGAGGAAGACGATATCCGTGCCGGTACGAATCGGGGCGTAATAGTCCGCGACCGATGCCGAACGGTTGAAGCGCGGGTCAACGACGATCAGGCGCGCCTTGTTGTGCGCCTTCGCCTCGGTCACCCATTTGAAACCGCACGGGTGTGCCTCGGCTGCGTTGCCGCCCATGATGAGAACCAGATCCGCGTTCTTGATGTCGACCCAATGGTTCGTCATCGCTCCACGGCCAAACGTCGGGGCAAGACCTGCCACCGTCGGGCCATGTCAGACACGTGCCTGATTATCGAATCCCAGCATCCCGGTACTGCGGATGACTTTGTGAGTGAGATAACCGACTTCGTTGCTCGACGCCGACGCGGCCAGCATGCCGGTCGTGGTCCAGCGGTTGACCGTCATGCCATCGTCGGTCTTCTCGACGAAATTGGCGTCGCGGTCCGCCTTCATCAGCTTGGAGATGCGATCGAGCGCGTCGTCCCAGGAGATACGCTCCCACTTGTCGGAGCCCGGCTTGCGGTACTCGGGGTACTTCAGGCGGTTCGGACTATGGATGAAGTCGATCAGGCTGGCACCCTTCGGGCACAGCGTGCCGCGGTTGACCGGGTGATCGGGATCGCCTTCGATGTGGAAAACGCTCTTCTTCGCGTTCTTGGCACCGTCGCCGTAGCTGTACATCAGAATGCCGCACGCGACGGAGCAATACGGACAGGTATTACGTGTCTCGGTCGCGCGGGCCAGCTTGAACTGGCGGACTTCCGCCAGCGCCGCGTCGGGCGCGAACCCGAGCATTGCCAGGCTGGACCCTGCCAGCGTTGCGCCACTCACTTTGAGGAACTGGCGCCTGGACATGTTTAACATGGGGATTTCTCCTCAAATCTTTTGAAACTATGCGGGAGTTTGTCGAGTATAGAGCAAAGGCGTAATGTTTTCCGTGACTTAGCACAAATCGTGCCGCATCATGCGTTGTGCCTGACTACGTGGGAACTTCCTTGTCAATTTGGTATTCTGAGCGTGACTTTGGTCACGCCCCCCGGTGATGGACACATTGCCCCCAGAAGACGACGTGACGAACCTGATTGCCTGTCCGAACTGCGACACGCTGCACCGTCGCACGGACGTGCCGCCGCGCGAGACCGCCCGTTGCGTGCGCTGCCACTCGGTTCTTTACCGCTCTCCCGACTTGCGCCTGTCGCGCGTGCTGGCGCTCACCCTGACTTGCCTGATCGTGTTCGCCATCGCGAACGCCTTCCCGATTGTCGAGATCGAGGTGCAGGGCATCTATACCGAGACAACCCTTGTGGGCGCCGCCTGGGCCCTGTATCGCGAAGGCATGTGGCTCGTCGCCCTGCTGGTGTTCGCCACGACGGTACTGTTCCCCCTGTCGCAACTGCTCGCGCTGGTGCATCTGATCGCGCCGCTCTCGCTCGGCCGGCGGCCGTACGCCGTCTTTCAGGTCATGCGAGCCATCGAATTCTGTCGCCCGTGGGGCATGATCGAAGTCTTCATGCTCGGCGTACTGGTTTCGCTGGTCAAACTCTCGGCCATGGCGAGCGTGCTGCCCGGCGTGGCGTTGTGGGCGTTCGGGGCACTCACCATGCTGCTCGCGCTGGTGCTCTCGTACGACCTGCGCAACCTCTGGATCGTGATCGATCGCACCCCGGACCCGAATGCGGCCAACGCGTCACAATCCCGGGCGGTGCAACGATGAAATACCTCTCCGCCAGAGCTGCCGGGCTCGTCGCATGCGGCGCCTGCGGGCGCCTCTCGCGCGAAGTCAAAACCGTTGAAAAGGAGCGTTGCCCGCGCTGCGGCGCTGTGCTGCATCAACGTAAAGTCGACAGTCTCGCGCGCACCTGGGCCTTGCTGATCGCCGCCGCGATCCTGTACATTCCCGCCAATCTCCTGCCGATGATGCAGACGCGTTCGCTACTGGGAAACTCCAGCGACACGATCATGAGCGGGGTGATCTATTTCTGGACCAGCGGCGAGTACGATCTGGCCATCGTCGTCTTCACGGCAAGCATTCTCGTGCCGATGCTCAAGCTCATTGCGCTGTCGCTGCTGTGCTTCACCGCGCAGCGCGGCACCGGCTGGAAACCGCATCAACGCACCAAGCTGTACCACATGATCGAGTTCATCGGCCGCTGGTCGATGCTCGATGTCTTCGTCGTCGCGCTCATGGTGGCGCTCGTGAACATTCAGTCGCTGGCCGTGATTCAGGCCGGTCCGGGCATCGTGGCGTTTGGCTCGGTGGTCGTGCTCACGATGCTCGCTTCCATGCAGTTCGACCCTCGGCTGATCTGGGATCAGATTCGAGACGACGATACCGAACAGGACGATCATGACTGACCCGAAAGCGCCACAAACACCCGACGCCGCGCCGCCGCCCGGCGTCAACGAACTGCCCACGCCGGCCATCGAGCCGCGCAAACGCTGGGCGCCGTCGCTCGTCTGGCTGATTCCGCTGGTCGCTGCCGTAATCGGCCTGTCGCTCGTCGCCAAGGTGCTCATCGAGCGCGGGCCAAGTGTCGTGATCGACTTCAAGTCGGCCGAAGGCGTCGAAGCCGGGAAGACCAAGGTCAAATACAAGGACGTCGACATCGGCACGGTCAAGAGCATCGAGCTGTCCGACGATCTTTCCCATGTCCGCGTGACCGTCGACCTCACGAAGAACGCCAAGAAATTCGCCGTCAAGGATTCGCGCTGGTGGATCGTGCGCCCGCGTGTGGCCGGCGGCAGCGTCTCTGGTCTGTCCACACTGCTCTCAGGTGCCTACATTGGCGCCGACGCCGGCAAGTCGGCGGACACCTCGAATCACTTCGTCGGGCTCGAAGTGCCACCGGTCGTCTCCACCGGCCAGCCAGGCAAGCCGTTCATCCTGCATGCGGCCGACGTCGGCTCACTCGATATCGGCTCACCTATCTATTACCGCAGGATTCAGGTCGGCCAGGTCGAAGCCTACTCGCTCGATCCGGACGGCAAGGGCGTGACGCTGCGAGTCTTCGTGCAAGCGCCCTACGATCAGTACGTCGGCTCCAACACCCGTTTCTGGCATGCGAGCGGTATCGACCTGCGGCTCGACTCAAGCGGCTTCCAGGTCAACACGCAGTCGCTGGCGTCGGTGGTCATTGGCGGCATTGCATTCCAGGCCCCGAACGACGCGGGCGCCGGGGTGATGGCCAAGCCGGGTCAGGAATTCCGTCTGGCACCGGATGAAACCACCGCGATGAAGGCGCCCGACACGCATCCGGTCACCGTCGTGTTCCGCTTCCAGCAGTCGTTACGTGGTCTGGCCGTGGGCGCGCCGGTGGACTTCCGGGGCATCTCGCTGGGTGAGGTCACGTCAATCGGTGTCGAATTCGATCGGGCCACCAAGCAGATCAGCATGCCGGTGACGGTGCTGGTCTATCCGGATCGCCTGCGCCGCCGCGACCCGAAAAACAACATAGAGCCCACCGAGGACGTCCGCAATCAGATTCTGGATGCGCTCGTGGCGCGTGGCCTGCGCGGCCAGTTGCGCACCGGCAATCTGCTGACCGGCCAGTTGTACGTGGCGCTCGACTTCTTCCCGAACGCGAAACCCGCGAAAGCCGAACATGTCGACAACGTGCTGTTCATGCCGACCGTGCCCAACACGCTCGACCAGTTGCAGCTTCAGATTGCCGACATTGCGAGCAAGCTCGACAAGATTCCGTTCGACAGCATCGGACAGAGTCTCGACTCGTCGCTGCGCAAGCTCGACAAAACGCTCGACAGTGCGCAGGGCCTGTTCCGCCAACTCGATGGCGAAATCGCCCCCGAGGCAAAGGCCACGCTGGGCGAGGCGAAGAAGAGCTTCGGCGCCGCCGAGCGCACGCTCTCTGAAGACGCACCGGTGCAACAAGATGTGCGTCAAGCCATGCAGGAACTCACGAAGACCCTGCGCTCGCTCAACACGCTCGCCGACTATCTGCAACAGCACCCCGAGGCGCTGCTGCGCGGCAAACCGAAGGATCCGCAACCATGAGGCCAACCGAGATGATTCGTAGCCCGCGCCGCCGTACGATGCCGATGGCCGGCGCAGCACTGGCCGTCCTCACGCTGACGCTCGCCGCCTGCGCATCGCCGCCGTCGAGCTTCTACACGCTGACCGACGTCACGGGCACCGCCGCGCCCGGCAGCATCGCCGCAACAGGTGCCACCGCCCCGGCAACGCCCTACGCCATCGAAGTCTCACCGGTCGCCGTGCCCGAGCAGGTCGACCGGCCGCAAATCGTCGTTACCCGGGGGGGCGGTCGTGTCGACATTCTCGAGGAGTCACGCTGGGCCGCCCCGCTCAAGAACGAGCTGACGTCGACGATCTCACGCGACCTCACGCAGCGCCTTGGCGCGATGGATGTCTACGGGCTACCGCGCGCCGACGGACTCACGGTGTACCGCGTGTCGACATCAGTCCAGCGCTTCGAGTCCGCGCCGGGCGAACAGGCCGCGCTCACTGCCGTCTGGAGCGTTCGCCGGGTCCCGGGCGATATCGTCCTGACCTGTCGCTTCGCGGGGACGGAACCCGCTTCGGGCGGCGTTGCCGAAGTCGTTGCCGCGCAACGCAAGCTCGTCGACCGTCTGGCAGATGGCATCGGCAACGCGATTACCACCAGCGCGCAAGGCACCACGCCGCGCTGTCAGAGCTGAGCGGCTTCACTCACTTTCCACTTTCCGCGTCCAAAAAGAACGGCCGGTCCTGCCCCTGAGCAAGACCGGCCCGTCCAGGCCAGGTCACGGGATTTCCCCCCCGGAAAATTCCCTGCCCCGCCTTCTCCGCAACATCGCGATCGAGGCCCGCCACCGCTGCGCCGGGTGCGCCAACACACGCGCCGGGCAGTGAACCCATCAAAAATAGTAGCGCTCATCCCGACGCCGCACATTGGACTAAAGTCTCATGCGCAGCGGAATTTTCTATGGGAGACTCGGCTTTCGTCCGATGGCGGGCCATCCCGGTCAGCCTCGGCCTAAAGACGCGATTCCGTGACGCCCGACGCTCCCGACGCCCCTTCGCATGCTTCGTCCGCGACAGCCACCCCCACGGGGTCGGCGGCGACACACGCGCCTCCGGCCGACAGGGCGCCGGTCAGTGCCCACGCGAACGATGTCTATGTCGCGCGTCTTGGTGCGTTGCGAGCCAACCTGCCGGTCTCGCTCAGCGGGTCGTTCCTGACGGTATGGCTGATCGTCGCGGTACTGCGCGAGGTGTTCCCGCTCAGCCATCTGCTTGTCTGGGCCGCCGCGCAAGCCGCGCTGACCCTGTGGCGCGCAACGGCCCTCATCACCTATCCCGGCTTGTCGCGCAAACACGTGGGCCGCACTGTCCGGGCCGATACCCGGGACATCGACATGGCCGCCCTGCGACGCTGGGACTGGCGCGTGCGCGCCGGGTCGCTCGCTGCCGGCCTGCTGTGGGGGATTCCG